>CAZPSQ010000415.1:0-3854 GCA_964588755.1 uncultured Prosthecobacter sp. | reverse complement strand
GTTCACCAGCTCGCCGGGCTGCAAGGCGATATCGCACACCTGGAGCACCGCGCACACGATGCTGGGCTGCTGCGCACCATAGACGAAGCGCACGGACCCGTTCGCGCCGGCCACCGGCTTGATGCCGGTCGCCGGGCCTGCGTCCCACTTCTTGGCGATCCGCAACGCCTCCCGCTCTTGCGCGGTCAGCTCGGGGTTCTTCCCGGAGAAATACTTGTCGGCCAGGTCATCGCCTGGCGCCGCTACTGCGGGGGCGGCCAGTACGACGCCCAGGATCACAATAGAAAGATGCTTCTTCATTTTGGATAACCCCTAATTCAAAGAATGCGTGACCAAGAGAAGTCGCGGACGAACACGCTCATGGGGTTGTTCCGCAACTGCTCGTCTGTCGTTTGGCTGGAGACTTCCGCCGTGTACACCGTGACCAGGGCGCGCATCGTGACGGGCTGGCCCTTCACGGTGCCCTGGCGGTCGCGGCTGGTTTCAACCCAGTCCACTTGCCAGGTGTCCGGCGATTGCGGGAGGACGGTCTTGATTTCGACGTTGACCATCTCCTTTTCGGCCCGCTTGAAAGGGCTGGCCTCGGGATGGCCGTTCAGCCACTCGTTCATCTTCGCGGTGGCCGGATCGTTCGGAGAGAGCTTCGCGTACACCCGGAACACGGCCCTGCGCTGCAAGGCCACGTCGGGCGTCACGATCCTGGCGTCCCCAATGAATTCGGCCACCGAGGCGTGCACGACGCGCGGATCGGCTTTCGCGGCCGTTGTTACCGGGCCGGCGGCAACCGTCTGGCCAAGCTTGTCGACTTCCACCACGTAGGGGATGAACTTCGACTGGCTGCCGATGTGAATCACGCCGCCAACGCCGGCCAAGGCGATCAGCAGCGACAAGATGCCGATGACCTGCCACGTCTGCCGCTGGGATACGACCGATCCAACGTGATCGTTCCAGGTGCGGCGGGCGGCCAGGTAGGGGTTTTCGGCTTCCCCCTTGCGGCGGCCTCCGGCCAGCGGGGCGTTTGAGCGGCGCGGATCGAGGGGATCGTGGGTCGGCTCGGGCTTCTTTTTGAAGATCAAGCCTTTCATGGTGTCAGCAAAGCTCATGCGGCCTCCAGGTAGTCATCGACCAGGTAGTCATTGAGGTTCAGGCCCTTCCCGGCCAGCCACTCATGCACCCATTCATCGCCGAACTTGGCTTCAAGGCTCTTGATGGTGGCAACCGATTCCTTGTCGGAGGAACCGACGAAGGCCAGGGCAAACGGCCCCAGGGCGAGGTCATAGAGACGGCGGCCATTCTCGGAAACGTAGTAGTACTGTCGTTTCGGAATGGCCGTCGCCAGGATTTCGATTTGCCGCGCATTGAGGCCCATACGGCGATACAGGGCCGCCGTGTCTTCGTCGCGGGCATAGACGTTCGGCAGGAAAATCTTGGTCGCGGTCGATTCCACGATCACATCCAAGATGCCCGAGTTGGCCGCGTCGGAAAGGCTTTGCGTCGCCATGAGCACCAGGCAATTCGCCTTGCGCAAGACCTTGAGCCATTCCCGAATCTTGGCGCGGAACGCCGGGTGGCCCAGCATCAACCAGGCTTCGTCCAGGATGATGACGGCTGGCTGGCCTTTCAGGCCGCGCTCGATTCGCCGGAACAGGTACAGCAGCACCGGCAGCGCGTACTTCTCGCCCAGGTTCATCAGCTCTTCGATCTCGAACACCGTGAAGTCGGAGAGCGACAGGCCATCCTCTTCGGCATCGAGCAGGTGGCCCATCGAGCCGTCCACCGTGTATTGCTTGATGGCCTCGCGGATCGCCTCGTCCTGGATCGTCACCGAGAACTCGGAGAGCGTGCGCGCGCCGCTGGCGTGCATGCTCATGATCGCGTGGCCGATCTCGTTGCGCTGCGCCGGCGTGGTGTCCACGCCGTTGAGCGCAAGGATCGTGTCGATCCACTCCATCGCCCAGGCACGATCCGCCTTCGTCTCCAGGAACTGGAGCGGGCAGAACGCCAGGCGGTCATCGTCGGCCGCCACCGTGAAGTGCAGGCCGGTCTTGCCCTTCGAGCCTGCATTGATCGCAGCGGCGAGCGGGTACATCGACATGCCCTTGTCGAAGGCGTAGATCGACATGCCGGCGTAGCGCCGGAGCTGCGCCGCGATGATGCCCAGGTGCGTCGATTTGCCCGCGCCGGTCGGGCCGAACATGAAGGTGTGGCCCAGGTCGCGCACGTGCAGGTTCAGGCGGAAGGGCGTAGCGCCCACCGTGACGCAGTGCATGAGCGCCGGGGCCAGCGGCGGGTACATCGGGCACGGCGCGGATGCGCTGCCCGTCCAGATGGAGCTTGTCGGCAGCAGATCGGCCAGGTTCATCGTGTTGATGAGCGGCCGGCGCACGTTCTCGACGCCGTGGCCGGGCAAGCTGCCCAGGTAGGCGTCCATCGTGTTGATCGTCTCGATGCGCGCCGCGAAGGCCAGCCGGTTGATGGCCTTCTCGACCGAGAGCGCGGAGGCCGCCAGGCGCTCCCGATCCTCGTCCATCAGCACGACCACGGACGTGAAGTAGCCGGCGGCCACCAGGCCGCTATTGACCTCGGCGATGGCCGCCTCGGCATCGGCCACCATCGTTGCCGCGTCCTGGTTGACGCTGCCCGTGTTGGTGTTGAAAACCTGGTCGAAGAAGCCGCGAATCTTCTGCTTCCACTTCTTGCGGAACTTGTCCAGGTGCTTCAAGGACTCGTGCTGATCCATGAAGATGAAGCGGCTCGACCAGCGGTATTCACTCGGCAGCTCGGCCAGGGCCGACAGCAGGCCGGGGGTTGACTCCAAGGGGAAGCCTTCGAGGGACACCACCTGGATGAACTTGCGGCCGATCTTGGGCACCACGCCGCCCCACAGCTCTTGCCCGCCGATCACGGCGTCCAAGTACATCGGGTTGCTGGGGAGCTGCACCGGGTGATAGTTGCCGGTCACGCAGAACTGCAACCAGCTCAGGAAGTCGTCATGCGTGACTTCCCTGCCCTCTTCCGTGGCGATCTTGTGGCCTTGCAAGCGCGTGAGCTTGACGGCCGAGGACAGGCGCGATTCCAGGCTGCGGATTTCGCGCTTGAACTGTTCGATGAGGCCCACGGTGCGGGCCGTGTGGTCGGGTGCCACAGCGTCATCGTCAAACATCAGTTCAACGAACTTGCGCTGGGCGAGCACCGGCGGGAACCAGGTCACGGAGAACACGAAGTGGCCTTCGTACATCGTGCCCAGGCCCTCGAAGAGCCGCCGGCGTTCTTCGTCAATGGCGGCCGACACCGGATCGGTGAAGGCGGAGACGCCACGCTCGGAGTAGTTCGGTGCCGGCCTGCGCACGGCATCGACATGCACCATCCAACCGCTGCCCAGGCCCGCCAGGGCCTGGTTGATGCGGAAGGACACCATTTCACGCTGTTCGTCGGTGCTGCTGGCGTTGTCATCCCCCTTGTACAGCCAGGCGGCCATAAAGGAGCCGTTCTTGCCCACGATCACGCCGTCATCGACCACGGCGGCATAGTTGAGCAAGTCGGCCAGGCCCGCATCCTTCGACCGATGCTTCTTGAGCTTCAGCTCGGCATCGACCTGGCGGATGCGGGAAAAGAGGATGAGCAACAGAACCGCACCGAGTACAGCAATGCCAATTGCGATTGCTTCGATCATTTGTATTGCTTCCCTTGACTCGGCGTGTTTTCACGGAAGGGCGTGCTGCGAGCCGGGTAGTACGGCTTGTACCGGCGGTGCCGCAGGTACACGTGTCGCAGCTTCGGATCGGCCTTCGCCATGAGGCGCAGCACGAACAACGCGCCGAACCACAAGGCGATGCCGAACACCGTTGCCCTCA
>CAZPSQ010000414.1:0-3854 GCA_964588755.1 uncultured Prosthecobacter sp. | reverse complement strand
ATGCGGGTGTCAGTTTCAACAAGAATGGCCATCGGAATGAGTAGGTCGGGTGGGGTTTTGAGGGCGGTTAGAAGCGGGGCATGATAGGGGAGGGTCATGCCGCGTCAAGGCTGCGACGAGAAAGAAGTCGCAGGACAGCAGTTGGGGGCATGCAAATGCCTCCCGGTCCCGCCCAATCGCAGGGCAGGACGAAAAGCACCCGCCCCCTCAAAAAAACGCCCAGAGCTTCGGGGCAAAGATGAGCAGTCCCAGCGTGGCGGCGGCCAGGGCCGTCACCATCACGGCGGCGGCGGCCACATCTTTGACAATGCGGATCGGCTCCTCATGCGCGGTGCTGACACGGTCGCAAAGCACCTCCAGCGCGGTGTTCAGCAGCTCCGCCGCCCACACCATGCCGGAGGCCAGCAGCACGGCGCACCACTCCCAGATGGCGATCCGCAGCCACAGGCCGAGGAAAATCACCAGGCAGAGCGCGATGGCATGCACCTGCAAATTTCGCTGGGTCCGCATGGCCCACGCCAGCCCCGCCAGGGCGGGGCCAAAGCTGCGCATCACCAAAACAGACCAGCGGACCATGCGGCATTATCACACAGACAGGGCGGCTTGGCTACTGGCTGCCGATGGGCTTTTCCGGCGGAGGGGCTCCCTGGGCCTTCTCCATGATCTGCTTGAAGGAACCCAGCCAACCAGATGCGTCCGGATGATTCGGGTTTCCTTGGATGATCTTCAGCATCTCTGCCAGCGCGTTGACGGGATTGATGCCGCCAGCCAGCAGATCATTCTGCTTCTGCCATTGCAGGCGGGGATTCTCCTCGCCGAGGTAGATGGCGTACTCGCTCTCGCTCAGCAGGGCCTTGCGCAGGGCCAGCTCCGTGTTGATCCGCGCATCCCACTGCACGGCAAGCTCCGTCGGCTTTTCCAGTTTATAATAGGGAAAAATGACACTGCCGTAGATGCCGCCGATGTTGAGCGGTGTGTATTCCCACTCTTGCAGCGTCATGTAGTCATCCAGCAGATAGGCTCTGCTGAACTCCGTGCCTTTGACCGACCGGCGCAGCGTCGTCGCCAGTGAGGACGCGTCGCTGATGCCCCAGCGCTCCCCGCCCCCCTCCCTGCCACGGCGTTGGCCACCGCCGTTGTTGTTGTTTTTCGAGGCCTCCCTCACTTCCACCGCGCCCGATGCCGTGTGTTTGATGGAGGACTGAACCGCCGAGACCGCCTTGGTCAGGTAGGCCTGCAAGGCGGCGACCATCGGGCCCATTTTCCGCACGTCCTTGACCTCCTGCGCCTGAATGCTCATCACCAGATACTCCAGTTGCAGGGACAGCCCCTTGCCAAAATCCGGGTCTTTCAGGAGCACCTGCCGCCTGGGATCATCACGCCATGCGATGAAATCCGTGGTCTTCAGATCCCTGCGCTCAAAGTTCTCCAGCTTGTAGCAGTCCAGGTAAAGCGCGAGCGCGGCTGCATCACTGCCCAGCGCCGAACGGAATTTGGCCAGCGCGTTGCTGAAAACCCCGCCGCGTCCCTGGCCGATCTGCGCCTCCACCTTTTCCAGCTCCTTCAAGATATGGGCCGTCTGTGATGGCGTCAGCGTGACCGCAGGGGTCGTGGCCGGCTGACCTTGCGCAAAAACAGGAATCGTCGCCAGCATGGCCAGCATGGAGAGATATCGGGGGGACTTCATGGGTGGGTGGAAGGAATGGAAATTAAACACAGCAATTCTCCGCCAGACGCGGAAAAACTTCCGGCTGATGAAAATCTTTGCCACCACCCAAACGCGCTGGCAGGGGGCAAACTTGGACTTGGCTGCACAAACTTGCGCGTTACAAGTGTGGCCTATGACTCGCGCCTTTTTTCTGACCCTGCTGGCCGCCTTCCTCACGTTGCCCGTCCTCGCCGGAGACAAGCCCGCCACCTACGTCGCTGAAATGACCGGCATGGTGTGCGCAGGCTGCAAGGACCACGTGACCGCAGCCTTCACCAAGCTGGAGGGGGTGTCCAAGGTGGAGATCGTTCCCGCGGAAAAACCGGGCACGCAAAAAGTCACCGTCACCAGCACAGCCCCCGCGCTGACGAAGGAGCAGGCCGTGACAGCCCTGGGTGCCTCCGCCTCCACCTATCTGGTTCACACCTGGAAGAAATCTGAGTAACGAGGTCAAAATCACTTGCCTGAATAGACAGGCCGGGCAAGACTCCGCGCCCGCTCGCTTCCGCCCTGTTGCTGGAAGCTGTCGTGGAAACAAAGGACAGGTGTCAGAGTGGTCTAACGAGCACGCCTGGAAAGCGTGTGTACCCTTATCCGGTACCGAGGGTTCGAATCCCTCCCTGTCCGCCATTACGCAAAGTGGCATTGCCCGGGAAAAACGGGGGGGCTTGACCTCGTTCCCACCACCTCTCCCGAGGGAGCTTGGGTACTCCGCGTCCCTGGCTTGCCCGTTTTCCGGCCGCTAGGTCACGTGCTTTGCCCACCCGTCCGGAACGGATTTGCCGGTCTTTTGCCCCCATGCTGAAACATGCGGGCCGCTACGGCTTCCGGGTCCGCGTTTCGAAGAAAAAATCATGGGGCCATCAGCCGCTCCCGCTGACATTTTTCCTTTCATTTTCTCCCCACGCATTTTTGACTTTCGGAAGGCGCAAAAATGACTGAAAGACGGGGTGACAGAGATCTGCACGCGCACCCCGGGCGGACTGTGAAAAGGCGTTCATGAATGGTTCATGCACGGCATGCAGAAACCTTAAGCAAGTATCTCCCTGATGCATCACGTTGTATTCCTACAAGACCTGGCCGTTGTCATGATCATCGCCGCAGTGGTGACCATGGTGTTTCGTTATTTCAAGCAGCCTGTGGTTCTGGGATACATTTTAGCCGGGGTCATCATAGGCCCTCACACGCCGCCCTACGCGCTGATCGAGGACAAGCACACCATCGAGACCTTGTCTGAGCTGGGGGTGATCTTTCTCATGTTTGCCCTGGGGCTGGAGTTCAGCCTGAAAAAACTGACCAAGGTGGGGGCCACAGCCCTCCTCGCCGCGTCTTTTGAGATCATTCTCATGGTGTGGGCGGGCTACCAGCTCGGCCGGGCTTTTGGCTGGGGCACGATGGACAGCGTCTTCCTTGGCGCCATCCTCTCCATCTCCTCCACCACCATCATCATCAAGGCGCTGGAGGAAATCGGAAAGACAAAGGAGCGCTTTGCCCAGATGATCTTCGGCATCCTGATTGTGGAGGACATCCTGGCCATCCTCATGATCGCCATGCTGTCCGGCTTTGCCACCACGGGCTCCCTGGCGATGGGAGATGTGGCGGTGACGGTGGGCAAGCTTTCCGCCTTCCTGGGCGTGCTGCTGGTCGCGGGGCTGATCCTGGTGCCCCGGCTGCTGAACTGGGTGGCCAAATTCAAGAGCAACGAGATGATGGTCGTCACCGTCATCGGCCTGTGCTTCGGCGTCTCCCTGCTCGCGGTGAAGATGGGCTACAGCGTGGCCCTGGGCGCCTTCCTCATCGGCGCCATCATCGCGGAGGCCCGGCACATCGCCCACATTGAAACGCTGATGCACCCGGTGCGGGACCTCTTCAGCGCGGTGTTCTTTGTCTCCATCGGCCTGCTGATTGATCCGCAGCTCATCGCGCAGCACTGGGTTCCCGTTCTCGTCATCACCGTTGTGGTGGTGCTGGGGAAGGTCCTCACCTGCGGCTTCGGCACCTTTGTGGCGGGCAATGACTTAAAATCCTCCATGCGCGTGGGCATGGGGCTGGCGCAGATTGGCGAGTTCTCCTTCATCATCGCCGCCTTGGGTCTGACCCTCAAGGTCACCAGCGACTTTCTCTACCCCATCGCGGTGGCGGTTTC
>CAZPSQ010000413.1:0-3943 GCA_964588755.1 uncultured Prosthecobacter sp. | reverse complement strand
CTGAGGTTCTTGTCGCAGTTTTTGCGCGCGTGCTGCACGGCGGCAGTCACCTCCCTCACATCATGGTGGCGCATGCGGTCCTCGTCGCGGCGGGTGATGCCCATGACGCCGATGACCTTCCCCGCCTTGTCCCGCACGGGCAGCTTGGTGGTGAGGAACCAGTCGAGATTCCGCTGCTCATCATACCAGACCTCGAGGCGGTTGATCAGCGGCCTGCCGCTGCGGATGACCTGCTGGTCGTCCTCGCGGAAGGCCTGCGCCAGCTCCGCCGGGAAGAATTTTTCATCCAGCGCGCCCACCAACTCGCGCTCGCCGCGGATGCCGAAGCGGGCAAAGGTGACGCTGTTCGCCGCGATGTGCCTGCCCTGGGCGTCCTTGACAAAAAAGAACACGCCGGGCAGGTGCTCGAAGATGGCCCGCACTCCCTGGGGATCGGCCATGCGGCTGAAAAAATCGGTCTGCAGGCGTGGGGCTGGCATGGCAGGATTTTAACAAACATTGGCAGGCTGTCACCAAACAAACGGGGCAGGGTGTGCTGTAATAGACCGGCGTGCCCCACCACCGCCCCCTGCCACCCGCCATGACCTGCCGTCGTTTCCTTTTTGCCGCTGCCTTCAGCCTGTCCGCCGCCGCCCTGGCGCAACAGCAGCAGCAGCAGCCACAGCCGGGCGATCCCGAGTTTCCGCCGAAGCCGCCGGTGAAGGCGCTGACCGCGCAGGAGGAGGCGCAGACCTTCCAACTGCCGCCGGGCTACCACATGGAGCTGATCCTGAGCGAGCCGGATGTCATCGACCCTGTGGCCATGGCCTTTGATGGCAATGGCAGGCTCTACGTGGCGGAGATGCTCAGCTACATGCGCGACATCGACGGCACGGACGAGCTGGTGCCCACCAGCCGCGTGTCCGTCCACTGGTCCAGCAAGAACGACGGCGTGTATGACCAGCACCGCGTCTTTGCCGACAAGCTGCTGCTGCCGCGCCTGCTGCTGCCGCTGGCCGATGGTGTGCTGATCGGCGAGACAAACACGAACGACATCCACCTCTACAAGGACACCGACGGCGACGGCGTGAGCGATGAGAAGAAGGCTGTGTACATTGGGGGGCCGCGCGGCGGAAACCTGGAGCACCAGCCCAGCGGCCTGACCTGGGCCAATGACAACTGGCTGTACACCGCCGTGAACAACTACCGCCTGCGCTGGAAGGACGGGCAGCTCATCAAGCAGGACATCCCCGGCAACGGCGGCCAGTGGGGCGGCACGCAGGATGATGATGGCAAGTTCTGGGTGGTGAACGCGGGCGGGGAAAAGGGGCCGCTGAACTTCCAGCAGCATGTGCTGTACGGGCAGTTCTCAGCGCGGAACCAGTTCGAGCCGGGCTTTGAAATCGTGTGGCCTGCCATGGGCCTGCGGGACTACCAGGGCGGGCCGGGCAAGTCGCGCGAGGACGACACGCTGAACCACTTCACCGCGACCTGCGGCGGGGAAATTTACCGTGGCGACCAGCTGCCTGCGGAACTGAAGGGCGACCTCTTCTTTGGCGAGCCGGTGGGCCGTCTGGTGCGCCGCACGAAGATCGAGGTGGCCGACGGCATCACCATCCTGCACAACCCATATCCGCAGAATGAGTTTCTGCGCAGCACGGACGCGTGCTTCCGCCCGGTGGACATGAAGACCGCGCCGGACGGCACCCTCTTCATCTGCGACATGTACCGGGGCATCATCCAGGAGGGGAACTGGACGCGCGAGGGCAGCTACCTGCGGAAGGTCATCCTGCAGCACAGCATGGAAAAGATCACCGGCCGCGGCCGCATCTGGCGCCTGCGGCACGACACCACGCAGCCCGTGCCCGCGCCAAAGCTGCTGGAGGCCACGCCCGCGCAACTGGTGGAGACGCTGGCGCACCCGAACGGCTGGCACCGCGACACCGCGCAGAAGCTGCTGGTCTTGAAGCAGGACGCAGGCGTGGCGCCCGCGCTGGCCGCCATGGCGCGGAAGCATGAAAATGTGCTGGCCCGCCTGCATGCGCTGTGGACGCTGGAGGGCCTGGGCGCGCTGACGCCGGAGCATGTGCGCGCCGCCTTGAAGGACGCCGCGCCGCAGATCCGCAAGGCGGGCATCCGCGCCAGTGAGTCGCTGAATGACGCCACGTTGCAGCCCGATGTCGCCGCGCTTTCCCGCGACGCGGACCCCTCCGTGGTCATCCAGGTGTGCCTGACGGCCAAGCTCATGAAATGGCCGGATCATGCCAGGCTGGTGAACATGGCGGCGCTCGGATCGCCCTCCAAGGGTGTGAAGGCCATCGCCACGCAGATCCTCACAAACCGCTCTGACTTTCCGCGTGAGTTCAGCGCCGCGCAGAAGGAGATGATGCATCGCGGCCAGGCCATTTATCAGGAGCTGTGCTTCACCTGCCACGGCCTGGACGGCAAGGGCACCGCGCTGGAGGGGCTGCCGCCGGGCACCACGCTGGCCCCGGCGCTGGCGGGCTCCAAGCTGGCCATGCAGGGGGATGCCATCCTGCGCGTGCTGCTGCACGGCCTGACCGGGCCGGTGAATGGCAGGACTTATCAGGGCCAGATGGTCAGCATGGCCAGCTATGACGACCAGTGGATCGCCGACATCGCCAGCTATGTGCGCAAGAGCTTTGGCAACACGGGCCGCTTTGTGGAAAAGGAGCAGGCGGCAAAGCTGCGCAAGGAGCTGGCCGCGCGCAGCACGCCGTGGACGCAGCAGGAGCTGCAAAGCTTTGGCCCGCAGCCCATCGTGAACCGCAGGGACTGGAAGCTCACCGCCAGCCACAATCCGCAGGACCTGGCCAAGGCGGTCGACGGCACGCTGGAGACACGCTGGGACACGCACACGCCGCAGGTGCCCGGCATGTGGCTGCAGGTCGAGCTGCCCCGGCCCACCGACATCACCGGCCTGGTGCTGGACACCGGCAAGTCCAAGGGCGACTGGCCGCGCGGCTGGAAGATCGAGCTGTCCCAGGACGGCATGGCGTGGGACAAGCCCGTGCTGGAAGGCGCCAGCCCCACCAGTGTCACGGAGTTCATGTTCCCCAAAGTGGCCAAGGCCAAATTCATCCGCATCACCGACACTGGCAGCGTGAAGGGCCTCTACTGGTCCATCCACGAGCTGGATGTGCTGGAGCCACCCACCGCCAAGTGACCTCCAACATCTGACTTCTAACTTCTGACATCTCACACCTGACTTCAGCTCTCCGCCCCCCTCCACCAACCACAACGCACGCACGACCCCACCCATGAGCCAAGAACACTTCCCCGGCATCCCCGTCATCCCTTACGAAGGTCCGAAGACCAAGAACCGCCTCGCCTTCCGCCACTACAATGCTGACGAGGTGGTGGGCAAAAAGAAGATGAAGGACCACCTGCGCTTCTCCCTGGCCTACTGGCACGCGCTGAAGGGCGGCTCCAGCGACCCCTTCGGCGGACCCACGCGCCAGCGCCCCTGGGATGACGGCAGCAGCAGCATCGACAACGCCAGGAACGTGGCCGACGCGGGCTTTGAAATGATGCAGAAGCTCGGCCTGGGATTCTACTGCTTCCACGACCGCGACGTGGCCCCGGAGCTGGGCGGCCTGAAGGCCAGCAGCGACGCGCTGGACGCCGTGGCGGATCATCTCAAAAAGCTGCAAAAGCAGACCGGCATCAAGCTGCTGTGGGGCACCGCCTGCCTCTTCTCCCACCCGCGCTACATGCAGGGCGCGGCCACCAGCCCGAACGCGGATGTCTATGCCATCGCCGCCGCGCAGGTGAAGCAGGCCATGGACGTGACGCACCGGCTCGGCGGCATGGGCTACACCTTCTGGGGCGGCCGGGAGGGCTACGCCACCCTGCTGAACACCGACATGAAGCGGGAGGTGGCAAACCTCGCCCACTTCCTGCACATGGCCGTGGACTATAAAAAGAAGATCGGCTTCAAAGG
>CAZPSQ010000412.1:0-3946 GCA_964588755.1 uncultured Prosthecobacter sp. | reverse complement strand
GACGCCTTGCGATCCGGGGCCAGTGGCGTAGCCCAACGCTGGGCCATGCGCTCGGGAAACCGTTCACCACGCTACACCACCCGGTGGGATGAATTGCCCGTGGCGTCGTAAGACCGAGAAAGCTTATGTGTCGAGCAAAGACTGGTTCCGAGGCCCGGGCACATCGGCCTTGAGAGCATCCACTGGGTAGAGTCTCAGGAAATCTGCGCTGTCGTCAGGCCCTGCACAAAGCCAATCGTCGTGGCGATTTTCTGGCAGGATGACAACCATCCGCTTTTCATCTGTGGGCTTGTGGAACTGACGCATAAGCGCGTGGCTCTCGGCATTGATGGTCAGCATCGTGAAGCTGTGAAGTATCTCGCCCTGGGGTGACTTCCACCAGGACCACAGCCCTGCGATTCCCATGGGTAGCCCATCGGCTCGGGAAATACGCGTCGCCACTGCCTTGCCGGTTCGCCAGTCAGGTTCATAAATGGCATCGGCCGGAATAATGCAGTGCTGTGCGTTCTTCCAGACATCTCGATAGCTCGGCTTTACGGCGACCGTTTCCGATCGAGCGTTGTAGGTCTGCCGAGCAATCTTAGTGTCAGTTGCCCAATGTGGGATCAGCCCAAAGGAGCCAAGCAAGACCTCACGATCGGGTACCGCTTCGTCACCGACGTCCGCAAATTCATGTCGGCGGATAAACGGCCCCAGGTAGCCCGGCCACATATCCCACTTGCCACCCTCGGGCACATCGTCCAAGCGGAAGTGGCGCTTTAGGGTTTGTCTGTCTTTGACGGATTCGAAGTGGCTGCACATTGCGACAAACCGATCGCCTGATCAGGCTGCGAGCGTAGCCTTCAGGCTCGAGAGGCCGGCGTTGAGCTCATTCACCAACCGCTGCTCGACATCATTTTCAGGTGTACTGTTCGCAGCCCACTCGATAAAGTTGGCCATCTGGTTGGCTCGATCCCGGGACAGCTTTGAATCTGCAAGGCCAGATTGGATAATCGGGACGAGCGCGGCGGCTGCTCTAAGGCGGTTGAGTGTTGCGGATGGGGTGCTGGTGATCGTAGCCATGGGTACGGATTTTACCGGGGACGTAAATACGATCGCTAGAACTCACCAAAAATATATGCTGACTTGTAGAAAACGGCTCTGAACGGTCGGATGACATCTTGACGACGAATGTCTCTCAACACCCCCTTGCTACCGCTCGTAGCGGCTGGAAGGACCGGAGTGCGGCGTTTTCGGCCGGGGAGGTAGAATGCTTAACAGGTATTACCACCGAACGCCGACGCCGTGTCACTACGCGCATTTTGTAGAGGATGAAGTTGCCCGATCTAAATAACAAAGCCATTCGTTGCCTGCAGCACTATCTGGCGGTTTTCGCAGGGCACCAACAACAAGGCAACGACAGCCAGGCACTGGATGAATGCCTACGCCAATTTTTGGACCAGCGACCGGCCACCAAAGGCTTGTCGAGGATTGATCGAGCAACTGGGATGGCGGCCGCTCCATTTTGGCGAGAAGCGGATGTCGTTAACGCTTCAAAGCTATCAGCATTGGCGTTGGGTTCAATTCTGCGTCATGACGATGCTATTTCGATTGAGTTGTTAGAACATCTGGCTCGCACCGTTCCGGATACTCTCAGGTGGGCAATCCGCTATTCCCAACTTTTTACACGGCGCGACTCAGAGCTTTGGAAGACGCTGCGACATCGAGTCGAAGGAGAAGAATGGCGTGTTTTTGTCGGCGTTTGTGATCGTCTTCTCGAACAATTCGAGCCGTTTGATGATCTGATCGAAACTGCTCAGCAAAAGCTTGCCCATCTATCGCTACTGGAAACTCTGTCTTACCTGAGTGTATTGGCATACGAGCGGTTAACACCGGGGGCGCCTGTCGATCCGTCTGGTGATGACTGGCGCATCTACAACCGCATCATTATTGAAAAACTCAAGAACTGCCGCGATGCCGACTTCAACCTCAGCGAAGCGCGTCTTGGTCAATCACTGAAGCGACACCTCTCGCCGATCATCTTTCCCTCCCCCACTGTAACGCAAGAGTGTCTGGACAATCTTGAGGCCTTTGCCAAGCTGATTGTGGCCACGGGGGAACGTATTGATTACGAAGATTCTATCGACTGGTTCTGCTTTGACCCCGAGTGTCGCTATCAGCTTAAACCCGGAAAACCGGTTATCTATAACGAGGCAGAGAATGGTGCTCGTGCCTGGCAACGCACTGAAAGCAAAGCCCGAGCTCTATGGAACTACTGGCTAAATCGGGGAATCCGCGAATTCGTTGAACGGGGGATGGCTGAGATCCAGATCGGTAGTACTGAAAACCATGAACTGAATGCACAGGCCTATCTCAAGGCCATACGCAGTGAACTGCATTTGCAAGAGATATATGGTTTGGATGAGGAGATTGAACTGGCAGGAGGCGGCCGTGTCCAGCTATTGCAGACCATGTTGGCAAGTGAGTTGCATTCCGCATTTTTCCAGAGCGCCTACGTTCAGCCGTTCCGGGAGCATCACGCTGAGTGTGGGGTGGTGACCCACGCGCTGAGAAAGCTGGCTTTCAATGGAATGGTCGAGGGGGAAAATCGGTTTCCCATGACATGGGCAGAAGGAGAGCAAAAGGTTAGAAGAACAACCGGGTGGACCGTCTGTCGCGAGCATCCCCAAGGTAGCAGTTTGGCCGCCAAGACCATACTGGATTTCTGGACGAGCGATCTGAAAGCACTGTCGAACAGCTTGAAGGAACAGCCGCAATTGCCAATCCCCACTCTGTACGAGCGTCCCTTCTACAAAATTGGACGCTACAACTTCCAGTTTCCCTGGGTAGTGGCGCAGCAGAACAACTTAACGGCAATGGTCAATAACCTTCGCCGTATCGGTGCCCGGAGATCTGGCCAGATGAGTGAGACACGGCGCATCGAACTGCGCTTGGCTGATCAAATGCGCCAACGAGGTTTTGCCGTGGAGGTGGGCTATCAGCCCGAGCGAACGGAGCAAGACGATCCCGGTGAGGTGGATCTGATCTGTTACCGAGATGGGCTGCTGCTGTTGCTGGAAGTCAAGTCTGGGTATATCCGCTCAACAAAGCACGAAATTTGGTTGCATCGAAACAGTACGCTGCGTAAAGCCGCGTGGCAGCTGAGACGCAAACGGCCGGCGGTGGTGGATGCCTTGGCACGAGATGAAGCACTTCGGAAGAGGCTCGGCTACAGCGGTGAAAACGCTGCTGACCAGTTGCACGCTTGGATTGTCGATACTTCGATAGAATTGGATCAGCAGTTGGTAGATGGCTTCCTGGTGGTGTCTCTGGAGACGCTACAGGTGATTCTGCGCGATGAGCGACAACTGTTGCGCACTGCAGATCAATTGCCAGAGGAGATGAACGATACGATGTTCCCCGCCGGTTTTTCGGCTGCGCGATTTGTCGAGGCAGTTGAAACGGGTGAGGTTTGGAAGGGGCTGGAGTAAATCTTTTAGTCACCCTCGATTTCGTCTTCTGTGCTGATAAGCCATCCAAAGGCAAAAATCTGAAAGGCCCATTACCGTCTGAAGCAGGTATCCGGCGACCGCGCTTGACGGGCAGATACTGGCCGGATGCAGCCAAGCATGTGTCCTCCAATGCCTTTGCCACCCAAAATCCGGAAAAAACAAATTGATAAGTTAAGCGCTAACTTATTGAATAATGAAGAGCCAAGTCCCAACACTCACTAACTTCGCCGCCACTAGGTAAGGCAACAAGGCGGAGAAGATAGGCCCCCAAGAGAGAGATCTGGCCAAATAGTGTTCTCGTAGCTGGAGACTCGAAGTAAGGAAGAACCCGCAGGAACCCGCGTAGGTACGCGGGTGTTGGCGAAAAAAAACCGCCTGTATAGGCGGTTTTTTAGGGGTCCTGGCGGAGAGGGAGGGATTCGAACCCTCGGTAGGCTCACACCTACGCCTGATTT
>CAZPSQ010000411.1:0-3951 GCA_964588755.1 uncultured Prosthecobacter sp. | reverse complement strand
CCGAGTACAACCACTATAACTCAACACTCTCGTTTTTACTGCTGCGTCTGCCCTGCAGGACGGTGCCACACTGGATCTGAACTGGATGACCGCTGCGAACTACGCCGCAGGCTCCAAATACAACCTGATCGTGGAAGGCAGAGGAGTGGCCGACGCCAGCGTGGCAGGTGGCTACCTGGGCGCCATCACCAATTCCGGCGCGGGCAGCTTCACGGCGAATCCCTTCACCACCATCACCATGACGGGCGCCACCACCTTCTCCGGGCGCAGTGGCAGCAACAGCGGGCGCTGGGGCATCACCAGCATCAATGCCAACGGGCACGACATCATCATCGTCAACGCCAACGGCCTGAGCTGGGGCGTCTCCACCCTGGCCAACGCGCAAAACGTGCGGGACATCTACATCGAGCAGGGGCACATGTACGCGGACGCCAGCGTCTTTGGCGACGACAACTACACCATCTTCATCCAGGCCAGCCGCCCCGCCAGCACCACCTTCCGCGGGGAGCTGCGCCGCTACAACGGCAGCATGACGATCACCAAGAAGATCGCGCTGAACGGCGGCATCGTGGGTTTCGAGTCCGACGCGGGCGGCGCCAGCAGCGTGCCGCGCACGCTGACCCTGGCGGGGCAGGTCACGCTGATGGACAACAACGCCCTTGCCGCCAACCGCTTCAACAGCGGCGTCGTGAACCGCGACATCAAGATCACTGGCAAGGTCACCGGCACCGGCGGTTTTGAGTATCAAGGAATCACCGGCAGCTACAACCACGGCGGCACCACGGCCACGGAGCGTTACAGCGTGCTGACGCTGACAAACTCCGCCAACGATTTCACCGGTGCCATCAGGCTTATTCGCGGCGTCATCCGCATGTCCGACGGCAGTGCCAACGGCACGCTGGGCGCGGGCAGCAATGAGTTTAACTTTAACACAGCCGGCAACATCGCCGTGCTGGATCTCTTCGGCACCAGCCAGGGCATCGGCGCGCTAAACGGCGCCAGCGCCACGAACCACTTTGTGCAGAACAACCGCACGAACACCACTGCCACGCTGACCGTGGGCGGCGGCGATGCAAACGGCAGCTTTGCCGGCGTGCTGAGGGACTACGGCGCGCTGCCTGCGGGCAACGCCTCCGGCAGCGAGGCCACCTACACCGGAGACGGTGCCACTGACGCAAAGCTTGCCCTGGTGAAGACCGGCGCCGGCATGCAGATCCTCACCGGGGTCAGCACCTTCACCGGCGGCACCACGGTCAATGGCGGTGTGCTGCAGGTCGGCGTGGGCAACACGGGCCAGAGCAGCGCGCGCCTCGGCGGCGGCGGGTTCACCATCAACAATGGCGGCACCCTGGCCGGCAATGGCATCATTGGCGCGGCGGGTGTTCTCAGCACCATCCATGAGGGCGGCACCCTGGCCCCCGGCACCAGCACCCAGACCGGCGCGCAGCGGCTGGATGTGTACGGCAGCCTGACCAGCAATGGCACGCTGGGCTTTGAGATTCTGGCCGTCACCCTTGGCGGTGGCAACACGGGCAACAGCAACTCGCTGCGGTTTTTCTCGGACGAGCAGATCACCCTTGGCGGCTCCCTGGCCGTGAGCAACACCAGCGGCACCGACTCCACCACCTGGACCGAGGGCACATGGTTCCAACTGGTGGACTGGAATGCCGTTTCTGCCGGCAACCGCAGTGTGAACTTCACCGACGTCAGTCTCCTTCCCGGCCTGGGCGGCGGGCTGGAGTGGGACATCTCCCGTTTCCAGACGGAGGGCCGCATCTACGTGGCCGTGCCGGAGCCGGGCCGTGTGGTGCTGCTGATGCTTGGATGCGCGGCGTTTGGCCTGCGGCGCAGGCGGCAGGTGGGCTGATCCGTGTCAGCGCAGGATTTCATGACGTTTTGATGCATGCTTTTGCCGGCTGGCAGCGTCATGCCTTGCGCGTCTTTTCCCATGAAACACCTTCTCACCGGTTCCTTTTTGTCTCTCGCCCTGTGGGCATCTCTCGCCGCGCAGGACTCGCCGTCGGCGTTGTTTCGGCAGGGCGTGCAGGCCTTCTTCGACGCGAAGCCCAAGGAGTCCGTGGCCGCCTTTGACAAGCTCATCGCATTGGAGCCAGCCTCCAAGCCGGAGCTGTGGCAGCGCGGCCTGTCGCTCTACTACACTGGAGACTACAAGGCCGGGCGGGAGCAGTTTGAGGTGCATCAAACCGTGAATGGCAACGATGTGGAGAACGCCGCGTGGCATTTCCTCTGCATCGCCAAGGGGGAGGGCGTGGCGGCGGCACGGAAGGTTTTCATCCCCATCGAGGGCGACAGCCGCATCCCGATGAAGGAGGTGCATGAGCTTTTCGCCGGCAAAGGCAGCGTGGAGGCCGTGCTGAAGGCCGCAGAGGCGGGGGAGGGCGAGCGCCTGCGCAACCACCGCTGCTACGCGCATTTGTACCTGGGCCTCTACTTTGAGGCCACCGGGGATGACGCGAAGGCGAAGGAGCACATGCTGAAGGCCGCGAACGATTTCGCCATGGACCATTACATGGGCCGTGTGGCGCAGGTGCATGCGACACTGCGCGGGTGGGAGAAGCAGTCTAATTGACGAATCCCCTTTTCACGGCATCAAATCTGCGCAATCTCATCACGGCTCCCAATTGAGCCGTCATGGAAGCAGTCAACATCCAGTTTGCCCCTGCCACGGGGACCGAGGAAGAGTGGAACGAGGCGTACGCGCGCCTTGCCGACTACTTCCGTTCCTACCAGCTTCACAACCGCATCCGCCGCACCCAGCTCATCCTGGAGACCCTGCGGAATGCGGCCAAGGCGCACCAGAAGGACCCGGCCAAAACGCCCACGGCCCACTCGATCGAACAAGCGCGGTTCATGCTGCGCGAGTGGCTGGGCAAGATCTACAGCGACCTGAACCTCAGCGAGGCGCAGCTGGAGGCCACCGGGCGGCTGGGCTTTCACCTTGCAGGCGGCCCTTCCCGCTGGCCGCAGTTTTTCCTGGATGAGGAAAACATGGACCCTCACATGACCGAGGCCATGCGCTCCGCCGTGCGCACCTCCGGCCCCGGCATGAGTGTGAGCAAGATGACCCCGCGCGACATCGACCTGGGCCTCGTCTCCGACGTGGCGGAGGACACCTTTGGCCGCCTGGGCCGCCACCCCATCCTGCGCTACTCAGTGCTGGCCATCATTGTCTTCGGCGTGCTGGGCTACCTTTACTCCCTCTTCGGATAAGCATGAGCGCAGCACCCATTGGCAGCCAGACCGCGAACATCGCGATGACCGCAGGCATGCCGCCCAAGCGCATTTCGCGCATGCGGCGTTCCACCTTCTTCTCCCTCGTCGGCCTGGGCACCATTGTGGGCGCCTGGCTGTCCTACATCTTCCTGTCGGAAAACGGCATGCGCATGGCGGAGTGGGGGCTGCTGCTGGTCTTCATCCCGCTGTACTACCAGCTCAATGTCGGCTTCTGGACCGCGCTGATGGGCGTGTGGCTGATGAACCGGCCCAAGCCGGACTCCCTCAGCCTGTGGCACACGCTGAACAACGACGACTACGAGCAGCCCATCACCGCAGGCACGGCCATCATCATGCCCGTCTTCAATGAGGACGTCACCCGTGTGTATGAGGGCCTGCGCTCCATCTATCTGTCCCTGGAGGCCACCGGGCAGTCGAAGAACTTCGACTTCTACATCCTGAGCGACTCGGACAAGGCAAGCCAGTGGATCGAGGAGGAGACGGCGTGGCTGGAGCTGTGCCGCCAGCTCAAGGCCTTCGGCCGCATCTTCTACCGCAAGCGCCGCAAGCCGATCAACCGCAAGAGCGGCAACGTCAGCGACTTCTGCCGCCGCTGGGGCCGCCGCTACCGCTACATGGTGGTGCTGGACGCGGACAGCCTCATGTCCGGGGCGCTGCTCACCAGCATGGTGCGCATCATGGAGAAAAATCCCGGCA
>CAZPSQ010000410.1:0-3962 GCA_964588755.1 uncultured Prosthecobacter sp. | reverse complement strand
TCGACACCAACGTGGGCGACGCCCTGCGCCACGTCCTGCGGCGTTCGGGGTATCGATTGTGCGATACCGCAGATTCCGCGGCGCTGTATGCACTGCCGCTGCCTGCCGCGCATCTGCACCTTGGCCCGTTGATGCTGCGCGACGCGCTGCTGACGCTCGCAGGCCCTGCGTGGGATGTGTCGATCGATGATGGTGCGCGCCAGGTGTGCTTCAAACGTCATGCGACACCGGTCCCGGTTTCCGCGAATCCATCGGCCGCGACCGGCGCCGCACTGCCCTCGGACGAGACCCAAGGTGCCGATCGCCGGGAGGTTCAGCCATGAGCGTCCCGCAAATGTCTCTCGACGATGCCGGTCGTCCACGCTGGCTGGAGATCGCGGCCGGTGTCTGGTTGGTGCTCGTGAGCGGCATCGCCATTGTCGACAGCGTGAGCCTCTCTCGCCTGATCGAACAGAGCCGCAGCAGCGCACAGGATGCCCAGGTGCAGGCGCTCGCCACCCGTGTCAGCGATCTCGAACATCAAGCCGAAGCCACGAAGCGCCAGCCCAAGCCTGTCGTCCAAGGCGACTTCGACGCTGCCCGCCAGGCGCTGGAGGAGCGGCTGGCGCACGTCGAACAGGCACAGGCGGCGGATGCCCACGGCGAAGACATCAAGGCGCTGCAGGCGCGCGTGGGCGTCCTCGAAGCCCGCCTGAAGAAGCGGGCACCGTCCGCCACAGCTCCCCGCAAGACCGCAGAGACGACCAAGCCCAAAGTGCCCGAACCGCCATTCGACGTGGTCGGTCTGGAATTGCGCGGCGGCGAACGCTTCGTGTCGATCGCATCGCGCGGCGCCACGGCGCTTACCGACCTGCGGCTGCTGCGCGAGGGTGAGTCGATCGGTGCGTGGCAACTCCAGGCCATCGACGCGCATGCCGTCGTCTTCCGCGTGGACGACCAGACCGTGCGCGTCGCGCTGCCGTAGGAGCGTGCCATGAAGCCAGGCTTGGCGACCTCGATCGGCCTTGCTGTGGCTCTCGCCCTCGTGGCGGCCGGTGTATTCGCGCAGTCGGCGCCGGTGGCGAACTCCCGCGTGATCCCGAGCCTGGTGCAGAACAGCACCGACGCCGGGCTGGACGAACGCCTCGCGCGGGATTGGGGACTGCGGCCCGAGGAATGGGCGCGCTATCGGCAATTGATGCAGGGGCCGCTCGGCATCTATTCCCCGAACCTCGATCCGCTCACCACCCTGGGCATCGAGGCCCGCAGCGACGAGGAGCGCAACCGCTACGCGGAGCTGCAGGTACAGGCCGAGTCGCGGCGCGCGGGCAAGACGCTGGCCTATCAGCGCGCCTACGATGCTGCCTGGCAGCGCCTGTTTCCCGGCCAGCCGCGCGTGAACCTGCCCGGCGCACAGAGTCCCGGTTCAGGCAACAAGGGCTCCGGGCGGCTGGCAGTCTTCGTCAAGGCCGACTGCCCGCTGTGCGAACAGCGCGTGCGCCAGTTGCAGGCAGCTGGCACGACCTTCGATCTCTACATGGTCGGCAGCCGCCAGGACGATGCCCGCGTCCGCCACTGGGCCACGCAGGCTGGCATCGACCCCGCCAGAGTGCGGGCGCACACGATCACGCTCAATCATGATGGTGGGCGCTGGTTGTCCTTGAGCCTGCCCGGTGAGTTGCCTGCCGTAGTGCGCGAGGTGAATGGCCAATGGCGGCGCCAGTAGCAGCGGCACGGGCCACAGGCGCAGTGCTGGCCCTCTGCGCCTGGGTGCCGATCGCATCGGCCCAGGAAGTACCGCCGCCGGCTTACCAGCTTGCCGCACAGCAGGCGGGCATACCCTCGCCAGTGCTGTTTGCGGTCGCTCTGCAAGAGAGCGGCGCGCGGCTGCACGGCCGCCTGATTCCCTGGCCGTGGACCCTCAACATCGCCGGCCAGGCGGAGCGCTATGCCACACGGGGCGAGGCCTGCACCGGGCTGCGCCGAGCGCTCGCACGCACCCCCGCCAGCCGCATCGACGCGGGCCTCGGGCAGGTGAACCTCGGCTATCACGCGCACCGCTACGAGCATGCCTGCGACCTGCTCGATCCGTACCGCAATCTCGCCATCGCTGCGGACATCCTTCTGGAGCAGCACACACCGGGCGAGGACTGGATGGTCGCCATCGGCCGCTACCACCGGCCCGCCGGCGGCGAGCCGGCCGCCCGCTACCGCCGCAGCGTTCATCGGCACCTTGCCCGCGTGCTGGGTTCGGACACATCCGTTTCTTCCAACGCTTTTATCCGGACCCGCACGCCATGAACTACATCCTGCTTGTCGCCGCCCTTGGGTTGTGGTCGGCCACCGCCGCCGTCGCGCAAACGGCCCTCCAGCCAACTCAGACGACCGCGCCCCAACCGCTGATCGTCGTTGAGGACCATGGTGGCGTATCGGCCTTGCCGTACTATCAGGCCCTCCATCCACAGGACGCCGGCCCAGATCAGCCGCCCGTCGCGACGCCCGTGCCCCGCGCGGGCAATTCGGCCGTAGCGGAGGCGGCCATGCTCCCCGTTCGCTCGGCGCGGCTGTCGCCCGGCGACGAGCCACGCCGAGTGATTCGCGCACCGGGCCTGTCGCCGTTGTTCCTGGTGGGCGACGACGATCGCTCGCGCGCCTGGCTGCGGCAGCGGTGCGCGGCCCTGCAGGAACTGCGGGCGGTGGGACTGGTGGTCAACGTGGCCACGCCCGAGGCCCTGGTCGCGCTACGCCGGCTCGCGCCCGGACTCATGCTTTCGCCAATCTCCGGCGACGACCTGGCGCAACGGCTCGGCATCCGCCACTACCCGGTGCTGATCACAGCCACCGGCATCGAGCCTTGAAGCGAAAGAGGGTGAAGCGTCCGCCATGGCCCAGCCCCACTCCGTCGAGGTACTGCTGCGACCAGCGGTGGAGCTTTACACCGTCGCGGTGTGTGTCGGCGCCGCGCTGCTGTGTCTGGTGGCGCCGTGGTCGCTCGCGCTGAGTCCCTTGCTGGGCCTGGGCAGCGCGCTCGCGTTTCTCACCTTTGGCGTCATCCGCTGGAGGAATGCCTGGGCCATCCTGCGCTACCGGCGCAACATCCGTCGTCTGCCTCGCTACGTAATGACCAGCCGCGACGTGCCGGTCAGCCAGCAGCGGCTGTTCATCGGCCGGGGGTTTCGCTGGGACCAGCGTCACACGCACCGACTCATGCAGACCTACCGGTCGGAGTTCCGCCGCTATGTCGAGCCCACGGCAATTTACCGCGCGGCGCGGCACATCGAGGAACGGCTGGAGTTCGCACCATTTCCGGTCTCGAAGCTGGCGAAGGCCCTGGCCTGGGACAGCCCGTTCAATCCGGTCCGCCCGCTGCCGCCGGTCGGCGGGCTGCCGCGGCTGCACGGCATCGAGCCGCAGGAAGTCGACGTGACGCTGCCGCTTGGCGAACGGGTCGGTCATTCGCTGGTCCTGGGAACGACACGGGTGGGCAAGACCCGCCTGGCCGAGCTGTTCATCACCCAGGACATCCGGCGCAAGGTAGGCGGCCAGCATGAGGTGGTGATCGTCTTCGATCCCAAGGGTGATGCCGATCTCCTGAAGCGCATGTATGTGGAGGCCAAGCGCGCCGGGCGCGAGGGCGAGTTCTACGTCTTCCATCTCGGTTGGCCGGACATCAGCGCGCGCTACAACGCCGTGGGCCGCTTCGGGCGCATCTCGGAAGTCGCCACCCGCATCGCAGGCCAGCTCTCGGGCGAAGGCAACTCGGCCGCCTTCCGCGAGTTCGCCTGGCGCTTCGTCAACATCATCGCGCGGGCCCTGGTGGAACTTGGGCAGCGCCCCGACTACCTGCTGATCCAGCGCCACGTCATCAACATCGACGCGTTGTTCATCGAGTATGCCCAGCACTTCTTCGCCAAGAACGAGCCGAAGGCCTGGGAGATCATCGTCCAGCTCGAAGCCAGGCTGAACGACAAGAACATCCCGCG
>CAZPSQ010000409.1:0-3974 GCA_964588755.1 uncultured Prosthecobacter sp. | reverse complement strand
TCAATCTGCTCGATGTGCAACTGGCCCAGCAGACGACTGGCGCAGGGACGACCTTCCTGCGATGGCGCAACCTCGACCGCTCGACCATGGGCGTGGCCTTGTGGGAGTCGTTGCTCGATCGCTCCGCGACACCGGCCTCGCTGATCGAGGACCTGTATGCGATCGAACTGCAGCGCATCGCACTGAACATGCAGATCAGCCTGACCCACAGCATCGCCCGCGTCGCCCTGGAATGCGCCAACAGGATGGCCCAAGCCGAGGCGACCTATCTGCGACGTGTCCACGGACATGTCACATCCATTCCCACCACCCCCAAGGAGACCCCATGAGCACGCACTTCGTCGGCGAAGGCAACATCGGTTCTGCGCCGGAGTACCGCGAATTCCCCAACGGCAACGACGAACCGCGCAGGCTGCTGCGTCTGAACGT
The DNA here is from genome assembly GCA_964588755.1 of uncultured Prosthecobacter sp. Taxonomy (GTDB): domain Bacteria; phylum Verrucomicrobiota; class Verrucomicrobiia; order Verrucomicrobiales; family Verrucomicrobiaceae; genus Prosthecobacter. The sequence goes on along the minus strand of CAZPSQ010000409.1, from coordinate 3,545 downwards.
CTATTTCGACAACCCCATCCCGAAGAAGGATGGCGAATACGAGGACCGCGGCGGTTTCTGGGCACCGGTGGAGCTGTGGCATCGCGACGCCGAGCGCTGGCAGTCGCTGTACCAAAAGGGCATGCGCGTACTGGTCGAAGGCCGGACCGTTCGCGACGAGTGGGAAGACGCCGACGAGAACGAGCGCGTCACCTTCAAGATCGAGGCCCGGCGCATCGGCATCCTGCCATACCGCATCGAGGCGGTGACGTTGGGCGCCAAGCCGGCAGGCGGCCAGTGACCGGGCATCGCGGGCGGCTGTAGCAACCGTCAGACGCCCGCCTTGCACCAGTGAACTATCCCCTGGGGATAGTTCCACTGCGGTCCACCGAGTTTCAGGCCGCCCTCCCGACACGAATCTCCCGTCCCTCACATTGCCGCGACCCACACCTACCACTGCGGCAACCATTCCTCAGCCGATCACAATTCGGTGTCCATGCCATCCGGCTTCCTTGCTGCCGGTCTCACCTGGCCCAGCCATGCTGTTGGCCATCTGATGAACCGCACACTCCCGAGGAGGCTTCAACATGCGCGTGTTCCTGTGCGAGAAGCCTTCGCAAGGCAAGGACATCGCCCGTGTACTGGGGGTCAGCCAGCGTGGTTCCGGCTGCTACAGCGGTGCGGGTATCGTCGTGACCTGGTGCATCGGTCATCTGGTCGAAGCAGTTCCGCCCGAGGGTTATGACGAGCGCTACAAGCGCTGGACTCTTGAGCACCTGCCCATCATCCCCGAGCGCTGGCGTGTCGAGCCCAAGGCCGCGACCGCCGCGCAATTCAAGATCGTCAAGCAGCTCGTCGGCCAGGCCAGCGAGCTGGTGATCGCCACCGACGCCGATCGCGAAGGCGAGATGATCGCCCGCGAGATCATCGAGCTGTGCAGCTATCGCGGGCCGATCCAGCGCCTGTGGCTGTCGGCGCTCAACGATGCGTCGATCCGCAAGGCGCTGGGCGCGTTGAAGCCGTCGATCGAGACGCTGCCCTTGTACTACTCGGCCCTGGCGCGCTCGCGTGCCGACTGGCTGATCGGCATGAACCTGAGTCGGCTGTTTACGCTGCTCGGGCGGCAGGCTGGTTACACCGGGGTTCTGTCGGTTGGCCGAGTGCAGACGCCGACGTTGAAGCTGGTAGTGGATCGCGACCGCGAGATTGCGAGCTTCGTCTCGGTGCCTTTCTGGGTCGTCGAGGTGGCCCTATCCCATGCGGGGCAGTCCTTTGCGGCGGCTTGGATGCCGCCGCAAGGATGTGCAGACGACGCTGGACGCTGCCTGCAACTGTCGGTAGCCCGGCAAGCTACAGATCGTATACGTGCCGCTGGCAGCGCGCAGGTGGTGACGGTCGAAACGGAGCGAGTGCGCGAAGGTCCACCGCTGCCGTTCGACCTCGGCACGCTGCAGGAGGTATGTTCCAAGCAGTTGGGTCTGGATGTGCAGGAGACGTTGGACATTGCCCAGGCACTGTACGAAACGCACAAAGCGACGACCTACCCGCGTTCGGATTCCGGCTATCTGCCCGAGAGCATGCTGGCCGAGGTGCCGACCGTTCTCGACAGCCTGCTCAAGACTGACCCCGGCCTGCGACCGTTGATCGACCGGCTTGATCCAACCCAGCGCTCGCGCGCCTGGAACGACGGCAAGGTCACGGCGCACCACGGCATCATCCCGACGCTGGAACCGGCCAACCTGTCGGCCATGAACGACAAGGAACTGGCGGTCTACCGACTGATCCGTGCGCATTACCTGGCGCAATTTCTGCCCCACCACGAGTTCGATCGAACAGTGGCCCAGCTCGCGTGTGGCGGACAGTCGCTGCAGGCCGTGGGCAAGCAGATCGCCGTCGCTGGCTGGCGCCAAGTACTCGCGGCCACAGAGGTCGGCGACGCGGATGGCGACGACGCCCAACGCAGCCAGGTGTTGCCGGCACTCCAAGCCGGTTTGTCCTGCCAAGTCGGCAATATCGATCTGAAGGCGCTGAAGACCTTGCCGCCCAAAGCCTACACGCAGGGTGAGTTGGTCAAGGCAATGAAGGGCGTCGCGAAGCTCGTCACCGACCCGCGGCTGAAGCAGAAGCTCAAGGAGACGACGGGCATCGGCACCGAAGCCACTCGCGCCAACATCATTAGCGGCCTGCTTAGTCGCGGCTACCTGCTCAAGAAGGGCCGCGCCGTCCGCGCTTCGGATGCCGCCTTTACCTTGATCGACTCCGTGCCGGCTGCCATCGCTGATCCGGGCACGACGGCGGTTTGGGAGCAGGCACTGGACATGATCGAAGCCGGCCAGATGACGCTGGATACCTTTATCGCCAAGCAATCCGTGTGGGTGGCCCAACTGGTGCAGCAATACAGCGGTGCGACGCTCGCCATCAAGCTGCCGCCGTCGCCATCCTGCCCACAGTGCAGCGCGCCGATGCGCCAGCGCAACGGCAAGAGTGGCATTTTTTGGTCGTGCAGCCGCTACCCCGACTGCAAGGGAACGCTGCCGGTCGACACCTCGACCGGTAAGCGTGGTGCGTCGCCCAAGCGGCGTGCTTCCAGCAAGCTGTCCTGACGCCAACGAATCCCTTCGCCACGCCGGCCGTTCCGAACGGCGGGGCCAACCTCCCGCACCCCGCGGGACTTCCCCAGCACACGTCCCCTTCTGCAACGGTGTGCGCGTCTTATGACCCTGCGACGAGTCCGAGAGACGAGAAGGTCGTTCCTTTGCGAATCGCATCTGCTGCGATTCCATTGATCGAGATGCTTCCGTCGATGACGAGAGGTCTCCTGACGCCTGGCCGACCTGTGCCGTGGCAAGCCGTCAGGAGACCTCTCGGGTCGACGGTATTCGGTGCCGGTGCCCGCCGGCGGAACAACGGGCTCCCTTTGTGCGCGGATGTGTGCCGAAGGATGTCGACCCCAGCCACGACACGGGTCGGGTGCGATTGCTGATGCTGCGAGCGGCTTTGACGACGGCCGGGACTGCTACAGCCCACAGGTGGTTTCTTCTTCTCCGGCTGAAGGCTCAAGGGCCTTCGGCCCGATTTGTCTTTGTGTGTCTTTGCCTGATCCCGATCGGCATCGCGCCGGCTCAAAGTGGCCTGGGTGCGATGCGCATTCCCCCAGGACACCCATGATGTGTGGCGTCCATCCTGCGGCCATGCGCTGCTGATTGCTGTCAGCACCATGCCCTGGCAGCCCCGGTCTTCAAGGCTGCAACGCGGTTCGCCGCGTCGATCGAACCAGTCCGCTCGCATCACCAACTGCGGACGAGCGTCTGTACGACGCCGATGCTTCTTCATTCAACCCCTCGGGAGGTATCCGCTCCCGTCCGGGTGTGGGCTCCCGGTCCTTCAACCAGGAGAGTCCCATGTCCCTTGCATCCGCATCAACGCCTCTGAGCGCGGTACAGGCCCGTGCCGAAGCCATTGGCTATCTCGCCATGGCCTGCACGGGCAAGCGCCTGCCCCTGCAGGTGCGCCACAGCGCCGCCGGCCACTACATCGGCACCGCCGATGAAGACGGCCCGGTGTCC
>CAZPSQ010000408.1:0-3978 GCA_964588755.1 uncultured Prosthecobacter sp. | reverse complement strand
TTTGCCTACCAGATGATGTTCTTCCTCATCACACCGGGCCTGTTCATCGGCGCCTTTGCCGAGCGCATGAAATTCAAGGCCATCCTCATCTTCAGCGTCGTGTGGAGCCTCGTCGTCTATGTGCCCTGCTGCTACGGCGTCTGGCACAAGGCGGGGGCGTTCTTCGGCCTCACCGGCGTCATCGATCTCGCGGGCGGCATCGTCGTGCACATCACCGCAGCCGTCGCGGCGCTGGTGGCCTGCGTCATGGTGGGGCCGCGTCGCGGATTCCCACATGCGCCGCTCATGCCGCACAATCTGGCGCTCACCCTCACCGGCGCGGGCATGCTGTGGGTCGGCTGGTTTGGCTTCAATGCGGGCAGCCAGCTCGCCGCGAATGGCTCCGCCGCCTTGACGCTGGTGGTCACTCACATCTCCGCGTGCGCCGCGTCCGTGGTCTGGATGGCCATTGAGTGGGTGCGCAATGGCAAGCCCAGCGCCCTGGGCATCGCCACCGGCTCCATTGCGGGGCTGGCCGCCATCACTCCTGCGGCGGGGAAGGTGGGCCCCGTCGGTGCGCTGTGCATCGGCAGTGTGTCGGCCCTGCTGTGCTGGCTGGCCTGCGCCAAGCTGAAGCACCACTTCAAATATGACGACTCGCTGGATGTCTTCGGCGTCCATGGTGTCGGCGGCTTCGTCGGCACCATCCTTGTGGCCGTCTTCGGCTCCACCTCCTTTGCCGGTGGCCTGGGGGATTTCAGCATCGGCGGCCAGCTCATCACCCAGTTGCTGGCCTCCGTTTACACCATCCTGCTTTCCGGCATCGTCAGCTTCATCATCCTGAAGGTGCTGGATGTCACTGTGGGCCTGCGTGTCACCCCTGAGGAGGAAGACCAGGGCCTCGACCTCGCCGAGCATGGCGAGTCTGCCTACAACAACTGATCAACTGCGTTCATGTTTGCCATAGGCCGTTGACTCGGTTCCAGAGGCGCCCTGCGCAAGCCATGGGATCGGGGAAAACATGTCACCGCGATCAGCAAGCTCCCTGCTTGCGGAATTGCGATGTATTTTTGAATAATCGAAGCGGAGTTCCCGACCAAACAGTCAACGAATTACCTTCTTCCTGTCATGAAACGCATTCTCACCCGTCTCTTGCTTCCCGCTGCAGCCCTCCTCGGCCTCAGCTCCTGCGTGGACCCCTACATGGCCTATGGCCCGGGAGCGGGCGCCTACGGTGGCTACCGGACCTATGCCGGCCCGCCGCTGGCCTATCGCGGCTCGAACTACTACAACTCCCGCAGCTACGGCTACCCGGGCGGCCGGTACTACTCCAGCAGCCGGCCCTACTATGGTGGCAGTTATCGCAGCTACGGCTACCCTGGTGCTGGTTCCGCCTTTCTGCCTGTCGGCGGTATGGGCCTCTTCGGTGGCAGTCCTTCTTACTACCGCTCCTGGTCCGGTCGCGGCCTGGGCTACTATCCCAACGATCCGGATGATCGCAACAACCCGCGCCATCCCGACTACATGGGCCGTTTGTCCCGCCGGGGTGGTTGGGGTGGCTGGGGTGGTGGCAGCTATTACGCCAACGACCCGGACGACCGCAACAATCCACGCCATCCCGACTATATGGGACGGCTCTCCCGTGGCAATCCTGGCTTTCATCGCAACGACCCGGATGACCGCAACAACCCCAGCCATCCTGACTACATGGGCCGCCTGTCCCGCCGCTGGCGTTAAAGCTTGAACCCAGAGCAGCCAATTCATCCCGGCGGCATCTGCCTTCTTTATTGAAGCCTGCAGATGCTGCCTTTTTGTGTTCTCGGATTCATGTCTGATCGGGCGTTCGAGCGCTTCGAGTTCATCACCTCTCATTTTTGAGCCTTTTCTCCGCGCATTTTTCTCCCCCCTGCGTTACGCATCCCTCATCTTGTCATGAAACACACATTGTCCTGCCTCCTTCTGCCGGCATTGGCCCTCTTTGGCCTCACCTCCTGCCTGGATCCCATGTATGGCGGCGGTCCAGGTTACTCTTCCTCCTATCACCCAGGCCATCGCTCATACGGCAGTTACAACAACAGTCGCAGTGGGGCCTATTATGGTGGCGTGCAGAGAAACTCCCGCACCCTGGGCTATCACCCCAACGATCCAGACGATCGTAACAACCCGCGCCATCCCAACTACGTTGGGCGCTCCGGTTCTCGCTCACGCTCCGGCTACTATCCCAACGACCCGGACGACCGCAACAATCCGAACCATCCCGACTACCGTAGCCGCTCCCGCCAGCGCCCCGCGCCCAGCTATTACGCCAACGACCCGGATGATCGCAACAATCCGAACCATCCCGACTACCGCAACCGCTCCCGTCAACGTCCCGCCCCCAGCTATCACGCCAACGACCCGGATGACCGCAACAACCCCAGCCATCCCGACTACCAGGGGCCGCCGCGGCGGCGTTAGGGCAAGACTGAGCGAATCTGGACCGTGCTTGTGATCTTCTCTTCCTCCTGCTTGGATTCCTCCTCCTGGCTGTCTTGGCTGCTGACTTCCTGATTCTGGGAGGATGGGTATGAGTAAGGGGGGATGAGTAAGGGGAGGAGAAAGATCGGCGAAGACGCATCCATCAGCGTCTCCTTAGTAATCTGCTGCGAGTGCCCTTTCACCCGCCTCCACTCACCATGGGTGTTGTCGCTGCAGGCCCTCCTGCGGCAGCACGGGACCGATGGCATTGAATGAGCCGCTCTCGGTGGGGATCATCACACCTATGCAATAAATGCGAAAATGGCTGGGGCTGTGAAGTGACGGCGCGCGTGCCCGGTTTTCAGAGGGCAAATAGGCGCCTCAATGCTCACTCGACCGCCCGCACTCGTAGCTGACGCAACGCATACAGCGGCTCCTCGCATTGCGAGATGCGTTTGGCCCCGGTCTTCCGCTTCGGGCTGAATCGCTCCCGCTGCGCCTCGAAGATGCCATCCACAAACGCCTTGCTGCCCAGAATCACCCCATCGGTGAAGTAGCGCACCCGCAGTCTCACCAGATCCGCCACTTCCAGCTTGCCGCACTCCGCCAAAACAGTCCGCGCCTTGTCCACGCTCACGCCACGGCGCACCACCTTTTCGTTTTGCGCATCGCGCATCTCGCGTCCCTCCACGTGCAGCAGGCAGCGGTAGGCCTCTGCCGCGCGCGCCGTCTTCCAGCCATCCACCGGTTTTCCCAGGGCCTTGCACAGACCGCGCTGCGCCCTTGCCTTCCACCAGCACGCTCTTGAAGCGGTCCATCCACAGCGTGCCGCGCCGTCCATGGCGCTTGTTATACCAGCGGCTGAAACGCTCCTTCACCTCCTTCACAAACAACGACAGGTCACAAAAGCGCTTCTTGAGGGCGTCGACACGCTCCTGCGCCAGCGCTGTCAGGCCACGTTCCCGCAGGTCCTTCAAATCCTCGCACAGCAGGCCCAGGTAGGCCTTGCTGTAGAGGACGCGCAGGTGCTCGAACAACCGCGTCTCGCCCTCGGGTCCCTCAAACCGCTGCAACCACGTCTCCCGGTGCGGCACCTCCGCCAGCAGATGAAAATGGTTCCCCATCACGCAGTAGGTCACCACCTTCACTCCGCAGAACTCAGCCATCCGCCAGATCACCCGCCGCAGCGCCTCCTTCTCCACCTCATCAAAGCGGATCTCCCCGCCATTGGTGCGCGACATGACATGGTAGCAATACGACTCCAAGGGCCCCTTGCCCAGCACCCGCAGCCGTCCCCCCGACCAGGACCGCATCCGCGCGCCGGGAAAGATGCCTGTCTTGGCATTGACTCCCACCAGCTGTTCCTCCAGCGGGGCCAACTGAGGGTGAGCGGATTGGCGCGGTTTCATGAGTTGGGAGCGTAATGAGGAAAAGCAGTTTACGATAACTAAATGCCTGGCATCTTTTTTCGCTAGGCACCCGCCTCAGCCACAGCCACAGCGGCCTGGATTTGAACCGCGAGTTCTGGTTCGGCTCCATCGA
>CAZPSQ010000407.1:0-4020 GCA_964588755.1 uncultured Prosthecobacter sp. | reverse complement strand
TGCAACATGAAGTGCACCTTCTGCATCGTGCCCTACACCCGGGGTGGCGAGCGTGGCCGGCCCATTGCCGACATTGTGGAGGAGGTGCGCCGCCTTGCGGACCGTGGTGTGAAGGAAGTCACCCTGCTGGGGCAGATCGTGAATCTCTACGGGCGTCACGAATTTCCTGCCGTGGACGGCAAGAGTCCGTTCGTGCAGCTTCTGGAGGCCGTGCATGAGGTGCCGGGCATCCGGCGCATCCGCTTCACCAGCCCCCACCCCATCGGCTACAAGAAGGATCTCATCGAGGCCTTCACCTACCTGCCCAAGCTGGCGGAGCATGTGCATCTGCCGGTGCAGAGCGGCAGCGACGCCATCCTGAAGCGCATGCACCGGCCCTATTCGACGGCGAAGTTCATCGACCTCGTCCAGCGCATCCGCGCGGCGCGCCCGGGCATCGCCGTCACCACCGATGTCATCGTTGGCTTCCCTGGCGAGACGGAGGAGAACTACCTCGAAACCCGGCGGATGTTTGAGACCGTCCGTTTCGACAACGCTTTCGTGTTCCGCTACTCCAAGCGCCGGGGCACGCCCGCCGCCGAGATGGACGACGCCATCCAGGTGCCGGAGCGCGTCAAAGAGGAGCGCAACCAGGACCTGCTGGCGCTCGTCAACAGCATTGCCCTGCCGATGTATGACGAGCTGGTGGGCAAGGAGGTGGAGATCCTCTGCGAAGGTCCCAGCAAGACCAATGAAGAACGCCTCACCGGCCGCACCGGGTCGAACCGTATTGTCATCTTCGACGGCAACGCCGAGCGCCACACGGGCGAGATTTTCAAGGTCCGTGTCACCGAGGCGGGGCACTTCACCCTGTTCGGCGATCCCGCGCTGACGGCGTGAACAACCCGTTTTTCTTTTAAAACACCATCGTCGGCACGTCGAGGAGGGAGTAGACCTCCACGGGTTCGGGCTGGCCTTTCACCGGATGGATGCCGGCATTCTGGTAGATCTGCAGGCCTTCGGGCCAGTTGTGCAGGAAGGGCGCGCCGGCGAGCACAGGCACCTGCAGCTTGCGGGTCAGGCTCTCGATGCGGAAGGTGACGTTTACGGCCTCGCCCACGGCGGTGGTGTTGCCACGGCCCATGGCCCCCAGGGCGACGTCGCCAATGTTCAGCCCGATGTGGCAATGAACCTCCAGGTTCATGTTCTCACGCAGCCACTTGCGCTTGGGTGAGGTGCCAGCTTCCGGGCCGCTGAGCAGCTTGGCGGCCTCCGTGGCCTTCACGCGCGTGCTCATGTCGTCCCCGGGCCAGTAGGCAAAGACGCCGTCGCCGATGAATTTGTCGATGATGCCATCACGGCTCTTGATGATGGTTTCGCAGTCGGCATACCACTCGCGCAGCATGGCGGCCACCTCCTCCGCGCTGAGCTGGGCGGAGATGGTGGTGAAATTGCGCAGGTCGCCGACCAGCAGCGTGGCCTTCACCGTCTTCACCGGCAGGGCGATGGTGTGGAGGGACTGCGTGCTGATGTTGCCGGGCTCGCTCGGCGGACGCTCCTCCTCCGCGCTGTTGAAGACAAAGATGCTGGTGCCGAACTGCACCCGGTCGCCATGTCGCAACGCGCGGGCGGTGGTCACGGCCACGTCATTGACGAAGCTGCCGTTGGCGCTGCCCAGGTCGGACACCCAGAAAAGCGCCCCGTCACGCCGGATGGTGGCATGCTGGCGCGACACCCCCCCGTCCAGCAGGCGGATGGAGGCATCCGGACTGCGGCCGATCAGATTGAAGTCGTCGAGAGCGATCTCTTGACCTTTTTCTACAGATTTGAGGGAGGCGCCCATGTGGGTGTTTATTTGACCATTCTTTGAAGCAACTTGCGCACCCATAGTCAAGCGCGCTGACGTTGTAGCTACAAAGATTTTTGCCCGTTCTTTCCTGACCTCTCTCTGGCGGTCGAGCAAAATGCGGGATTTTGTTCCACAAAATGATGTGAAACAAACTGGCCGACGATGAGGATTGCCATCCCCGCCCGCATCTCCACCATGGCTCATGCCTGTTTCATACCTTCGTGTCTTCCTGCTGGCGGCCTTCGTGGTCTCCTCCGGGCATGTGCGGGCGCATGTCGTCCCCAACATGAACATGGAGGCGGATTTCAACGCCGACGGGAGCTATGCCCTGCGCATCAATGTGGACCCTCGCGCCTTCCTCGCAGCTGATCCCACCGCCTTGCCGCCAGTGCCGGCCTCCTGGTACCGCGACCAGACGCCGGAGCAGATCGCAGCCACGCATGAGAAGGCCCGTGAATATCTGGCCGCCTCCCTTGGCCTGACCTTCAAAGGCCGTAAAGTTCCCCTGCCAGAACCTCAGTTTCAGGCCATCGATGGTGCCGACAACACTCCCATCGACGCGGAAACGCAGGAGGTGCACCTCCTGGCCACGGTGCGCGGAGCCGTGCCCCAAGGTGCCGACGTGTTCCGGGTGGACTTGGGCAAGGAGGCCAAGACCCCCCTCATTCTGCTGACCACTCAGGAGGGGAAGGCCGCCCCCCGTGCCCAGGTCGTGTTTCCTGGCGAGGAGGGAAAGGCGGTGGCCATCCGCGCCGCCCCTGCCAAACCCCAGGCCGCACAGCCGCCGTCGCCCCCTGCGGACTCCATGAACCACGTGTGGCTGATCCTGGTCGGCGGCGTAACCCTCGTCGCCGTCCTTGTCGGCTGGCGGCTGCTGGTGCGCTACCGCCACCATCACAAGTTCCACAGGAAGCCGCGCTCCATGTGAATAACTTCGCCCGGGGCGCCGGTGTTGCCGACCGGCTGTAAAAAAGGTCGAACAGACGACCAAATCCTGTTACCAGAACCCGGTCCGCCCCACCCTGCCATCCGTGGCCTGGTCTGGCCCTTCGTCACCCCTCGTTCTGCATTCGTCATCCCTCTTCATGCCTGACTCCTTCGTCCATCTCCACCTCCATACCGACTACTCACTGCTCGACGGCGCTGTGCGCATCGACGCGTTGATGAAGCGGGTGAAGGAGCTGGAGATGCCCGCCGTGGGCGTCACCGACCACGGCAACCTTTACGGGGCCATCGACTTCTACATGGCGGCCAAGAAGGCCAAGGTGAAGAGCATCCTGGGCTGCGAGATCTACCTGGCACCTGGCTCCCGGCATGACAAAAACGAGGTCCCCGGCCGCAAGCGCTCCTCCCACCTGACGCTGCTGGCGCAGAACGCGGAGGGCTTTGAGAACCTGTCCAAGCTGGTGACGGAAGGCCACCTCAACGGCCAGTGGTACAAGCCGCGTGTGGACAAGGAGGTGCTGCGCAAGCATTCCAAGGGCATCATCTGCCTTTCCGGCTGCATCAATGGCGAGATCAACGAGCTGCTGCTCTCCGACCGCAAGGATGAGGCGGAGAAGAGCCTGCGCGAGTTCCGCGACATCTACGGTCCCGAGAATTTCTATCTCGAGATCATGGACCACAACATGGAGGCGCAGCGCCGCAGCGCCCGCCAGATGATCGAGTGGGGGAAGGAATACGGCCTCAAAACGGTGGCCACCAACGATGTCCACTTCCTGAACCGCAGCGACCATGAGTCCCATGACATCATGATCTGCATCGGCACCGGCGCCAGCATCTATGACCAGAACCGCATGACCTACTCCACGGAGGTCTATTTCAAGACCGCCGAGGAAATGCGCGCCCTGTTTTCCGAAGTCCCGGAGGCCTGCGATGCCACGCTGGAGATCGCCGAAAAGTGCGACCTCAAGATCCACCTCGACTCGACCTCGATCGACCGCTATCCGCAGTACCCCATGCCGGATGGCGGGGACCGCAATGAATACCTGCGCCACCTGACCCAGGAGGGCCTGGAGCGCCGCTACGGCCGCGACCGCGCGCTGAATGACGAGGTGCTGCAGCAGCGCATGGAGGTGGAGCTGGCCCTGCTGAAGGAAAAAAACTTCACCAGCTACTTCCTCATCGTCTGGGACTTCATCAACTGGGCGCGCAAGCATGACATCCCCGTCGGCCCAGGCCGTGGCTCCGCC
>CAZPSQ010000406.1:0-4059 GCA_964588755.1 uncultured Prosthecobacter sp. | reverse complement strand
CGGGGAGCAGACGCCGGTTGCGAGAGACGTAGAAACCCTGTTGGGCGGTCCAGCCCTCGGGCCCCCCCGCCTTCTCGTATTCGTCCAGCGTCAGCAGATCCCTGTGGGGCAGCACATGGCAGGTGATCTCGATGGGGCCTGAGTCAGTGGTCTGCTTGGCGACCGGGGATTCCCACGGCTTTGCCGGATGTCCGGCCATGAACGGATCCCACGGCTCCACGGGACACCCGTTCAACAGCAGCCTCAGTGACGGGTTCGGACCTTGGAGCATCCTGTGAAAGACCATGGCGAGACGTGCTTCGACTCTGTCGATCAGATCGGCAAAATCGTCGACGGTGAAGCCGTTCGTGACGACCCGGTCGAGCGCCTCCCAAAGCACCAGCGTTCCGGCGATCCGCCCGGAGAGCGGTTCCAGGAAGGACTCCGAGCCGGTAGCCGGCCCCTCGAAAAGAAGCCATCCATCTTCCGGTCTCGCCGCGAGCGCGTCCAGATCCCAGCGCAGACAGCAGGGGGGGGCGCCTTCCCGCAGCGAGGCTACCGTCAGCCTCCGGCACTGCGAGAACGAGGCGGTCTTCAGGCCCATACCGAAGCGGCCGAGGTCATCATGGGCGCGCTCCTCCAGCGGACTCTTGTCGCCGAGCGTCATGGCGCTTTCCAGTTCAGCGTCGTCCATGCCGCGGCCATCGTCGAGCACCGAAATCCTGCTTGCCGGCCCTGCCCAAGCGAACTCGATCCGGACCTCGCCGGCCCCGGCCGACACACTGTTGTCAACAATGTCCGCCAACGCGGCGGCCGTCGAGTATCCGAGACCGCGGAGGGCCTCCATCATCGCCCCAGCCCTCGGCGGCGCACTTCTCGTTCTTCCAGTCATTTACGGAACATCATGCTCGGCATCCGTCTCGTCACGCTCGGAGTTCATCGTCGGGGGCTACGCAAAGTCTATGAAGTCCCGAAGGATGTCCGAACGGGAGGGGTGGCGAAGTCTCCTCAGGGTCTCGGCCTCGATCTGCCGTATGCGCTCCCTCGTGACACCTTGAATCTTACCCAGTTGTTCCAGCGTGTGGGGTTCCTCCCCGTTGAGGCCGAAGCGGAGCGTGATGATTTCGGCCGATCTCGGTTCGAATTCCGTCAAAAGCTTTCCGATGACGGCCGACAAATCGGCCTTCTCCGCGGCCTCGGCCGGATCGACGGCTCCGCTATCGGGCAGAACGTCCGCCGGCGCGATCCCGACGGTGTTCGGCTCGTGGAAGGGGATCGGCTCCTCCATGCGGGGCAGCAGAGCGGCGACCTTCCTCGGGGCGACGGACAGCAGCTCCGCGAGAGCCTCCGCCGTAGGCCGCCGACCGGTTGTTCTCTCGATCCGTTCTGCCTCACGGGTCAGCCGGTTCATGAATTCGTGCACGTGCACCGGCATCCGGATTGTCTTGCCCTTATCCGCCAGCGCACGCGTGACCTGCTGCCTTATCCACCAAGTCGCGTAGGTGGAAAACCTGAACCCCTTGCGCCAGTCGAACCGGTCCACCGCTTTCAACAGGCCGATGTTCCCCTCCTGTACCAAGTCGTCGAGCGGCAGCCCGCGGCCCTGGTAGCGTTTCGCGATGGAGAGCGCGAGCCTCAGGTTGCAGACGGCGAGACGCTCCCACGCCGCCGCCTGACGCGCCACGGATGCCGCGAACTTCGCGGCGGCGCCAGTCTTCGCCTTTCCGCCGTTCGCAAGCCCAAGCAGGAACGCTTTCGACAGGTTGATCGACGCGAGCGCATCCCTGAGGGCTTCTTCTCCGGATCCGCCGTTGCCTGCGTGCCGGGCCAGACGGTCCACCTCGGCGATACGGTCGAGAAAATCCGTCGTCGCCTCGGGAAGCTCGATCTCATTGCCGTTCTCCGTCTCGGTTTCCTCGGGCTTGGCCGCGGGTGCCGCTGCTCCGTCCTCGGACGGTTCCGGGACGCTAACGATGGACACCTCCTCGGTGTCCGCTTCTCCCGATCTCACCCGACCGGCGGCCGCCAAAACGGCGGTGACACCCTCGGGCCAAGCGGCCAGCGCGTCGAGGGCGCAAGCCCCACCCTCCTCGATGTCCCGTGCGAGGAGCGGTTCCTCCTCCGCCGTGAGCAGTCTTCGCCGGCTCATCTCCTTGACGTAAATCCTGATCGGCTCGTTGCGGCCCGAGCCGAGGTCGTCGAGGAAGGCCAGAGCCTCCGATATTTCCGCGTCCGCTCCGGCGTTGCCGCCGTCGTCGGCGTCGTCGGGCCCGAACGAATCCGTTTCGATCCGCTCGTCTGTCTCCGAACCGAGATCGCCAAGTACCAGACCGAGGAGGGCCTCGCCCTCCGGGTTGAGCGAGCCGTCGCCGTCGGCGCAGAGCATCTCGACATCCGACTCGGGGACGCTGCCCTCGCGGAGCGCCCGCGCCATCAGCCTCCGGATACGCTCGCGCCCGTCCTCGTCGCCTGCGCGGGGCAGCGGAACGGCTCGTTCGGGGAGGAACGCCTCGCAGTCCTCCCAGTCATCCGCCGTATCTATCGGCGCGTGCCCGGTGATCGTCCAGTGGACGGCCGTTGCCAAGGCTGCCAGCGTGTCGTTGCCCTCGGGCGGGGGACCGTCCTCCTCGGGCTCCCAATCGGCCAGGCCGGGGGAAAAAAACTCCTCTGCAACGGACTCCGGATCCGCCGGTTGCGGCGCGGAAACATCGTCCGGAGCGTCCGGAGCGTCCGGAGCCTCGTCCGGTTTTGCCCCGGGCTCCCCGGAGAAGAGGGCTTCCGACCCTCCCGGGGTTTCCGGTTCCCGGACGGCCAGGACCGTCACGGCCTCCTCCGCGCCCGCCGCCTTCGCGATTTCCAGCGCGTCGCGCCCTGAAGAGTCTGTCAGCGAGGCGTCCGCCCCCGAGCCGATCAGCAGGGCGCAGATCGCGGCCTTGTTCTTCGACGCCGCCAGCATCAGTGGCGTCATGCCGTCGCCGTCTCGGGCGTCAAGATCGTCGCCCCGGCGGAGGTGCATGCGGACGGAGGATTCCACGCCCGCCAGAACGGCAATCCTGAGGCACCGGTTAAGGGAGCGTTCAATTAGGCCGTCCATCGCGCTCACCCGCCTTCCCCCGGGGGAACGTAGCCGGGGGCGAGTGTCGCGCTTTCCACCCCGTAAAGGGCCAGCGGGTCGCGCAGCCAGAGCCGGTATTCCGGGCCGGCCAGGCAGTGGTTCGGTGAGCAGTCCACGCTCCACCGGCGCAGGACGTATCCCGCGAGGGCCGCCCGCACTCGGAGCCGGAGGACGCCGTCCTCCATCGGGTAGTCGAGCTCCGCGATTTCCGGACGGGGGCCGTCCGGATGGGCAACCAGTTCGACTTCGACCACCCGGTTCCATTGGATGTCGTTTACGGACCCTTCCGACGGACGGGGTGCATTTTCGGAAACGAGGGCAGCCCTTCGAATCCGCGTGAGAACGAAATCCCGGTAGGAGCCCGACCTGCGATCGAAGGCGCGGGCATGCCAGCGCAGGCCGTTGTCGGCGAGCGCGAACGGGACGATTTCACGTTCCGACTCGCCCCCGCCCAGAGAAACGTAGGAGACGGAAAGTACCGCCCGGGCCCTTATCGCCCTCGTGACCTGTGCCAGCGTGTCCATGGCGGGGCGGTTAATCGGTTCAGGGAACTCGCAGGGCACCATGCTCCCGGCGGAGCGCCCCAGCCCGTCGCCGAAACCCTGCGATAGCGCGGTCAGCGTCCGATTCAGCGGATGCTCGAAGAGGGGGTGGAACGTCGGGCCGATGCGGTAGGTCTTGCTGCTTCCATCAAAGACAATGTTCTTCGGCGCCGCCTCCCTGTAGACGGCCAAATCGCGGGTCGCCCCGGCGGGGGCGACGCCGAACCTCGACGCGATGTCCGTCCGCGACACCTCGCCAAGAAAATACAGCCGGAAGTCTATGTGCGCCAGCCGCTCCTTCTGGGCCTGACCCAAACCGGCCGGAATTCCCGTGGCCATCGCGGCTCCTTATCGTTGTTCCGATGACAATCGATTTTACAGCCGTCGTTCCGTCTTGTACATGTGACGTGAGCATTTCGAGTA
>CAZPSQ010000405.1:0-4108 GCA_964588755.1 uncultured Prosthecobacter sp. | reverse complement strand
CCCGGACGGCTCCACCTTCCGCACCAAGGATGAGGAAAACCTCATGAGCACATCCGACCGCTGGTTCCGCCCCGTGTGGGCTGGCGTCGGCCCGGACGGCGGCTTCTACATGGCCGACTGGTATGACACCCGCCTCAGCCACGTCAGCCCCGTGGACGACTGGCACAAGACCAGCGGCCGCATCTACCGCGTGCGCCCTGCCTCCGGCGCGCCGAAGCTGAAGGCGTTTGATTTGGGCAAGGCGAGCCCGGATGATCTGCTGGGGTATTTGAGCCATGCGAACGAGTGGTTTCGCAAGCAGGCGGTGCTGGAGATTGGGTGGCGAAATCTCACCGAACTCGCGCCGAAGCTCAAAGCGATGCCTCAGTCACTCGAGGCGCTCTGGGCGCTGGATTCCATCGAGCCGGTGGAAAAGCTTCCCATTGGAAACAGCGACCCTTACATCCGTCGCTGGGCCTGGAAGATGGCGGGTGAAAAACAGATCCTGCCCCCGCTAGGCAAAGAGACTCATCTGGAGGTTTGCGCCCAGATCCTCGCCTCCGCCAAAAGGCTTCCTGGGGCTGGCGCTTTGCATCTTTTGAATGCCGGAGACATCGCCGACGAAAGCGGTCATCTGCCGCTGCTCGCCTGGTGGGCGCTGGAAGCGAAGGCGGAGAAGGAGCGGGAGGCTGTCTTCTCCTACCTCAAGGCTGATCCTGCCTTCCTGAAGACGACGCTGTTCCGCGATCATCTGGCAGAGAAGCTTTCCAAGCGCTACGCCCTGGCGGGTGGCGAGGAGAATTTCCAATCGTGCGCCGATCTGCTTGCCCTGACCAAGGACGAAGCCCTGCGCGGCAAGTTCATCGCCGGCATCGCCTCCGCCTTTGAAGGGGCGGAGATGCCGAAACTCCCTGATTCCCTCACCAAGGCCCTCAATGATTACATGGCGAAGCAGTCGGGGGGTGATCTGACCCTGGCGCTGCGCAGCGGCAGCGCGGACGCCTTGAAGCAGGCGCTCAAGCTCCTCTCCGACACCAAGGCCACCAACACGGCGCGCATCGGTGTGGCGAAGACATTGGCGGAGCTGGGCAAGCAGGAGGCCGTCATGCCCATGGTGGCCATTCTCAAGACCGGCACCGCCTCCCCCAGCCTGAAGCGCGGCATCCTGCAGGCCGCCGCCAAGTTTGACGACAAACGCATCCCCGAGGTGCTGCTGACCACCTGGGAAGGCCAGATCGCGGGGGACAAGGCCCTGCGCGAGGATGCGCTGCGCGTCATGGCCGGGCGCAAGGAATGGGCGCAGATTCTCGTCAGCTTCGTCAATGAATGGAAGGTGCCTGTGAAGCACTTCACCGTGGACATCGTGCGCCAGCTCAGCCTGCACAAGGATGCGGAGATCGACGCCGCCATTGAGAAGCATTGGAAAGGCGTGCTGGCCACCGGACCCACGCCGGAAAAGAAGAAGGAGGCGGAGCGCATCAAAGCAGTGCTGAAGACCGGCCTGGGCGATCCTGAAAAGGGTAAGATCCAGTTCATGGCCCGCTGCTTCATCTGCCACAAGCTGTTTGGCGAGGGGCAGGTCATCGGCCCGGAGCTCACCGGTTATGACCGCGCCAACGTGGACTTCTGGCTCGACAACCTCTTCACCCCCAGCCTGGAAATCCGCGAGGGTTTCGGCGCCTACATCGTGCACACCAAGAACGGCCAGATCCTGACCGGCCTCATGGATGCCCAGGACGCCAGCGGCATCGTCATCAAGGACATGGCCGGCAACAAAACCCCCGTGAAGCAGGCGGACATCGCCAAGCTCGAGGCCTCCCCCATCTCCCTCATGCCTGAAGGCCTCACCACTGGCATGAGCGACGCGGACTTGAAGGACTTCTTCGCTTATTTGATGAAGAAGTGAGGGGGGCATTTTTGCCAGAGAATGGGCGAGCGCCCGAGGGGCCTTTCACAGGCCCCGTCCTTTCTCCATCTGGCGGAAGCGGCTGCTTCATGCTCTGCCATCCCTCACGCATACAGCACCCGGAACGGCCTCAGCCAGGAGACAAGGACTCCCGTCAGAATCGCGACCATGGCCATGGGGAAGAACAGTGCGTCGTCCATTCCCACGAAGACCGCAACCACAGCGCCGGCGGCGCTCGCTCTTGCGGCGATCCCGGCCACGCGATAGACATGGCGTCCGATGTGGTGGTCGTTGGTGAATGCGGCGGCATTGGTCACGGCGGCGAGGAGGCAGGCCAGGGCGGCAAAGCCCGCATGTGGCAGATCCCAGGCATAGCCGAGCACCAGCGTCCCCAGCCCCAGAAGCAGCAGTCCGCCGACAATGACACCCTCCCAGAACTCGCGGGGTCGTAGCGACTGCCGGGCAGAGCGGTCCATGACCACGAAGAAGGTGCTCAGCCCGCGCGCCAGGTGGGACCACAGTGCAAACAGCAGCCAGGCGGCGATGAGCAGGTTGGCTGCAAGTGGCGCCACGTTTCGCAGGTAACTGCTCGCCACCTTGTAGCCGATGAATCCGCCGACCATGATGACATTCTGCCGGCCTTCGGTGAACTGGTTCATCCAATGGCCGAAGCGCAGGTTCGCGCGATAGATGGCGGAGCGCGCACGGTAGGACTCAAGGAGTCCCATGCGGGCGTTCTCGTTCATGGGGTTGAGCCGCAGCGCCTCCAGGAAGTGATGGTTGGCCTTCTTGTGGTCGCCTTGCATCAAGGCCATCCATCCGGCGCTGGTGTGGGCTTGGTCATCCTCCGCATTGCGCTGCAGCTGGTGGTCGATGAAGTCTTTGTTGTCGGCGTCCTTCTTTTGCAGCAGGAGGGCGGCGGACAGCGCCTGCGCGGCCATGGTGTTCTCCGTGTCCAGCGCCAGCGCGGCACGGGCGGCGGCCTCCGCCTTGGGGTAGTCACGCAGCCGCAGATGCATCTGCGCCAGGACGGCGTGGCTGAAGTCGGAGTCTGGATCCAGACCCACCGCTTCTTCCGCCTGCCTCAGCGCCTCCTGGATGGGGCCTGTCTGGCCGTCCTTGGCGTTTGCGTTCAGCGTCAGGGCAAACACACTGCGGGCAAAGGCGTTTTCCGGCTCCAGCGCCACGGCGCGCCGGGCGGCGTCCACGGCCTGCGGCGCGGTGGCCTCGTCCTCCATCCAGCACAGCGCCAGCATGATGTAGCTGGGCGTGTGGTGCGCGTCGATCTCCAGCGCCTGCTTGTAACACGCGATCGCGTCCTGCCGGCGGTGCTGGCTTTGCAGCAGGCGCCCACGGGCGAAGGCGGCCTCTGGCGAGGGGTGAAGGACGTTGGACATGTGGCTTCGGGGCAGGGGGTCAGCGCTTCAGCAGCCCGAGATGGGCCAGCACGTCGTCGTAGAACCCGCTTTGGTTGGAATACATGGCGTAGTTCTTTGCGCTCTCAAACCACGCCTTCGTGGTGGCCTTGTGCCTGCCAGCGGCCTTGATCAGATCCTTCGTTGTCAGCGGTATGACCTTGCCGGTTTTCATCGCCTGGTTCAGCACCTCCTCCGTGGCCAGGTCAAAGACGGCCTTGATGTCCGCGCCGCTGAACCCCTCCGTCTTCTTCGCCAATGCCCTGGGGTCGAGCTCGGCGATGGGCTTCTTCTGCGCCATCACCTCGATGATGGCCGCGCGGCCCGCCTCATCCGGCGGCGGAACGAAGAGGGTGCGGTCAAAGCGGCCGGGGCGGCGGAAGGCGGGGTCGATGTGCCAGGGCGCGTTCGTGGCGCCGAGAACGAGCACGCCGTCGTTGTTCGACTCGGAGCCGTCCAGCTCCATGAGGAAGGCGTTGATGATGTTCCGCCCCGCGCTCTGGCGCAGGTCGCGCCGGTCGGCGGCCAGCGCGTCGATCTCATCAAAGAACAGAATGCTCGGCGCGTTCTGGCGGGCCAGCTCAAAGATCTCATGCATGTTCTTCTCAGAGTTGCCGAGCCACATGTCGATGACCTGATGCAGGCCGATGGCGATGAAGCTGGCCTTGATCTCCCCGGCGGTGGCCTTGCTGATCAGCGTCTTGCCGCAGCCGGGCGGGCCGTAGAGCAGTACACCGCCGCCGATCTTCTTGTCATACGCCTTGAACAGCTCCGCATGCTGCAGCGGGTAGATGATCTTCATGCGGAT
>CAZPSQ010000404.1:0-4117 GCA_964588755.1 uncultured Prosthecobacter sp. | reverse complement strand
TCTCACTTTTTTCGCTGGACCGGCCGCTACTCGACGCGAAGCAGCCGGTGGGCGGCGGATGGCGTCCGTCGGCAGTCGGCCATCAGGAGTCATTGGTCCCGCTCCTCCAGACCAGCCGCTGAACGTTTTCAGCCAACCGAAAGCGGCCATCGATGCTGTTTGGGGCGAAACCCGTGGAAATCTGGCGGAGTAGCAGCAGCAGCGCGTCGGGTAGCCGTGGTTACGCCTTAGGCATGAGTCGGGGTCTGGGGGTGTCCGGGCCGGCAATCACCGATCGGTCATGGGCGTCACACCGGGATAGCAAGAGCGTTCGGGATTCGGTAAAAGAAACTGCCAGGCAGAACGGGCACGACCCCGGCACACCGCCGGCACTCTCACCAGTGTCCAGATGTGGCTGGCGCGCCAGGGAATGCGGTACTATGCTTGCCAGTCCGTTTGCATAGTCAAAGCACAAAAAAAGTGGACCCTCTCAAGCTCGCCGCGCAGTTACTCACGCCCCACATGGCCGAGGGGCGTCGTGATACCTGGCTGACGCTCGCATTCCATGGCGAGCACCCCAAGGTCTACGACAGCATCCCGCAGCGCGGTGCAACGGCGGATTTCGTGGTCGTCTGCGTACGCACTCTGCTCGATCGAGGCTGCCTCGGCTCGCGGCATGCGCTATCGCTTCTGCTCGAAACCGTACGCGACGCGGCGGGTGATGAGCGCCAGGCTGAATTCCAGGCCCTGATCGAGGGACTCGATCAGCGATGTGCCAAGGCCACGGCGAGGTCTTCGAACGTAGCCTTGCCGGTACGCGATCTGGTCTACATCAGCTACCGTCACCGCGATCGCGAATGGCACACGCAGCTGCGGCAGGTGCTCGACGCCGATGCCCGGCTGCGCATGCTGATCTGGGACGACACGAAGATTCCGAGCGGCAGCGACTTTCAAAGGCAGATCGACGATCACGTGGCGCGCGCCCGCATCATGATCATGCTGGCCAGCGACGACTACTTCGGGCCCAAATGCGGGGCAGCCGAATGCGAGATCAAACCGGCGCTGGAAGCACAGCGCAAGGGCGAGATGCTCATCCTGTGGTTGCCGGTTCGCCCGATGTCGATTGCGAGTTCGCCGGTCGCACACCTCATGGCGGCGAGCGGCGCGGGCGCAGCGCCGCTGGCGACACGCTCGCCCGAGGCCAGGGATGCCGCGCTGGTCAAAATTTATCATGCAGTCCTGCATCACCTGGGGATGGCGCCCCTTGCAGCGGTGCAGCAAAAACCGGCAGCGGCTTCGCCCGCAGTGTCGTGTCCATCGGAAGCGACGACAATGTCAAGAATAAAAAGGGAGCCATCAATGCCGATTAGCCGCCTGCCCGACACCGAAGCCCGGCGCGGTCTCCAGAAGATCGCCGGTTGCGAGGATCCCCAGCGCGCCATGGACGTGGTATTCGTCCACGGCCTGGGCGGCGATTCATGGACCACCTGGATGGCTGACGATGACGACATCGGCAGCTTCTGGCCCAACTGGCTGGCGGGGGATGTAGCGGGCCTCGGGATCTGGACACTCGGCTACGCGGCGAGCGGGTCGAAGTGGAAGGAAGAATCCATGCCGCTCGCCGATCGCGGCAACCAGGTGCTGGACCTGCTAAGCATCGAGGGGCTGGGCCAGCGTCCGCTGGCCTTCATCAGCCACAGCATGGGCGGCATCGTCGTCAAGCAGCTCCTGCGCAATGCGGACAGCTTCGGCGTCAAGCGCTACGAAGCTATCCTGGCGCAAACCCGCGGCATCGCCTTCATCGCCACACCCCACAGCGGCGCGCATATCGCCAACTTCGCTGAACTCGCCGCGGCAATCTATCGCACCAACGAGCACGTCGGCGAACTGAGCGCCCATGACCCCCGACTGCGCGAACTGCACGGCTGGTTCCTGAACAAGTACCTGCAGACGCATCCCCTCGTCTGCCGCAGCTACTGCGAAAAGCGCGAACTGCGCCCGGAGATTCCGCTGCTCCGCATCAAGCTGCCCAAAGGCATCCTGGTGGTCGACGAAACCAGCGCCGAGCCGAATATCCTGGGCGAGCGCGCCATTCCGCTCGACGAGGACCACCTCAGCATCTGCAAGCCCGCCGACCGAACGGCCCAGCTCTACAAGGGCATGCTCGGTTTCGTCAAGGATTGCCTGGCCGCGCCGGACCCCAACTAGGCCCGCCGCAACAAGCCGCGCCGGGCGCGGCGGGCCCCCCAACACCGGTGAACGGAACCAGCCTGGAGGCACTGGCTGGCTATCGCCAGTCGCTACTGCGCGAGCTGGCCGAACGCTACCAGGTCGACGTCCGTTTCGTCCGCCTGCGGCTGCTGGACATGCTGCGCAGCGAGCAGGCCTTGCAGTTCCAGCAACAGGAAAAAGACTACTTCGACCTGCGCGACGTCCTGAGCGATATTTCGGAGCGGGCGATGGTCCTTCTTGGCGCACCGGGCTGCGGCAAATCCACCCTGTTGCGGCGCCTGCAGCTTGACGAAACCCGCCACCAACTTGCCGATCAAAGCGACCAGGTTGCGCTCTTCGTATCGCTCGGCGCCTATCCACTCGACAAGGATCCGGCACGGGACGCGCCGCGCCCGCTCGACTGGCTGAAGGCGCAGTGGCAGCGACAGGCGCCGGGTCTGCCCGACCTTGAAACGCTACTGGATCAGCGCCGCGTGCGGTTGCTGCTTGATGCGCTCAACGAGATGCCGCACCGTGATCCCGACGACTTCCGCGAGCGGGTCGAGAAGTGGCGCTGCTTCCTGCGCGACGACTTCCCGCCCGGGAACCGCGCCGTCTTCTCGTGCCGCAGCCTCGACTACAGCGAAACCCTGAGCGTCAAGGATGATCTCGCCGTGCGACAGGTGCGCGTGCAGGCGCTGACCGCGCCGCAGATCGAGCAATTCCTGCACCTCTACGCCCCCGACCATGCCGCTGGCGCCTGGGCCGAGATTCGGGAAAGCGAGCGCCTTCTCGATCTCTACAGCACGCCCTACTTCCTCAAGCTGCTTTGCGACCAGCTGGCCTACGACCCGCGCGTCGCCAGCGAGCGCGCGTCCCTGTTCACTGGCTTCGTGCGGCGCGCGTTGGAGCGTGAGATTGCTGGGCAAAATCCGCTGTTTGTGCGCGACGGCGTTCTGCACGTCCGCGATCGCGAGCGCATCGTCGGGCGCGACTGGATCAACGCCTACGATCTGCCCAGGCGCGGGCCGCTGATTCCGCGTTTGCAGGCGCTTGCCTACGCCATGCAGGAGCGTTGTGGCGGCGGCGACGGCAAGCAGGTGATGTTGATGCTCGACGAGGCGCTGGCGCAGTTGAACCATGCGCGCGCCGAAGAGCTGCTGAAAGCGGGCAGCCAACTGGCGGTGCTCGACGAGGATCGCAGGACCGATCAGGTGCGCTTCTTTCACCAACTGCTGCAGGAGTACTTTGCCGCCAGGCAACTCGCCGCGCAACCGACGGCGGCCGCCGCGCTGGCGCGCAGCGAGTGGCGCGCCGATCGCGTCAAGCCGTCGCTCGCCGACAAGCTCGCGACGCTGCAGGACTTCGAGCCGCTGCCGCCGCCAGACCCGACGGGATGGGAGGAAACGGCCGTCCTGGCGGCGAGCATGGCGGCCGATCCCGATGCCTTTGCGCGCGCTCTTGCGCAGCCCAACCTGGAATTGACTGCACGCTGCGCGCTCGCCCTGCGAGCGACGAATCGTGCCAAGCCCGCGACGCTGGAGATGCTCGAAACCCGCTTGCAGGCGCGCAGCAGAGACCCCGAGGCCGATCTGCGCGCGCGCATTGCCGCCGCCCGCGCCCTGGGCGATCTGGGCGACTCGCGTTTCGAGCGCCGCAGCGGGCCCCACGGCGACTACCTGTCGCCGCCGATGCTGGCGATCGACGCCGGTAGCTACCCGATCGGCAGCGACGAGGGGCTGGAGGCGGACGAGGCACCGGCCCACCAAGTCGCACTCGCCGCCTTCGCCATCGGCCGATTCCCGGTCACCAACGCCGAGTGGCGGCTGTTCATGGACGGCGGCGGCTACCGTGAGGCACGCTGGTGGCACAGCGAGGCGTCAAAACGCTGGCAGCGCGGCGAGGGAATCGCCGATGGCCCCAAGCG
>CAZPSQ010000403.1:0-4199 GCA_964588755.1 uncultured Prosthecobacter sp. | reverse complement strand
GAGATGGCGTCCAGATTGTCGCGCCCTCCAAGATGGTTGGGCACCCATTCCCCCGCCTTGCGGCTGTAGTCGAGGTAGAGCATGGAGGCCACCGCGTCCACGCGCAGCCCGTCGATGTGGAACTGCTCCAGCCAGTAGAGCGCGTTTGAGATCAGGAAGTTCCTCACCTCATGGCGGCCATAGTTGAAGATCAGCGTGCCCCAGTCCATGTGCTCGCCCAGGCGCGGGTCCTCATGCTCAAACAAGGCGGTGCCGTCGAAGCGTGCCAGACCGTGCTCATCCTTCGGGAAGTGGCCCGGCACCCAGTCCAGGATCACGCCCAGCCCGGCCTGATGGCAGCGGTCCACAAACTCACGAAATTCATCCGGATTTCCAAAGCGGCTGGTCGGGGCAAAGTAGCCGGTCACCTGGTAGCCCCAGGAGCCGTCAAAGGGGTGCTCTGACACAGGCATCAGCTCGATGTGTGTGAAGCCGAGATCCTTCACATACGGAATGAGGTCGTCCGCCAGCTCCTTGTATGTCAGCCAGCGGTTGCCCTCGCTTTCCTTGCGCTTCCATGAGCCAAGGTGGACCTCATACGCGCTCATGGGGCTGTGATACAGGTCCGCCTGTGTCCGCTTGCGCATCCATTCCTGGTCGGACCACTGGTAGCGGTTAAGATCAAACACAAGGCTGGCGGTCTGGATGCCATGCTGCGCGAACACGGCATACGGGTCGCTCTTCACACGCAGGAAGCCGTGCTTGTCCAGCAGCTCAAACTTGTAGTGGGTCTCCTCGGTGATGCCCGGAATGAAAATCTCCCAGATCCCCGCCTCAACACGGCAGCGCATCGGGTGGACCCGCCCGTCCCAGCGGTTCCAGTCCCCCACCACCGACACCCGCTGCGCGTTCGGCGCCCACACGGCGAACTGGCAGCCTGGGATGCCGTCAATCACCTTCAGCCGCGCTCCCAGAATCTCCCACAGGCGCTCATGCGTGCCCTCACGGAAGTAATACATGTCCTGCTCTCCCAGCAAAAGGCCAAAGGAATAGGGATCATGCATGCGGTGGCTGCCGCCCTCGAAGTCAGTCACCTCAATGATCTGGTGCCCGCCGCGCCGCGTCACCGCCTCGAAGAACCCTGCCTCGTTGACCTTGGCCGCGTCAGCGCTTTCACCGTCCACAATGACCTTCACCGAGGCCGCATGCGGCTGAAACGTGCGCACCACCTGCCTTCCGCCCCCGATGTCTTGCGCTCCCAAAAAACCAAACACATTGGGATGCCGGGCATCAAGCACAGCCTGGATGTCTTCCTTCGTCGAGTATGAGGTCATTGCCCCCATTCATGACTCGGCATCGGCGGAAAGCAACGGATCAAGCATCTCCCGAGTGATTCGTTCCCAGCCTAGGCGGGCCATCAAAACGCGCCTTTGCGTTCTTGCGCGGACGAACGCATCCGTTTTCACTTTTCGTGCGATGCCCCTGGGGCTGCTGGTGAGTCTGAAAAAAGTCGCGCCTTCCGCCGCCACCTCACGGTGCGCCGGTATGTCCGAGCAGAACACCGGCACGCCGTGCAGCGCCGCCTCAATGAGTGGCAGCCCATAGCCCTCCTGTGTGCTGGGGAAAAACAGCACATCTGCCATCTGGTAGAGGCCGCGCACATCATCGTCGCTGAGCACGGACTTCTCCCCCAGGAACAGCACGCGCCGTGCCACCCCAAGCGCCCTGGCCAGCTTCTTCAATTCACGAAAGTACCTCACCCCATCCTTTTGATGCGGATCTGGCGCGGCGGTGACGAGATAAAGCGTGTCCCCAGGCAGCTCCGCCAGCACGCGCAGCCCCAGCTCAATGTTCTTCCGCCGCACAAAACGTGTGGGCTGCAGGAGGACAAGGCCTGCGTTTTCGAGACTCAGTGAAGCCACACGCTCGGTGAGGCCCAGCACTTTGGCAGCATCCACCCCATTCGGGATGACATGGATCTTCTCTTTCGTAACCCTGGCGTACTCGCTCTTTCGATGTTCCGACACCGCCACATGGACCGCGCGGGGAATGCGCCCACTCCAGCGCACATCATGGACCCAGTTGATCCAGCGGATGTCCGGACGGGATTCGCTGAGGCCAATCAGCTCATGGGTCCATGCGAGATCAAAGGGCATGGTGAAGACATTGTGGACAATGACGACGTCGATTGAAGATCCACGCCTTGCAGGCTTTCCGAAGCCATGGGCCGCGAACTCGTCCGCACTCCATACACGCACCTCATGCCCGAGCGCGCCCAAAGCCGCCGCCTGCTCGCCAATGACGCGCTCCACACCGCCAATGACGGGCGGCTTGGAGTAATGTACAATGGCAATGCGCATGCAGCATCATGGAGTGGCGACGATCCGTCGCCAAACAAGATTTATTCAAGCCGACGACTCGTCGGCTCTTCACAGGCATCACACCACCACGTTCACCAGCTTCCCTGGCACGACGATGACCTTCTTCACCGGCTTGCCTTCCATGAACTCCTGCACGCGTGGACTGGCGAGGGCGATCTTCTCGATCTCCTCCTTGCTGGCCGCGATGGGCACGCGGGCCTTGTCGCGCAGCTTGCCGTTGACCTGGAAGACGATCTCCACCTCATCCTCGATGAGGGCCGCAGGATCATACTTGGGCCAAATCTCATCACTGAGGAAGCCGGTGGCGGCCAAGGCGGGAAACTTCGTGCGGATCTGCGCATTCAACTCCTCCGCCAGATGCGGCGCAAAGGGGCTCAGCACCTTCAGGAAAGTCACGATGGCCGCGGCAGGCTTCACCTCCGCGCCGGTGAAGGCGTTGGTGCACACCATCATGGCGCTGATGGCCGTGTTAAAGCTCAGCTTCTCGATGTCCTCGCCGCACTTCTTGATGGTCTCATGCAGGGCCTTCGTCAGCTGCTTGTCGGCAGGCACATCCTGCAGCGCTTGGGAGACACTCCAGCTCCCTTCCTCAGCCACCTCCATGACCAGACGCCAGACGCGGGCCAGGAAGCGGTACACGCCCTCCACGCCCTTCATGCTCCAGGGCTTCACCTGCTCCAGCGGACCCATGAACATCTCATACAGGCGCAGCGCGTCCGCGCCATACTCACGCACGACGTCGTCCGGGTTCACCACGTTGCCGCGGGACTTGGACATCTTCTGGCCATCCTCCCCCATGATCAGCCCCTGGTTCACCAACCGCTGGAAAGGCTCCGGCGTGCTGACGTAACCCAGGTCAAAGAGCACCTTGTGCCAGAAACGCGCATACAGCAAATGCAGCACGGCGTGCTCCGTGCCGCCGACGTAGAGATCCACTCCCCCCGGCTTGCCGCCGCCCATCCAATACTTCTCGGCCTCTTCGCCCACAAAGCGCTCGCTGTTCTTGGAGTCGCAGTAGCGCAGGTAATACCAGCAGGAGCCCGCCCACTGCGGCATCGTGTTCAGCTCGCGCGTGGCGGTGGCGGAGTATTGCACCCAGTCAGTGGCCTTGGACAGCGGAGGCTCCGGCGTGCCCGTGGGCTTGAAGTCCTCCAGGTCTGGCGGCATCAGCGGCAGCTCGCTTTCAGGAATGCTACGGTGACTCCCGTCCTCCCAGACCAGCGGGAAGGGCTCGCCCCAGTAGCGCTGGCGGCTGAACAGCCAGTCCCGCAGCTTGAAGTTCGTGGTTCCCTTGCCCAGGCCTTTTTCTTCCAGCCAGGAGGCGATGGTCTTCTTGGCCTCAGGTGTGGCCAGTCCGTCCAGGAAGCCGGAATTTACCGCAATGCCACTGTCCGTGTAGCCCTGCCAGTCCCTGCCTTCCGGCGGCTGGACCACCTGCTTGATCGGCAGCTCAAACTTCTGCGCAAACTCAAAGTCACGCTCATCATGCGCAGGCACGGCCATGATGGCACCCGTGCCATACCCCATCAGCACATAGTCGGCGATCCAGATGGGAATCTGCTCGTTGTTGACCGGATTGATGGCAAACGCGCCAGTGAAGACACCGCTCTTCTCCTTGGCCAGTTCGGTGCGCTCCAGATCGCTCTTCGACGCCACGCTCTTCTGATACGCCTCCACCGTGGCGCGCTGCGCCTCAGTCGTGATCTGCGGCACCAGGGCATGCTCAGGCGCCAGCACCATGTAGGTCGCACCAAAGAGCGTGTCCGGACGCGTGGTGAAAACGGTGATGCCATCCCCGCTGCCAGCCACGGTGAACTTCACATGCGCGCCTTCGCTGCG
>CAZPSQ010000402.1:0-4236 GCA_964588755.1 uncultured Prosthecobacter sp. | reverse complement strand
AATCCCCCTGGCCCACGAAAGCCCCAAGTACCGCTGGCCCACTGGCCTGCGGAACGAACGTCCCCAGACCCACGCCATCCCCGGTAAAATAAGGCTTTCAGCAGCGCCCAAGATCAGCGAAGTGATCCGCCAGCGGCTGCCTGAACGGCCCCGCCGTCCCATCATCTCTTCCCGCATGACGTCCTCCAATCCCTGGTTCATCGCCGCAGTCGTCGGCGTTCTCGGTGTGTTTCACCTGGAGATCATCGCCACCTTTTTGAATCTGGCACAGTTCCGCCACACGCTGCCGCAGCGCTTGAGGGACATTTTCACCACCGAAACCGTGCAGAAGGCCGGGGAATACGCCGGGGCCTCCGCCCGGCTGGACCTCCTCCGCAGCGCAGTGTCCACAGCGGCGCTCATCGCCTTCTGGTGGATGGGCGGCTTTGCCTGGCTGGAAAGCTGGAGCACCTCCTGGGGCTGGAGCGAGGTGATGAAAGGCGTGGCCGTCATCGGCCTGCTGATGGCCGTGCAGAATGTGCTGTCCCTGCCCTTCGATGTGTATGACACCTTCAAGATCGAGGCCGAATACGGCTTCAACCGCACCACGCCCGGAACCTTCATCACCGACCGCCTCAAGGGGCTGGCGCTCACGGCGCTGCTGGGCGGGCCGCTGCTGGCCCTGCTGCTGTGGTTCTTCCAGACACAGCGGCTCGCCGCCCTGTACGCCTGGGCCACGGTGGCCGCGTTCAGCATCCTCATGGCGTGGCTGGCCCCGCGCCTCCTCATGCCCCTGTTCCTCAAATTCAAGCCGCTGGAAAACGGCCCCCTGCGCGAGGCACTGCTGGGCCTCGCCGCACGGCTGGACTTCCCTGTCGTGGATGTCTCCGTCGTCGATGGCTCCCGCCGCTCCAGCAAGGCCAACGCCTTCCTCTCCGGCTTCGGCAAAAACAAGCGCATCGCCCTGTTCGACACACTGATTGAAAAACACTCCACCCAGGAGCTGGAGGCCATCCTGGCCCATGAGATCGGCCACCACAAATGCCGCCACGTGCCAAAGCAGCTCATCCTCGGCCTGGTGGAAAGCGCCGTGCTGTTCTACCTGCTCTACCTCGCCCTGCATTCGGACGGCTTTTTCGCGGCCTTCGGCGTCGCCGGGCGGCCGCTCGGCCTGGGGCTGGTCCTCTTCAGCATCCTCTACCAGCCCTTGGGCCTGTTGCTGGGCCTCGCCGGCAGCGCCTCCAGCCGGAAGCATGAGTTTGAGGCCGACGCCTTTGCCAAAAGCGCCTGCGGCAGCGCCCCCCTGATGACCGGGCTGAAAAAGCTCTCCCTCGACCACCTCACCCACCCAAACCCCCACCCGCTGACCGTGTGGCTGCACTACTCCCACCCACCCATCGGCCAGCGCCTCGCAGCACTGGAGGGGTGAAAGGCAGGGCTGCTGCCCCCCCCAGCAGCCGGGGTGAGCGGAGCGGTGGACATGCGAAAGATCACAGACCTGTTTGATCACACTCGGCACGCGGCAGCGCTTGCAGGGGGCAAGACGCCCCCACCCCACAAGCCCTCCTCCCAGCCCCCCAAAACCCGCCTCGGCCTGCTGGGTTTTTTCGCACGTATGATAAATGTGGCCTGCCTCCAGCGTAGCCTCTCCATCCCCCCTTCAACATGAAAAGATCCCTGCGAGGTTCGCTTCTCACACTCGCCCTCACCTCCCTCAGCATCCCGGCCATGGCCGCGCCTGCTCCCGCCCCTGCGGCTCCGGCCCCAGCCGCCCCTGCGGCCGCCGCACCCGCACCCGCCCCCGTGGTGGCCGCCGCTGGCGTGGACTTCCTGAAGGACGTGCAGCCGATCTTTGAAAACAAGTGCCTCGAGTGCCACAACCCGAACAAGATCAAAGGCAAGCTGCTCATGGACACGGCCGAGGCCGTGACCAAAGGCGGCGACGCAGGCCCCGGCATCGTCGCCGGCCAGCCGGACAACAGCGAGATCATCAAGCGCGTGGTCCTGCCCCACGATCATGACGACATCATGCCCCCCAAGGGCGGGCCGCTCGCCGCCAATGAGATCGACGTGCTGAAGCGCTGGGTGGCCGAGGGCGCCAAATGGCCCCAGGGCCTGACCCTTCAATACAAGACGCCGGAGCAGCGCAAGGCCCTGGCAGAGCTGCAAAAGAAGCTGCCCACGCTGAAACGCGTGGAGATCCTCCCCGGCAAATATTCCCTGGAAACCAAGCGCGACTCCCACCGCGTGATCGTGCTCGCCACCTTCCAGGACGCCACCACCCAGGACATCACCGCCGCCTGCGACTTGAAAGTGGCCGACAGCAAGATCGCCACACTCGACGGCCTCACCCTCAAGCCCGTGGCCGACGTGGGCAGCACGGAGCTCATCGCCAGCATCGGCGGCCAGACGGTGAAGGCCCCCGTCGAGGTGAAGGACGGCACCAAGGACCGCGCCATCTCCTTCCGCCTGGACTGCATGCCGGTCTTCATGCGCGGCGGGTGCAACCAGGGCGGCTGCCATGGCGCCGCCCGTGGCAAGGACGGCTTCCGCCTCTCCCTCTTCGGCATGGACCCCGCCGGCGACTTCATCCGCGTCACGCGCGAGATGCCCGGCCGCCGCCTGAACCTCGCCATCCCGGAGGAAAGCTCCCTCATCGAAAAAGCCGTCGGCGCCGTGCCGCACTCCGGCAACCAGTGCTTCGAGCCGGAGTCCGAATACAACAAGACCCTGATCGAGTGGATCACCAACGGCGCGCCGGATGACAAGGCCGACCTCGCCAAATGCACCGGCATCGAGGTTTACCCCTCCCAGATCGTCATGGAGGGCAAAAACGCCACCCAGCAGATCACCGTCCGCGCCATGTACTCCGACGGCACCGACCGCGATGTCACAAACCTCGCGCTGTTCATGTCCAACAACGACCCGACAGCCTCCATCGACAAGGCAGGCCTCGTCACCTCTGGCGACCGTGGCGCGGCCTTCATGCTGGCGCGCTTTGACGTGTATTCCGTCACCTCCCAGGTCCTCGTCATCCCCGACAAGCTCCAGTATGAGCGGCCCCAGCTCGCCGAGGCCAACTACATCGACACCCTCGTCAATGAGAACCTGCACAAGCTGCGCATCCTCCCCTCCGGCGTCTGCTCGGACGAGGAGTTTGTGCGCCGCGCCTTCATCGACATCGCCGGCGTCTATCCACAGGCTGGCGACGTCCGCACCTTCCTTGCCGACAAGAGCCCCGGCAAGCGCGCCGCCCTGGTGGACAGCCTGCTGGAGCGCAAGGAGTTCACCGAGCTGTGGGTCATGAAGTGGGCCGAGCTGCTGCAGATCCGCTCCGCCATCGCCGGCAACAACAACCAGCCCCCCTTCTACAAGAACGCGCTGCTGTACTACAACTGGCTCTCCGAGCGCATCGGCAAAAACGTGCCCCTCAATGAGATCGTGGTGGAGCTTCTCTCCTCCTCCGGCGGCACCGTCAGCGTCCCGGCCGTGAACTTCTACCAGACAGAGCTGGACCAGTTGAAGCTGACGGAAAACGTCGCCCAGGTGTTCATGGGCATGCGCATCCAGTGCGCACAGTGCCACAACCACCCCTTCGACCGCTGGACCATGGACGACTACTATGGCTTCAAGGCCTTCTTCAGCCAGATCGGCCGCAAGGCCACCGACGACCCGCAGGAGGTCATCATCTTCAACAGCAAGGGCGGCGAGTCCCGCCACTTCCTGACCCAGGCCGTCATGAAGCCCAAGTTCCTCGGTGGCGAAACCCCCGAGCTCAAGCCCGGCCAGGACCGCCGCAAGGTGCTGGCCGACTGGATGGCCTCCCCCGACAACCCCTTCTTTGCCCGCAACATCTCCAACATCATCTGGTCCCACTTCAACGGCGTCGGCGTGGTGGAGCCCGTGGACGACGTGCGCGTGTCCAACCCGCCGTCCAACCCGGAGCTCATCGCCGCCCTCGCGGAAAAGCTCACGGAATACAAATACGACATGCGCAAAATCGTGCGGGACATCTGCAACTCCCAGACCTACCAGCGCAGCACCAAGGTCAATGAGACCAACGCTGGCGACACCCGCAACTTCTCCCACGCCCAGGTGCGCCGCGTGCGCGCCGAGGTCCTGCTCGACGCCATCTCCCAGATCACCGAGACACCCAACAAGTTCCAGGGCCTGCCCCTCGGCGCGCGTGCCGTGCAGATCGCCGACGGCGCGGTCAGCAACTACTTCCTCACCACCTTCGGCCGTGCCACCCGCGAG
>CAZPSQ010000401.1:0-4239 GCA_964588755.1 uncultured Prosthecobacter sp. | reverse complement strand
CGACACCCCAATCCCACCCAGCGCCAGGTAGGGCGGCTGGTCCTCCAGCCGCCGTCGTCAACGAAGCGACCGACACCCCAATCCCACCCAGCCCCAGGTAGGGCGGCTGGTCCTCCAGCCGCCGTCGTCAACGAAGCCGCCGACACCCCAATCCCACCCAGCGCCAGGTAGGGCGGCTGGTCCTCCAGCCGCCGTGGTGAACGAAGCCGCTGACACCCGAATCCCCCAGCGCCCCGTAGGGCGGCTAATCCTCCAGCCACCATCGTCAACGAAGCCGCCGACACCCGAATCCCCCAGCGCCCCGTAGGGCAGCTAATCCTCCAACCACCATCGTCAACGAAGCCGCTGACACCCCAATCCCCCAGCGCCCCCAAAATCCCCAAAAACCATCCCCCAAAAACCATCCCCCCCTTCCCAGCAACAACCCAAGAACCATCCAGCGCAGCTTCCAGAACCAAGTTAGTCCAAACTAGGCTCGATCAACGCGCACATGGACCGCTGCCCATCAGCGCTCTCCTCCGTCGGATCAGGACCATGCTCCTCGATCTGCTGCTTCCGCAGCTCCGCCAGCTCCTTGTGTACCGTCGCCACAATCACACGCCCCTTTTCGTTCACCTCCTCCGCCATCCGCCAGCCCAGCTTCGGCGGGTGGCCAAAGATCTCATGCAGCATCTCGATCACGTATTGAAACGTGTGAAACTGGTCATCCAGCAGGATCACATGCCACGGCGGCTCCAGCCCGGGCGGCGTCGTCCGTGGCTGGGCACGCGGCTGCTGCGGCGCCACTAGGGGCTGCTTCGGCGGCGCGGCAGGCGCGCTGCGGACTGGTGCGGGGGCGGGCATCTTCCCCATCATGCCACCACCTCGCATTTTCTCAAGCCTCCGCGCTCATCCTTTGTCCTCGGCTCGTAGAGGCTGCGCGCGTCCAGAGCGCGGGCGGCCATGGCTCGCCCGTTGGCCAAATGTGCCGCTGAGCAGGACCATCATGGCCCCACAGAACCTTCAAAAAATCACTTCGGCCGGTAGTAAATGTCAAAGCTGGGCGCATAACCCTCCGCAATGACGTACGACAACGTCAACGGCTTTTGCGGCTCCAGGGTGTATCCATTGGCTTGCAGGCCCCCTCGCGCATTTTTCATCACGATCTTCGCGTCCAAGGTACGGTTCATCACATTGGTCACGATGATTTCCGTGTACAACCCTTTGCGGACAATCTTGGTCGCCACCTCATAAGTGTTCAGTTTGTAGCCCGGCGGCGGCATGTAAGGCGGAGCCCCAGCGCACATGGACGGGTGTCCAAGCACGCAGCCCAGCACAAGCACCAGACACGTCGTAAACAGTGAAAAAAATCGAGTCTTCATGTCAGTTCAGTTCCCATTGAAATGAGAGTTCGTCCCCTCCATCGCGCCGCCCAGAAACGCACCCAGGTTGTTGTTAAACGTGCTCACCTCATAGCTGGTCTGTCCGCTGCCTTTGCAGATGCGGCATGACCTGTCGCCTTCGCAGTAAATGCACACCCCGCCGTAAGCCTCGCCCGTGCCTTGGCATCTCTGGCAGTTGCCTGACCCACTACAGATAATGCATGTCGAATACTTGGTGGTCGTTCCGCAAGAAACGATCAACAGAGCAATTAGTGAAACAAGAATTGAGGCGTTTTTTCGCATAAAGAAAAAGTGATTTTAACATCTTTACCCGAGTTAAAACCAGCATTTTCCTCACCAGAAAACCATTACAGCGGCTCCCGGCCCGTGGCCTCCACAAACTGCTGCCGCAGGCTGTTGAACGCATGCTGCCACTCGTCCACCACACGCTGCAGCTCCATCACCTGCCGCTCCAGATTCGGAATGCGGGACGGCTGGGACGTCTCAGCGGCCGCCCGGCTCCTGTCATCCGTGCCCCACTGCGTGCCCACAAACGTCGTCGCCGCGCTCCGCACATGGTGCGGGCTCGCCTGGAACCACGACAGGTCCGTCAGCCGTGCCTCCGTGTTGTCCAGGCAGTTGATGATCGTCACATTCTCATCCACCTCCCCCGTCGCCAGAAACTCCTGGATCGTCGCCACATTCGTCGGGCCGTAGAGATAATTGTCCGGCATCTGCACCAGAAAATCCATTTGCAGCTCCGGGATCATCGGCGCGCGCACCCAGCTCATCCGGCCGTCGCTGGAGATTTTGTCGAGGGGGGATATCTTCGCCTCGGCCGCCCAGCCCCGCAGCGTTTCGAGGTCCGTGGGGCCGAAGATTTCCTTGTCCGAGGCTTTGTGCAGATGCCAGGTGCGTTCCATGCCGGTAGATAATCAAAATCTCCCCCTGCCGCCAAGCGCAAAGTGCGCCCCCGCCGCTCAAAGCGGGTTTCCCCGATGCCTCGCCCGCAAGACGCCCCCTGCACCCTCGTTAAACTGCGTGCCCCCTTCCTGCATGATCCGCCCCCTTCTTTGCCTTCTGCTCCTCGCCACGCCCCTCCTCAGCGCGGACGTCGCCAGCTTCACCATCAAAACCATGACCGCGCAGATGAAGTATGACAGGGCGCTGCTCCTCGTGAAGCCCGGCCAGCTGGTCAAGATCCACTTTGAAAACGGCGACGACCTTCCCCACAACATCGTCTTCTGCGCCCCCGGCACCGACACCGCCGCCATGAGCCTCCGGCAGATGGAAAAGCCCGACGAAGCCCTCAAACGCAACTGGCTGCCCGACGACAAGCGCATCTGGCAGCACTCCAAAATGCTGAACCCCCATGAGGCCCAGGACCTCCGCTTCACCGCCCCCACCAAGCCCGGCTCCTACCCCTACGTCTGCACCTTCCCCGGCCACGCCCTCACCATGCGGGGGGAGCTGCGCGTCGCCCCCATGGCCGCCACCCTGCACGACCTCAGCTTCTCCCTCTACCTCGGCAGCTGGAAGAAACTGCCCGACTTCACCAAACTCACCCCCCACCGCTCCGGCAAGGTCGCGGACAACCTCATCCAGGTGAAACTCGACGACTACAAAAACGAGTTCGGCGTGGTTTACACAGGCAGGCTCACCACACCCAAAAAAGGCTCCTACCGCTTCTACCTCGCCTGCGACGACGGCGCACGCCTCCTCATCGACGGCAAAGAGCTCATCAATCACGACGGCATCCACCCCGCCAGCGAGATCAAGGAGGCCGCCGTCCAGCTGGACCAAGGAGAGCACGAATACCGTCTGGAATACTTCCAGGCCGCAGGCGAGGTCGCCCTCTACGCCGCCTGGAAAGGCGCCGACACCCAGATCACACCGCTCTCCAAGTGGCTGCATCCCAAATGGAAAACCGGCACCAGGGCCAAGCGCGACTTCGCCCCCATCCCCCTCACCGTCGCGGAGGAGCCCGTCATCTATCGCAACTTCATCCAGGGCGCCGGCAACCGTGGCATCGGCGTCGGCTTCCCCGGCGGCATCAACATGGCCTGGAGCGCCGAGAGCATGAACCTCGCCCTCCTCTGGCGCGGTGCCTTCATCGACGCCGCACGCCACTGGAACGCACGCGGCGCAGGCCATGAAAAACCGCTCGGCTACGACGTCCTCCACCCCACCGGCCAGGTCACCCCCGCGTTTTTCGTGGCGGACAAGCCCGATGCCGCATGGCCCGCGTGGGACAGCCAGAACGGCCTCCGTCATGACGGCTTCGCCTGGAAAGGTTACACCCTCGACTCCCGGCGCAGCCCCGCCTTCCGCTACACCTGGCACGGCGCGGAAATGGAGGAAACCTACACCACCGCGGGCGACGGCAACCGGCCCGATGGCAGCCCCGCCCTCACCCGCACCGTCAAGATTTCCGGCACCCTGCCGGAGCACGCCTGGTTCCGCGTCGCCGAAGCCGGCAAGATGGAGGAGAGCAACGGGGAGTTTGCATGTCAGGAAGGCAGCACCAAATTCCGCGTCCAGGTCAGCGGCGCCCAAATCGCCGGCAGAAACCTCGTCCTGCCAGCCAGGACCGGCACACTCACCATCACCTACCTCTGGGGCCAGTAACCCAAAAGGGCAGACACTCATTCATACGCCTCCGCCCACCTTTCCCCTCCTCCTCCAGGAATCAGGGAGCCAAGCCCGGTCTAGATTTCATCCATCTTTCCTTGCAACATCACAGGCGGGCGACCAACGCAGCCCATGCGGCCGCTCCGCCACCGGGAATGTGACAAGCTTTTCGAAAGTCCGTCCAGGCATTCGGGCTTCCTTCGTCATTCCTCATTCTGGTTTCGTCATTGTTCGCCTGATTCCAGCA
>CAZPSQ010000400.1:0-4254 GCA_964588755.1 uncultured Prosthecobacter sp. | reverse complement strand
TCCTGCAGCAGTATGATGGCATCACGCACACGCGGCAGGTGGAGATCACCGGGCAGGCGGTGCCACGGTGGAGCTGACCTTGGGCGGCGGGACGCCAGTGACGGTGAACCGGAGCCTGCCGGAGCATCAGACGGGCGATCCTGACAGCTTCCGGTATGTGCACACGGTGGGCGGGACGGACGCGCGCTGGCTGCATGTGTCGATCAAGGCCAGCCTGGGCGGCATCGACATCACGCGGGCGGGGTTCAGCCATGTGCCGCCGAGCAGCGAGGCGCTGGACTACGACGAGGATGGTAACCTCACCTCAACCGCCGAGTGGACTTACACCTGGGACGCGGAGAACCGGCTCACGGTGGCGGAGCAGAAGTCTCTGCCGGTGGCGGGTGGGTTGACGGCCCCGGCGCGGAAGAAGCTGGAGTTCGACTATGATTACAAAAACCGGCGAATCAGCAAGCGGGTGTATCAGTCATCGGGCGGCGGGTGGAGCTTGACCAAGGACCTGCGGTTCGTGTACGATGGGTGGCAGATGATCGCGGAGCTGGACCATACGTTTGCGACGGGAACCGGGCTGGGTGGCAGCGCGGTGAACCGGACGTTCCTGTGGGGCCCGGATCTCAGCGGCAGCATGACGGGAGCCGGGGGCGTGGGCGGCTTGCTGAGCACGACCTACCAGGGGATCACATATCAGGCATGCAGCGACGCGAACGGGAACGTAACCGGGCTGGTGCCCGTGAGCGGGACGGGAGCGGGAACCTTGGTGGCGCGATTTGATTATGATCCGTTCGGGAATCGGGTGACGAATGCCGGGCCGAGTGTGGAGCTGTGCCCGTTTGGGTTTAGCTCGAAGTATTTGGACGTGGAGAGCGGGATGGCCTATTACGGATATAGGTATTATTTGTCGGCTTTAGGACGTTGGCTTAACAGAGACCCCATCGGCGAGCAGGGCGGTGTAAACCTTTACGGGATGGCTGGCAATGCCCCGGTGAACAGGTGGGATTACTTGGGGTTGGCAAGTTCAGCTTACGATGCGATAGCCACAGTCCGACGAACGGTTGGAAATCCTTTCGGCACTTATGGCACCATTACAATAAAGGCAGTCGCAAAAGGTGTTCCCGATTTCACTGCCCTAACAATTGAGCTTCCGTATGGACGCTATAATGCCGGAGGCACTTCGGGAGAGTCAAATTTTCCAGTTAGAAGTTCCGCCACCGGCTACTTGAGGAGGAGACCAAATCTTGCCAGCAGCAAATCTGTGTCTGCAGATAGTTCAGTGCCAGCACAAGTGCTGGGTTCATGGTCTGGAGCAGGAAGTAGTGGGGATAATGCAGAGGTTGCGCTTAATTCATCATTCTGGCAAGGACAAGGCGAGGTTTATATTCATGCGGGCCAGTATCCTACTCATTCCACGTTCTGCGTGTTAGTGGGGTCATCTTACATTCAAGGAAAGCACCTGTTGCCTGACTTCCCTTCGATGTCGAATTGGCCTGCGAGCCGCAATGCAGCTCCGGGGACATTGATAACTGCCATGGCTGCTGTTGCTCAAAGTCATGGAAATGTGAATCCCGAGCAATTTGTATGGAATGAGTTTGGGCGAGAGGATGCGTTACAAACACAATACCGAATGAATCTGTGGATAGCGGAATTGGAGGAACGCTTATGCAAACGAGGAGCCAGCAAGAAGCATGAAAACGAGCCAATCATGATGATTCGAGTAAATATTGACGACTCATGTATGAATTACTCCTCACAGCTTATCGTTTATCCATAGCCGCATGAAACTGGCAACTCTTCTATTTGTGTGTGCATTGCTGCTTGGTTGTTTACATTCAGGGTTCACGGCACGAGCGGAGAAGGATTTGAGCCTTGCTTTATTGAAAGCATTTCAGCAGGAGAATGACATTCCATCGGGGCGGAACATCCGTGAACTCAAAGGTCACAGTTGGAGTCTAGAACTGACACTCAGATCTGTGCATTTCGAGAATAATAAGAAGCGCCTTTTGCCATTAATTCGATTGCTGAAGCAGCGACTCGAAAAGTCTGATTTTGTCGTCCGAGTAGAGCGAATGACAGAAGAAGCAGGTTGTAGCAAAGCTCTGCTCAGCTCTGCTCTTGAATGCGCCAATGATGTGGACTTTGATTTCTATGAAATGGCAAATGGCGAATTGAACCCAAGGTATCGTTATAGCCAGACAGTCTTAGATGAACGGGCGATTTTCCCTCGCAGGCTCCAATATCGGCCTCGCTGGGAAGCGAACGAATGAACCCACGAGTCCCTAACCAAATCATAGAACAACCCACAGCGGGCACCATGCCAGGGCCAACCGAACAAAAAATGGGCTCTTGGATGAGGCGGAACGTTTTCTCAATTCCAAAGAATCAACTAAAACTATTCAGCGTTGACTAGCTATGCAGATATTTGACAAGTTTGGTTCGCCAATTCCGAATGTGCCGAGCCTGGTTGGTTCTCAGGTGCTTGAAGCTGTTGATCTGTCGCTTGCTGCTCTAGGCAAAAGCTCTTTCAGGGGGGGGGACTTGTATTGGGTTACATTCTTCAATGCAGACTTATCCAACGCGGATTTTTCCCATGCGACCATGCGTGGAGTTGATTTCAAGAACGCCGATTGCAAAATGGCAAATTTTGCAAATGCTCAATTTTTACCTGACTCGTATGGATTGCCCTGCGAACTTCAAGGGGCTGATTTCAGTCGCGCCAATTTTGAGTGCGCCAATTTTGTATGCGCCGTATATGACACCAAAACTCAGTGGCCCGCGAAATTTAACCCTCGTAATTTTCCAGGACTCGCGAAAGCCTGATCATGTGGCAACCAACGGCGATACTTGAGGTGTCCCGCCTGAAAGTCGCAGTCGCGCAGGCTCCTCGTTAGTTCAAGGTCCGCAAACTCGGCGGATCAGCTTCGCCGACGAAGCGTTGTTCGCGTCGATCAGCAGCTCCAGGATTGTGCGGTCATTGAGAAACTGAAAACGGTGCCAGATCCCCAATCACTTTGCTGCACCTCCGTAAGCGTCACAGCCCCCACCTCACGCCGCCGCTTGACTGCTTGCAACCAATGGTCGCGTGACGGATGACCCGCAGCCGAGGCCCGGTCCCGGTGCTCTAGCCTTGGCCCATGCGTCAGGCATCACCTCGCCGATCTGACGGTTGGTCATGGACGGCAGGCGCGTGAGCACGTCGCGCAGGTACTCCCAGGGGTCGATCCGCCTGCGAGTAAACGTCACGGCGAGCACCGTATGAAGTTGCTGGCGTCATAGAGGTCAGCGCTCACAAGCTATGACCTCCATGAACAAAGAGGCCATAGTGTTGAAGAGCGACGGAGCCGGGCGTGTGCAGACGCCGGTGGAACAGCAGGCAGAGCTGGTGCGTGAGTTTGAGCGCAGTGGCCTGTCCGGTCCGCGTTTCGCGGCGCTGGCCGGGGTCAAGTATCAGACCTTTGCCACCTGGCGGCGCAGGCATGGAGTGAGCGGCGGGTCTCGGGAGCAGCGCAAGCCTGTCGTCAAACCGGTGTTTCTGGAGGTGACAGCAGCCTGTCCAGCAGCAGTTGCTGCCGGGCCTGTTTGCCGGGCGGCGCACGGGCCAGCCTGCATGACGCGGGCCAGCGCAGCGCGGTGCTGTTCACGATTATTGAGGCCTGCCGCAGCCGGGGCATTGATCCGCAAACCTACCTGCGTGACGTCCTCACCCGCCTGCCATCTATGACCATGCGGCAGATCAAGGACGTGACACCGGCGGCGTGGAGCAAGGCTCAAGGACCTGCGGCTCAGCGCCGGGCAGCGTGAGGGTCCAAGCTCAAACTCAACCGCCAATCGAAGGTGCTTGGCGTGACGCTAACGCTGAGGTGATCCTGTGCGGGTAGCAGGCCAGGATGCCCACCCAGTGGTCCTCGATGGTCTGTGCCAGCTTCCTGAAGGTGGGCAGACGGCTGTGCATAGCCGTAAGCGCGCGGAAACACCTTCTGACGTCGCTTGCATCATAACCGTCGTAGCAGACCAGCTACGACGGTTATGGAAACGACATCGATCATCTTAAAGACGTGGTCTGTCATGCGCGCAGATGCCAAATGGCGGAGTAATGCGGCATGATCTTTGTAAAGGCTCGCAAAACGATCAGGCACCGACGAGCATTCTCGCCGGATTTTCGATGCAGTCCTTCACCCGGATGAGGAAGGTCACGGCCTCCTTGCCATAGACCACGCGGTGGTCGTAGCTGACGGCCAGGTTCATCATCGGGCGGATCAC
>CAZPSQ010000399.1:0-4257 GCA_964588755.1 uncultured Prosthecobacter sp. | reverse complement strand
TGTTATGGAGCAGCAACGATGTTACGCAGCAGGGCAGTCGCCCTAAAACAAAGTTAGACATCATGAGTGAAAAAGTGCCCGCCGAGATTTCGGTGCAACTATCACAAGCACTCAACGTCATCGGGCGCCACTTGGAGTCGACGTTGCTGGCCGTGCATTTGTACGGCTCCGCACTGGATGGCGGATTGAAACCGTACAGTGATATTGATTTGCTGGTGGCTGTAGCTGCACCGCTCAATGATGCCGTGCGGCAAGCCCTGCTCGTCGATCTCTTGGAGGTTTCAGCTTCCCCTGGCCAAAACAAGGCACTCCGCGCCTTGGAAGTGACCATCGTCGTGCACAGTGACATCGTACCTTGGCGTTATCCGGCCAGGCGGGAACTGCAGTTCGGAGAGTGGCAGCGCAAAGACATCCTTGCGGGCATCTTCGAGCCCGCCACAACCGATTCTGACTTGGCGATTCTGCTAACAAAGGCAAAGCAACATAGCATCGTCTTGGCAGGTTCAGCAGCGAAGGATCTCTTCAGCTCAGTCCCAGAAAGCGATCTATTCAAGGCACTGGCCGATACTCTGAAGCTATGGAACTCGCCGCCAGATTGGGCGGGCGATGAGCGGAATGTAGTGCTTACTTTGTCTCGTATCTGGTACACCGCCGCAACCGGCAAGATCGCGCCAAAGGATGTTGCTGCCACTTGGGCAATGGCACGCTTGCCAGCTCAACATCAGCCCATCCTGTTGAATGCCAAGCGGGCTTATCTTGGGCAAGAAGAAGATTATTTGCCCGCTCGTGCGGATCAGGTGGCGGCGCTCATTAAATTCGTGAAGTATGAAGCAGTTAAACTGCTTGGTGCCAGCCAATGATGTCTAACAATTCATTCAAGCCGACGCCGCTTCGCGGCGCGGCTTAATTCAAGCGTTAGGCCTCGCCGAAGCGAAAGATCGCTACTTGAAGTGTTGACGCCTTTGTTTTAAAGTTTCGCGTCTATCTTTCTGATTTTGTTAAAAAATCAGACTTTGATTAATCATGTTAGACGTCAGAGGCATTTTGACTTAAACGCCTCTGAGGTCGAATTAACGTTGAACTAAACCGCTGACGCGGTGGCGCACGACCTACCTTGAAACGGGGGATGTCCCCGACTTCAAGGAGAAGTGTCATGACCCCGTTACGTCAGCAGATGATCGACGCGATGGTGTTGCGCGGCCTGGCCGGACGCACGCAGGAGAGCTACGTTGCGGTGGTGGCGCAGTTGGCGCGCTACTACCACTGCAGCCCGGATCGGCTCGATGCGGTGCAGGTCAAGGCGTGGCTGCTGCACCGGATCACTGAACGCCACCTTGCCTACGCCACGGTCAACCAGGCGGTCTGCGCGATCAAATTCTTTTTCAGCACGGTGCTTGGCCGCGAGGACGATGCGATCTCGATTCCCTACGCCCACACGCCGCAGCGCCAGCCCGAAATTCTTTCGCGCGAGGAACTGACGCGGTTGTTCGAGGCCGCCGGCAATCTGCGTTCGCGCACCTTGCTGATGACCACCTACGCGGCCGGGCTGCGGGTCTCCGAAGTGTGCGCGCTGCGTGTGGCCGACATCGACAGCGCGCCCGACCG
Organism: uncultured Prosthecobacter sp.; assembly: GCA_964588755.1. GTDB lineage: Bacteria > Verrucomicrobiota > Verrucomicrobiia > Verrucomicrobiales > Verrucomicrobiaceae > Prosthecobacter. Next base: position 2,652 of record CAZPSQ010000399.1, on the reverse strand, counting down.
CATGTGCATCCGGGTGGTGGCGGGCAAGGGAGGCAAGGACCGCTACACGCTGCTCACCCCCAGCTTGCTCGAGGCGCTGCGCCTGTACTGGCGCATCTGCAAACCCCGCCAGTGGTTGTTTCCTCGTGTCTCGGATACCGCCCAGTCGTTCGACATCTGCGCCGCTCAGCGCGCCTACCACCGCGCCCGCGAACGGGCCGGCATACAGAAGCGCGGCGGCATTCACGGGCTGCGCCACGCCTTTGCCACACACCTGCTCGAGGCGGGTGTCGATCTGGCGACGCTGGCCAAGCTGCTCGGACACGGTCACCTGTCGACCACTCAGCGCTACCTGCACCTGGCACGTCCCGGGGCGGTGGCCTCGGAGAGCCCGCTCGATCTGCTCGGCCGACTGTGAGGCGTAGCTGCCATGCTGCGGCCCACGTTGGCGGGGATCCTGCGCGAGCACGGTCGCGCCTACCGACAGACCCACACGTTATCGGCAGCCCAGGCGCGCGCCTGGCGGGCCATTGTCGATTGCCGCACCGCCGCGCTCGGCGGGGTGCGTGAGCGCTGCGATGGGTGCGGGGCCGAGCGCCATGTCTATCGCTCCTGTCGTAACCGGCATTGCCCGCAGTGCCAGACCCGGGCCAAGGAAGCGTGGCGCGCTGCACGCCTGCGCGAGCTTCTGCCGGTGCCTTACGCCCACTGGGTGTTCACCTTGCCCCATGTGCTCAACCCACTTGCCGCCCGCCATCCGCGCTGGCTCTACGGTGCGTTGTTCGAGAGTGCGGCGGCGACCCTGCTCGAACTGGCGGCCAATCCCCGCTGGCTCGGCGCAACGCCGGCCTTCAGCCTGGTGCTGCACACGTGGACGCAGGATCTGCGCCTGCATTTGCATGTGCATGCGCTTATTGCCTGCGGCGGACTCGATGGCGAGAGGCAGTGGCGCACGCCGGGCCGTGGCCGAGGCTTCCTGTTTCCGGTGCAGGCCGCCTCGCGCGTGTTTCGCGCCAAGTTCCTCGACGCGCTCGAACAAGCCCGGCGCACCGACCGGATTCCCGGTGATCCGCAAGCTGAGCCCCATGCCTGGCGGGTGCGCCGGCGCGCGCTGCTCGCGCACGACTGGGTGGTGTACGCGAAGCCGCCGCCGGGCGGGCCGGCCCAGGTGCTCGACTATCTTGCGCGCTACACACATCGGGTCGCCATCTCGAACGAGCGCATCCTCGGCTGCGACCCTGATCAGGTGCGAATCCGGGCACGGGACAACCGTACTGGAGGCAAGCGCACGGTCACGCTGCCAGCCGCCGAATTCATCGGCCGTTTCCTGCGTCACGTGCTACCTCCCGGTTTCAAGCGCATCCGTCACTACGGGCTGCTCGCCGCTAACCATAAGCGGGCGCGCCTCGCGGCTGCACGTGCAGCCCTGATGATGCCCGAGCCACAGGCTGCGGCAATCGAAGCGGCCGAAGCCTTCTTCGCCCGCGTCAGTGGTCACGACGCGTGCCGTTGTGCGCACTGTGGCCAAGGGTATTGGCGGGCGGTGGCCACCCTGGCTCCGATACCCCGCTGTCGTCACGGACCCTCATGAAGGCGATCGATTTCAAACCCGACAGCGCCAACGGCGACCGATGCCGCTCGCCCGGGAGCCCCTGCACGCTGTCTCCGCACAGGCGCCTGAAACTCGCCAAAAGCGGCGGCGCTGGGTGTGCATCTGGACTGGTGCCTTCCATACATGCAATGCACTGCGGCCAATCGATTCGGTCGGACCACGACCGGCAAGGTTCACGCTAACCCATGAGCATGGGCCGGGCGTAGAATCCCCAATGTCACCGCCCTGCCGGCGGTTCAGTCCAACAAGGCTTATCCCTCGCGACATGCGCATCGACTCACACTACGCTCGTGTGCCGCGAGGGATAAACCCTATTCGTTAGGCCTCGCCGAAGCGAAAGATCGCTACTTGAAGTGTTGACGCCTTTGTTTTAAAGTTTCGCGTCTATCTTTCTGATTTTGTTAAAAAATCAGACTTTGATTAATCATGTTAGACGTCAGAGGCATTTTGACTTAAACGCCTCTGAGGTCGAATTAACGTTGAACTAAACCGCTGACGCGGTGGCGCACGACCTACCTTGAAACGGGGGATGTCCCCGACTTCAAGGAGAAGTGTCATGACCCCGTTACGTCAGCAGATGATCGACGCGATGGTGTTGCGCGGCCTGGCCGGACGCACGCAGGAGAGCTACGTTGCGGTGGTGGCGCAGTTGGCGCGCTACTACCACTGCAGCCCGGATCGGCTCGATGCGGTGCAGGTCAAGGCGTGGCTGCTGCACCGGATCACTGAACGCCACCTTGCCTACGCCACGGTCAACCAGGCGGTCTGCGCGATCAAATTCTTTTTCAGCACGGTGCTTGGCCGCGAGGACGATGCGATCTCGATTCCCTACGCCCACACGCCGCAGCGCCAGCCCGAAATTCTTTCGCGCGAGGAACTGACGCGGTTGTTCGAGGCCGCCGGCAATCTGCGTTCGCGCACCTTGCTGATGACCACCTACGCGGCCGGGCTGCGGGTCTCCGAAGTGTGCGCGCTGCGTGTGGCCGACATCGACAGCGCGCCCGACCGCATGTGCATCCGGGTGGTGGCGGGCAAGGGAGGCAAGGACCGCTACACGCTGC
>CAZPSQ010000398.1:0-4306 GCA_964588755.1 uncultured Prosthecobacter sp. | reverse complement strand
ATTTGCCTCGATTCCCTTCCCACGGCAGAGTGCGTGCCCCGTCTCCTCGCACTTTTTCCATGCCTCCGCCCGTCCAGCCAGCCAGCCCCGTCCACGTAAATCTCGGCCCCCGCAGCTACCACGTGCAGGTGGGGAGGGGCCTGCTGAAGACCCTGGGCGCGGAGGTGGCGCAAAAGCTGCCGGACCGTGTGAAGTGCGTTGTGGTCACAGACTCCAACGTGGGCCCGCTGTATGCTGAGACGGTGCTGCAAAGTCTGCGCGCCGCCGGCAGGGAACCGCACCTCATCACCGTGCCTGCCGGGGAGGCCTCCAAATCCCTGTCATGCAGCGAGACGGTTCTCGGGGACATGGTCCGCTTTGGCCTGGACCGGAAGAGCTTTCTAGTCGCCCTGGGTGGCGGCGTCATCGGGGACCTCGCAGGCTTTTGCGCGGCCACCTACCAGCGCGGCATCCCCTATGTGCAGGTGCCCACCACAGTGCTCTCCCAGGTGGACAGCTCTGTCGGCGGCAAGACCGGCGTCAACCTGCCCCACGCCAAAAACATGGTGGGCTGCTTCCACCAGCCGGTGCATGTCATCGCCGACCTGGACACCCTGAGCTCCCTGCCCAGGCGCGAGTACAACGAGGGCTTTGCCGAGATCATCAAGCACGCCGCCATCCGCGACGAGCCCATGTTTGAGGCCATCACCCAGGTGGCCGCCGGACAGGGGGACCTGGTGGACCTCATCCGCCGCAACATCGCCATCAAGGCCGCCATCGTGGAGACGGACGAGTTCGAGACCATCGGCACCCGCGCGCTGCTGAACTTCGGCCACACCCTGGGCCACGCCATCGAGGCCGCCGCCGGTTACGGCAGGCTGCTGCATGGCGAGGCCATCAGCCTCGGCCTCCGCGCAGCGGCCTGGCTGTCCATGCAGACGGCCGGCCTTTCCCAGGCTGACCATGCGCGCATCGTGGACCTGCTGAAGCTCTACGACCTGCCCACCCGCCTGCCGGACGACCTCGACATCGAGGAGATCATGAACATCGCCCGCACGGACAAGAAGTTCGAAAACGGCAGGATCCGCTTCGTCCTCGTCAGCAGGCCCGGTGACGCCCACGTGAGCAAGGACGTCACGGAAAAGCACCTCAGGCAGGCCCTCGAAGAACTGCGCCAGTAGTTCACGATCCCCATGTAAAACCCGCATGCGCTTCCTCGCCCCCGGCTACTTCCACCTCGCCTGGCTGGCCCTGATCCCGCTGGCGCTGTGGTTGTTTCGTCGGCAGGCAAAACGGGTGCCGGTCTCCACGCTGCTGTTCTTCAAGTCGCTGGCGCGGGAGCACCAGGAGTCCGCCTGGCTGCGGCGCATCAAGAAGTGGCTGTCGCTGCTGCTGACGCTGCTCGTTCTGCTGTTCTCCATTTTCGCGCTGGCACGGCCCAGCAGCAACATCTCCGCCGACTCCCCCGGCGCGGTGGTGATCGTGGTGGACCGCTCCGCCTCCATGAGCGCCACGGACGGCCAGGGGAAGACCCGGCTCGACGAGGCGAAGCGCCGGGTGACGGATCGCATTCGTTCCCTGCCAGACCAGGTGGTGCTGTCCCTCATCACCTTTGACTCACGGCCACACACGCTGCTTTCCCGCAGCCGCAACCGGCGTGAGTGCCTGCGCCTGCTCGACGAGCTGGCCCCCATGCCCATGGAGGGCAAAGCGGAGGCGGCGCTGAATGTGGCCCGGCGTCTGGCAGAGCTGGAGGAACGCTCCCGCGTCTGGCTGGCCTCCGACTCGGCGGCCCCGGCCGGGACGGCCCTGGACCTGATTTCAACCGCGCTGCCGGAGCCGCTGAACGTGGGCATCTCCGGCTTCCAGATCCGCCACAGCCCGCTGGCGCGTGACCGCTACGAGGCTTTTGTGAAAGTGACCGCCGCCGCCAGCAACGCCGGAAAAACCAGCTCCACCCTCGAAGTCACCCTGGCGGGCCGCATCGCCCAGCTGCGGGAGCTGGAGCTGGAGCCTGGACAATCAAGCTCGCTCATTCTGCCGCTCGAAGGCCTGCGTGGCCAGCGGCTGGAAATGCGGCTCACGACGGCGGGGGACTGCTTCGGGTGGGATGACGGGATCGCCGCGCCGCTGCCGAAGTCCAGGCCGCTCAATGTGGCCTGGTTCACGGACAAGGCGGACCCGTTCACCGAGCTTGCGCTGTCGTCGCTCATTGAAGCGGGGCGCATTGAGATGAAGAGGGGTGATCCCGCCGCATGGCCGCCCCAGGACGCCCCGGATGTCTATGTCTTCGAAAACTGGCTGCCCAAGGAGTGGCCCGCTGACAGGCCGGTGATCGCCCTTTCCCCGCAGCAAAGCTCCGGCCCGCTCCGGGCGCGCGCGGTGGCCGGTGTGCCCCATGCTGGCGTGCGCGTGGTGCAGCCGGACCACCCCGTGCTGTTCCGTGCCAGCAGCAGCCGGGTGGCCATCACCCAGACGACGGTGCTGGAGCTTCCCACCTCGGTGGAGCCGCTGTGGATTGCAGGCAGTGAGCCAGTGCTCGCGGCCGGGGAGTTCGAAGGTCAGCGGCTGGTTGTCACCGCCTTTTCCCCGGCGCAGTCGGAGCAGCTCGCCCTGCTGCCCTCCCTGCCATTGGTCCTTGGCAACGCCCTCTACTGGTGCGCGGAAAGCAGCGGCGCGCTGGCCGACCTGCGCACGCTGCACACAGGCGAGCTGCTGCATGCCGACAGTCTGGTGCAGTGGCATGCCTGGGACGGCAGCCAGTTCATCGAGGCCTCGGACGACCCCGCCAATGGCCTGCTCACGCTCAACCGCATTGGGAGCTGGGAGACCGGTGATGACCGCAGTGGAGTCTGCGCATTGATTTCGGACGCGGAAACGAACCTGCCCAAGCTGGGGGATGAGGCCGCCACATCCCGACAAAACGCCGCCCCCATCATCACCGCGTCCGCCTTCAGCACCTGGCCGAAACGCCTGATCTGGCTGGCCCTGGCGCTGCTGCTGCTGGAAAGCTTCTTGTTTCACCGCAAGTCGGTGTACTGATGGAAAACTTGTTCACAGGCGGGTTGATTATTCACAGCTAAAACGGCTGCGAAAATCCCACATCTTGTTTAAGATATATTAATTATCCCCAAGATAGGGTGGAAAAATCGGTTGGCTGTTGCGGGGGATGACGGCGGGATGGTTCACTTTGGTTCGTGCGCTCTTGCGCGCCTGCTCCCCGGGAGAGGCATCAGGGGCGCGGCCTGCCATCTCCGACGCTCCCTTTCCAACGTAGCCACTCTTTCAGCCATGTACCTCAAGAGCCTTACTCTTCACGGTTTCAAGTCGTTCGCCGACAAGACGCACTTTGAGTTCCACAAGGGCGTGACGGGCATCGTCGGCCCGAACGGCTGCGGCAAGTCCAACGTGGTGGATGCCATCCGCTGGGTGCTGGGGGAAACCTCCGCCAAGGCGCTGCGTGGCTCTGAAATGGCCGACGTCATCTTCAACGGCACCGACAAGCGCAAGCCCGTGGGCCTGGCCGAGGTGACGCTGACCATGGCGGACTGCGAGCAGGCGCTGAATGTGGACTTCAACGAGATGGCCATCACCCGCCGCGTGTTCCGTGACGGGCGCGGCGAATACCGCCTGAACAACACGATCTGCCGCCTCAAGGACATCCACGACCTCATCGCCGGCACGGGCATCGGGCGCGCGGCCTACTCCATCATGGCGCAGGGCCAGATCGACATGCTGCTCAGCTCCAAGCCGGAGGACCGCCGCACGGTGTTTGAGGAGGCGGCCGGCATCACCAAGTTCAAGTCCCAGAAGAAAGAGGCGCTGCGCAAGCTGGAGTACACGGAGGCGAATCTGCTGCGCGTGGCGGACATCGTGGCCGAGGTGAAGCGGCAGATGGGCACCCTGCAACGGCAGGCGGCCAAGGCACGCCGCTACCAGGCCCTGCTGGAGGACACCCGCCTGCTGGACACCCACCTGGCGCACAAGCAGTACACCGAGTTCTCCGGCGAGAAGTCGGAGGCGGAAAACCAGGTGCGCATGCTGACCGAGAAGATCGACGAGGTGCAGCACAGCCTGCGCGCCTCCGAAAGCGAGGCCGCGCAGACACGCGAGGCCTACCACGCCATCGAGTCACAGATCAGCCAGCTCCGCCAGCAGGCGCAGGAGCTGCGCTCCCAGCTGCAAAGCGCGGAGGGCCGCATGGGCTTCAACCGTGAGCGCAATGAGGAGCTGGAAGGCCGCATCCGCCAGAACGAGGAGCAGATCGGCACCAGCCAGCATCTCATTGATGAGGCACGGCATGAGATGGCCATGGCGGAGGAGCAGG
>CAZPSQ010000397.1:0-4388 GCA_964588755.1 uncultured Prosthecobacter sp. | reverse complement strand
GGCTTCGAGACCGCCTTCGACGCCGCCGTGCAGGCCGTGAAGTGCGCCTATGTGGAGGCCACCGGCGCGGTCAACGGCGTGGGCCTCGTCAAGCTCATGGGGCGCGACTCCGGCTTCATCGCCTGCTACGCCGCACTGGCGGGCAGCAATGTGGATTTCGTCCTCATTCCCGAGGTCCCCTTCCAGCTCGAAGGCGCGGGCGGCCTGCTGGAGGTGCTGCGCCACCGCCTCATGAGGCGCGGCAGCGCCGTGATCGTGGTCTCCGAAGGTGCCGGGCAGGACCTCATGCACACCGGCGACGAGACCGACGCCAGCGGCAACAAGCGCTATGGCGACATCGGCCAGTTCCTAAAGGAGCAGATCAACGCCTTCTTCAAAAGCCGCAAGACCGAGGTGAACCTCAAGTACATCGACCCCAGCTACATCGTCCGCAGCGTCCCTGCCAACGCGCAGGACAACGTGTATTGCTCCCGCCTTGCCCAGTCCGCCGTGCATGCCGCCATGGCGGGCAAGACCGGCATGCTGGTGGGCCGCTGGCACGGCTCATTCGTCCACCTGCCGCTGGAGCTTGTCATCCATGGCCGGCGCAAGGTGGACCCCACACAGGAGCTCTGGCATTCCGTCCTGGAATGCACCGGGCAGCCTGCCGTGATGCAATAGACAGGCTCTCAACAAGCTCTCACTACTTCGCCTGCTGGAGCTTCTTCATCGCCCCGGCATAGCGTTTGCCAAACTCACGCAGCGCCGGCGTGTCGAAGTGGACCACATCGCCTTTATGATTGAGGCCGGTGGACTCCACCACGGCCGAGTTCGGCACGGTCTTCGGCAGCGCGGCGATCTGCTCATTGACCAAAGGCCAGAAGCTCGGCGCCCCGTCCCTGCCCACAGGCGCCAGGAACTCGCCCAGCTTCCCCGCGACAAAGGGCACCTCCCCAGCGCCCAGGTCGGCGCGCAGGTCCGCCACCATCTGCGTCAGCCGCGCGTTGTAGCTTCTCGCGGTCTCCTCCTTGCCAGAGTCGCCTTCCCCCTGGTGCCAGAGGATGCCCTTCAGCGTGCCGTCCTTCATGGCCTGCCGCGCGCGCACCAGGGCTGCCTCGTAGAGGTCCCCGCCCTTCTGCCAGCGCTGCAGCGGCGTGCCGCCCACCGCGCAGGGGATCACCCCCACGGTGAGGCTCTTGTCGGCGTCCGCCATCTCACGGGCAAAGCTGGTGCCCAGGCCCACACCCGCGGCGGCGGGCTTGTCTGTGTGCAGCGGATCAACTCCCGGCCCCCACGCATTGCGCTGGGAAAACTTAAGCAGCCGCTGGCGGGAAACGCCTTCATCCTGGGTGATCACACCGCGCCCGGCCATGTTGCTCTGGCCGATCAGCAGGTAGAGATGAAACTTCTCCTTCGCTGGCATCTTGGCCGCCGCTTTGTCCTCCTCGCGCAGATCATAGTGGTTGCCGTAGCCGTGGCACTGGTTCGCCGTCATCTTCAGCCTTGCGTCTTTGGAGACAATCTTGCCCGCGCGGATGTCCTCCTCCCGCAGCACGCTGACCAGGATGGACTTCTCCCCGCCCATGTAGCGGCCCAGGTCATAGGTGATGAAAATGCGGCCGTCAGGCGCCTGCGTCGCATCGGGATAGGAGACGCGCGTGCGCCCGTCCAGCAGCAGCTTGTGCGGCCACGTGCGGCCTTCATCATCCGAGAGCCACACCGTCATCTTCGCACGGCCAAAGCCCCCCGTCTTGTTCGGCGGCGCGTCGTGGTACACCAGCATGAAGGCTCCGGAAGCCAGCTTCATCATGCACGCGCGCGTGGACGGCCCCTTTTCAAAGCCGGGCATCGGCTTCACCGCCGTCCAGGTTTTGCCACCGTCGGTGGAACTGCTTTCACACAGCCCCACCAGCGTGCGGATGACCATGAAGATGCTGCCATCCTTCCGCTGCGCGATCGTTGCCTCGCTGAAGTTGAGCAGATCCTCCGGCACATCCGTTCCCCCCAGCCATTTCCAGGATGCGCCTTCATCCGTGCTGATGACCACGCCCGTTTCCTTCCCCGCCTTCACATCCTCCCAGTCCGGTTTGCCATTCACAAAGAAGGGGGCCAGCCACGCGCCGTCCTCCTTGCGGATGATGGGCTTGCCAAACAGGATGCCATCCGGCGCCACCACGAACGGCTCAGACCACTGCGGCGCCGCCTTGCCCGGATCATCCGTGCGAATGGCAAAGGTTGCCCGCAGATTCGGCGTCGTCCCGGTCTTCTCGGTGAACTGCGCGTAGAACACCCACAGCCTGCCTTTGGGATCGATCCACGGCAGCGGATCGCCAATGCGCGTGCCCTTCGGCCCCTGGATGGCGATGGGCTTTGACCACTTCTGCCCCACGTCGGCAGCCGTGGCCACCATGGCGTAGTTCCCCAGCGCCCCTTCGCCCACATCCCCCGTGTACCACGTGGACCACAGCCGTCCATTGGCGGCGCGCTCAATGCCGGGGATCCCCTGCCAGACTCGTTTCAGATCATCATGCTCCGCCCCGGTTTGCGCGACGACTTTGGCGGCGGGCACATCCGCCGCGTTGAGCGCCGAGAGACCCGCGAGGAGAAAAAAGAGAAATGAATTGGGGGACATGGTGAAGTTTACTTGGATTCGTCAGCACCGGCGTCAGGTGCGCTGCCTTTGAAATAACCCGCCTCGCAGCCGGGCAGCGGCTTGCCTTTGCGATACATGGACAGGTCCAGACCGGCATCCACACCGGCCTTGGCATCATCGGTGACGACGTTGTGGGACTCGGTGAAATCCCTCGGCGGCGTGCCTTTCCGCTGGTCAAAGAAGCCTTCCTTCACACCCAGGACCAGGTTGTTCAGAAAATGCCACTTCGGCGTGGCGAAGTCACGTTTGGCATTAAAAGAGGAATACACAAACGCCGCATCGCCGCCGCCGGTGATCGTGTTGTGGTAGATGTAGCCTTCGGCAGGTGCGGCGTCCATGCTGAACCAGATGTTGAACGGCGTTCCGTCGATGAGCTTGTTGTGGTGGACGAACACCGGACCAACCCGCGGCACCTTGAAACGCAGCCCCCCATGCGTCCGCCGCAGCGTGTTGTGATGCACGTTCACATCCACACAGCCCACCCCCAGCTCAATGCCGGAGTCACGCGTGTTTTCGATGAGGTTGCCCGCGATCTCCGTGCCGCGGCCATCATCTGGATCAGCCGCAGGCTTGTCCAGCGACTCCGCGCGGTAGTCCCCCAGGCAGATGCCGTCAAAGGTGCGGTCAATCAGGTTGCGCAGGATGCGGTTGCCCGCTCCCGCCCGGTTCAGCTCGATGCCCACCCGGTCATACTTGCCCACGTCCTTGTGGATGCGCCAGATCTCGTAGTTCTCCCGCCGGTTCTTCTCCGTCGGCTGCCATTCCTCCAGCGCGCCACGGGTCACGGTGCAATCCTCCACGGTGCAATCCGACGCCCCACCCGTGAGCATGATGCCCGTGCCTTCGTAAGAGTCCACCCAGCAGCGCCGCACCACGCTGTTTTTGGCTCCCTCGCCAAACGCCACGGCCGTCACCCCGCCAGCAAGACTCAGCCTCTCCACCACCACACTTGGCGCGGCGATCTCGATCAAAGCCTTGTCCGACATCACGGCCGCAAGCTTTGCCTTTTCAGGAGAGCCTCCGTGCGGCAGCCGCACATAGATCTTGTCCTCCTTGGGATGATGCATCCACAGCGCCCGCACCTGCTCAAATCCGCTCAGCGGCGTTCCCTTGGCCAAAAGCGTCTGCCAATGCCAGTCGCCCTTTTCCTGGGCACGGTCAAAGCGGATCTCCGCCATGAATTTGCCCTCCAGCAGCAGTCCTTCAGGCCGCCTCTCAGAGGGCGCGGTGAACACACCTTTCATGTCTGCGACAGCGGACCAAGTGGCCTTGAGCACCTCCGCCCCCTCCAGCCTCACCCCCTTCTCACCTCGGATGGTGAGAGGCTTCTCGATGCGGACTCGCTCCGCATAGACGCCCGCTTGTAGAATCAGCGTGTCCCCCCTGCTGGCGCCGGCAACAGCTGCCGCCAGCGCACCTTGACCGGGCTTCACCGAAATTTCCGCAGCTCCCGCCATCGAGAGCGGGAGGCACAGGAGCAAGGAGAGTGTGACGGGCCGGGAAAGATGCATGACGATGACTCTAACGGAGGTTCAGAGCCATCTCATACCCGGCCTGTCGTTTACTTCAACGGCGGCAGCTTGGCGCTGTAGTGCACGGCGCGGTGGCGGTTGTCGTCGAAGGCGAAGTGCAGCCACTGCTTGTCCGCGCTGACAAAGCCGTCCGGGTAGTTCATGCGGCCTTTCGGCCCGTCCACGGACTCCTGCTGCAGCACGCGCTGGTAGGGCCAGGTCTTCATGCCGTCAAAGCTGATCCA
>CAZPSQ010000396.1:0-4422 GCA_964588755.1 uncultured Prosthecobacter sp. | reverse complement strand
TGGGTTGATTACTTCGAGCTTAAAAATGGGCGCATAAAAGTCTTTCGCAGGAAGAACGTTTCCAAACGATTCTATGCGCGGTTTACCTTCAGAGGTCAGAGCGGTTTCGTTCAAGAATCACTTCGCACCCAAGATAAAGAAGAAGCTGCAACCATTGCCTTAGAGAAATACCTTCAATACGAGTTCCGTCAAAAGCAGGGTCTAGCGGTCAAGACGAAACCATTCAAAGAGGTAGCAGACGAATACCTTCAATCTCTAAGAAATCAGCTTGAAAGAAAGGAGATTAAAAAAGCTCGATACGACAACAGACGGTTGATGACTGAGCGGTATTTCAAAGAGTTCTTTGATGACACCTTTATTGGTGACATTCAGAAACCCCAGATCGAAAGCTACAGGGAGTGGAGAAAAAACTATTGGGTAACGGGTGAAGGTGCCAAGAAACGCAGGAATATCTACGAGCGAAACGGTCAGATCGTTAAATCGCCCATACCCAAAATATGGCGTGGAAGAGTTCCAACTACTTCCACATTGAACAGTGAGGAAACAGCACTTCGCGCTATCTTCAAATATGCGGTCAATCGAGGTTATCTCGCGGAGAATGAAGTTCCCGTCATTAGAACAGAGGGCATCACTTGGAAACCTCGCTCTACCTTTTCAGACAAAGAATACTCAAAACTTCTTGCTGTAGGTCGAAAGCGAATCAAGCAAGCGGAAGACGATAAGCGAGAGCGTGAAGCACATCAACGGTTCATGGTTTACCACTACGTCTTGATAGCAGCGAACTGCGGAGCGCGTGTTACCGAACTTATGAATCTAAGGTGGAAAGATATCACCTGGGAAGACAAAGACGCTTTCGGAAATACCAGCATTCTCTTTGATGTGTCAGGTAAGGCGAAGTATCGAACGCTTGTGGCGAACGATGAATGTAAAGATTACCTGCTTCGAATTAAGGAGCAGATGCTGAGGAAGGCAGAGAAGTATGGGTTCAAGTTTGACGAGAAAAATGGATATGTCTTCTCTGATTACCTTGGGCGCAAAGTCGGCTCGTTTAAGAAATCGTTTAACTCTTGGATGACTGACGCAGGAGTGGCTGCCGACAAAGATGGAAACAAGAGATGCCTAGGGTCGCTGCGAATCTTCTATGCGACGATGAGACTATTAAAGGGTGAAAGTCTCGACCTCTATGACCTTGCCCTTCAGATGGGCACCAGTGTGCAGATGCTTCAGAAGACCTACTCTCGACTAACTGCGAGATTGAAAGCATCGAAGATTAAACGGAAACCCTTTCCCTCACTTCAAGATCAGCAAGCTGCCTCCGACTAGTCGCAGGGTGCAGGAAACTTTCCCCCAGTTCTCTCGATTATAAGGAACTGAGGGGATCGATAACCGCTTTTCGCTCAGTCACAACACAAAGTTCTAGTCTGTTAAAATCGCTCAAGATATGGGATTCTATGCACAAAAGATCACTTATGTTCGGAACAAACCGAAAAGAAACGGGAAAATGCGTCTTACTGACAATGAAATTAGGGATATCACACGCTACTTAGAGGAAGGCAAACCCCTCCCTGAGCATTACCGCTTCCTGCTCTTCGAAGACAAAAGACAAGTTGAACTAGTTTGGAACGGCAAGACAAATGATGTCACCAATGTCGTTCTCCCTTTCCAGGTAATCGAGCAAGTTGATGAGCCTCGATTAGAGGTCGGAGACAAAGAAAAATCACCTCAAATTTCATTCGGCTTTGTTCAGCGCGACAATCGAGGTCGGCAACTCGCTGGTTGGACCAATAAGCTGATCTGGGGCGACAACAAGCTCGTTCTCTCTTCGCTGAAAAATGGACCTCTTCGAAAAGAAATCGAAGAGCAGGGAGGGATTAAACTAATTTATATTGACCCACCATTTGATGTCGGGATTGATTTTTCATTCAATGTTGAAATCGGTGATAACGAGTTCACGAAGCAACAGTCTGTCTTAGAAGAGCTTGCCTATCGTGACACATGGGGCAACGGGAAGGACTCGTATTTGGCGATGATGTATGAGCGCCTACTATTGATGCACGATTTGTTGGCTGACGATGGGCTACTTTATATTCATTGTGACTGGCATGTGGGTCATTACCTTAAATGCATTGCGCTTGAGATTTTTGGTCAGGAAAACGGTGTCAATGAAATAACTTGGCATTACTACAACAAGATGGCGCCCAGTAGCAGGTGCTTCCCTAGGGCATCAGATCGTATTTTGTCTTTCGCTAAAAATGTTGATGCCTACCGCTTTGAACAGCAATACGAGATGCGGGATAAACCTGTTAAGCAGCTAAAAAGGCAGTTCGTTGGAGGCAAGGCTATTAATGTTCGCGATGAAGCTGGTGTGGTTCAGTATCAAATGAATGACCGTAAGCGGATAGATGATGTTTGGCGCATATCTATGCTTCAACCTGCTGATAAAACCGAAAATCTTGGCTACTCAACACAGAAACCTGAAACAATTTTGGAAAGAATCATTTCAGCTACAACGAAAGAGGGCGATCTAGTAGCAGATTTTTTCTGCGGATCAGGAACAACCCTTGCTGCTGCGGAAAAGTTAAAAAGAAAATGGATTGGATCGGATCTCGGTAAGTTTTCAATTCATACCACCAGAAAGCGAATGATATCTGTTCAGCGTAGAATGAAGGCTGATGCACAGGATTATCGTGCGTTCGAAATACTCAACCTTGGAAAATATGAGCGACAACATTATGTAGGTGTTAATTTCAATCTTCGAGATGAGGAACGAAAAGCTCAGTTAGAAAAGAAGGAAGCGGATTTTCTTGAATTGGTTACTCGTGCATACAAAGCTGAACCGCTTTCAAACTTCCGAACGATTCACGCAAAGAAGTCTGCTCGACTGGTATCAATCGGACCAATCAATCTGCCAGTATCTAGGAAATACGTCGATGCAGTAATTAAAGAGTGCATCGAAAAGAAGGTCACTAAGGTCGATGTTCTCGCCTTCGAATTTGAGATGGGTCTTTTCCCGAACGTTCAGGAGGATGCTCGAAGTAAAGGAATCGACCTCGCACTGCGCTACATTCCGAGAGATGTTTTCGACAAACGTGCTGTAGATAAAGGGCAAGTTGTATTTCACGACGTTGCTTTCGTTGAGGTCAAACCTCACATCTCAAAGGGGAAGATTGCTGTCGAGCTAGTCGATTTTTCTGTTTCTTACAATCAAGACACCATAAAGAACGTAGAAGCGACTCTAGACCCTGGAAAGCATCAGATCGTGGTCGATAACGGTCAGATTGTTAAAATCATCAAAGACAAGAAAGGCATTGTCACCAGGGAAGTTCTCACAAAGAAGTGGGAAGACTGGATCGATTACTGGAGTGTCGATTTTGATTTCGAGAACAAACGCGAAGTCATTCGTATTCAGAAAGAAGACGGCACTATTGAGCAATCGTGGACTGGTGACTTCATATTTGAAAACGAGTGGCAGAGCTTTAGAACGAAGAAAGATCGTAAGTTGGAATTAAAGAGTGCCCAGATCGAAGTTCCTAAAGGACGCAGAAAGATTGCGGTCAAGGTTGTTGATATCTTCGGCAATGACACTATGAAAGTGGTCGATGTGAGTATTCCTTAAAAGGTTCAACGAATGGCATTACACCCGAGTTTTCCGAAGTCACCATTTGAGATTCTTGACCCTTTGCTTAGATGGTTCCCTGCTGATGAAGCACTTCGAGAAGCTGGGCGATATGATCGTTTGCTCCCACCACTTGTTGATAAACTACGAAAAGAGGTTCAGACGTTTCGAGAAAGTGGCTACGTCGGGGCGTCTGATACAAGTAAAGCTCTTCTGAAGTGGTGGTTCCTCACCGAGCATCTGATTCCCGATAATCAGGGGAACATGGTGCCGTTCAGCTACTATTTCGCCCAAAGAGAGGCGGTAGAAACTGTTATTTATCTTCACGATGTCGTTAGCGTGAAAGATAAGTATGACTTGCTGCGGTTCGATAGCTCAGGAGTCGTTACTACACAGATGTTTCCAGAAGACTGGAGACGTTTCGTTTTGAAACTAGGAACTGGAGTCGGGAAGACAAAGGTTCTTTCACTAGTTCTTGCTTGGTGCTTCTTTCATAAGACTTATGAGAAAGACAGTTCTCTCGCTCGAAACTTTTTACTTATTGCCCCGAACATTATCGTTCTTGACCGTCTGAGGAATGATTTTGACGGTCTGAAGATTTTCAATGATGACCCCGTGATTCCTGAAAATGGGTATGAGGGTAACAACTGGCAAGATGACTTTCAGCTTAGTTTGCATATTCAAGATGAAGTAAGAGTCACACAAAAAACAGGGAATATATTTCTCACTAACATTCATCGTGTGAACCCATCACACGCCCACACTGCTTCATTCGAAGATGATGATACCAGCGATTATTTTCTTGG
>CAZPSQ010000395.1:0-4453 GCA_964588755.1 uncultured Prosthecobacter sp. | reverse complement strand
CCAGCGCGTTGCGCCGCGGCGCATTTTCTGTCTGCTCTTGGATTGTCTGCGCTTCGGATTGGCCATGAGATTGTCGGGGTGGGGTCTTTCGTCGGATCTAGTTCAGTTTGTTCAAAGCCTCCCACACACCCGGACCCGCATCTTGAGGTTTTTCCTCGGCTGTTTCCAGCTCGGGTTCAAACCTGCCTTCGGCGGGACACTGACGGGGGCGGACATTGCCGTCCTCGCAGCGTGGGTAGTTCGGAAGGGTGACGAGAGTATCTTCCCGAACCGTATCCGTCAAGTCGATCGTGCTATCCTTCTCAATTGTGATTTCGCTCTGGTAATGAGGAATTTCCACCCGGTGGTCGAAACGCTCCAGGCAGCGGCCGCATTCCAGGTTGAAAACCGCCTCCAGGCGGCCGGTGAGAATCAGGGCTTCGTCATCGCGCTCCACATGCAGCTCATACTTCAGCGGGGACATCGCCTGGATGCTGTCCGTGGACTCCAGACCGAAGAAAGAGGCTGGCTGCTCACCAGCAAGGTCGATCCCGTCGTCGGGCAGGGAGCGCAGATCAATTTGGAAGGGGTGATGCATGGAATGAAAAGGGGGGAGGGGAAGGCTCAGGCGACGCCGAGCTTGGTGCGCAATGCCTGAACCACATTGGGTGGAACAAACTGCTCAACATGACCACCGAGGCGGCAAATTTCTTTTACGAGCCGGCTGCTGATGTAGGTGTACTCTTCTCGCGGCATGAGGAACAGCGTTTCCAAATTCGGCTCCAGCTTGCGGTTCATGAGCGCCAGTTGGAACTCGAACTCAAAGTCGGACACCGCCCGCAGGCCCCGAACCAGGGCGCAGGCCTTGTGCTTGCGGGCAAAGTCCACCAGCAGCCCTTCGAAGGGCATGACCTCGATGCCCGGGATCTCCGCCGCCGCATTGCGGATGAGCTCCACCCGCTCATCCACGCTGAAGAGGCTCTGCTTCGCATTGTCCCGCGCCACGGCGATGATGAGCTGGTCGAAAATGCCCGCCGCGCGCTGCAGCACATCGAGATGGCCGTTGGTGATCGGGTCAAAGCTGCCGGGATAAATTGCGCGTCGCATGGTGGTGTTTGGGGGCATTGTAACGCGCTGACAGAGAGGGGAAAGGACTTGTTCGTTGTTCGCGTGGCATCACCATAGGCCCTGTAACTCAACCCGCGCACAGAATCACCTGTGCCATCGCCAGCTCCTTCGTGTGGGTCAGGCTGATCAGGCAGGTGCCACCATTGGCATGCTTGTGTGCGGCACCATGGAGCAGCAGTGCCGGCTTGCCGTGCTCACCGCGCACCACCTCCAGATCCGTCCACACCACGCCTTCAGCCCACAGGCCCGTGCCCAGGGCCTTGGCGGCGGCCTCCTTGGCGGCAAAGCGCGCGGCATAGTGCATGGCCGGGTCCGCGCAGGAGTCACAGTAGGCGATCTCCCCTGCGGTGAAGGTGCGCTCCTTGAAGCGCTGGCCGTGTCTGGCCAGCAGGTCGCGGATGCGCGGCACCTCCACAAGATCAACGCCGACGCCGGTGGGATTCATGGTCATCAAGCCGGGGACAATCAGCACGGATCACGGTAGGTGGCCATGACGGCCAGCATCTCCTGCACCGCGCCGCGCAGGCCGATGAAAACCGCGCGGGAGACAATGTGATGGCCGATGTTCAGCTCCGCCAGATGAGGCACGCGCCACATGTCCGGCAGGTTTTGTGTGGTCAGTCCATGGCCCGCGTTGATTTGCAGGCCCAGCTCATGCCCCAGGGCGGCGGCAGCGCGCAGGCGCTCCACCTCGGCGGCACGTTCCGCTCCCGTGTGGTTGGCAAAGGTGCCCGTGTGCAGCTCGATCATGGACGCGCCGATGTCCGCGCTGGCGCGCACCTGGTCCAGATCCGGGTCGATGAACATGCTGACGCGGGTGCCGTTGTCATTGAGCGCCTTCACCGTGGCGCGCAGGGCCTCGCGCTGGCCCGCCACATCCAGGCCTCCCTCCGTGGTGACTTCCTCCCGGTTCTCCGGCACCATGCACACAAAGTCCGGCCGCACCTCCAGGGCGATGTTGAGGATCTCCTGCGTGTTGCCCATTTCCAGGTTCAGCTTCGTGCCTATCTTCTGCCGCAGCAGGCGCACGTCCGCATCCTGAATGTGCCTGCGGTCCGCACGCAGATGCACGGTGATTGAGTGCGCGCCCGCGGCCTCCGCCTCCAGTGCGGCCTGTAGCACGGACGGCTCCGCATTGAAGGCCTCCAGCATGGTGCGGTAGCGCGCCTGACGCAGCGTGACGACGTGGTCGATGTTGACTCCTAGGAGCAGGGTGGGTTGGGGCATGACTGCTATGTAGCGAACCCGCCCGCGCCCGCAAGCCCCTGCTGTCTTCCGTCTTTTTTTGCATAAAGTTTACAGAAAAATGTAACAGATTGACCGAGAATATTAACTATGCCATCGATCGCGCACGTTCCCCTGCGTGGACGGTTCGCCTCACATACTCCCCCTATGAAATCCCTCTTCCTCACCCTTCTCATTCTCGGTGGTGCCTTCCTGGCCTACGACTACTTTGGTGCTCCTCCTGGCAAGAAGATCGTCTTCAAAAGCCTGAACCCGCCGCCGCAGCCGAAGGTCGCCGAGGCTGCCCCCAAGCCCGCGCCGGAGGCACCGCCTCCTGTCGTCGCGCCCACTCCAGCTCCAGAGCCGCCGAAGCCCGTTGCCACCACGCCGCCTCCTGCACCGCCACCAGCCCCCACCGCGCCGCTCGAACCCAAGGCCGGCTCCATTGAGGCGCTGACCGCCAACTGGACCAAGTTCCCGCCCTCCGTCTTTCCTCGCGAGGTGAAGCTGCTGCAGGACGCCGAGTTCAAAATGAGTGTCGGGTCCAGCAAGGTCGCTGCTGGCAACAAGGCCTATGCCGTGGGTGCCAGCCAGGGAGTCCTCACCCTCGCCCCCACCGCCACCTCGCCCGCCCGTGCCCAGGTGCCGATCGACGGTACTGATCTGAAGCAGGTGCTCACCGCCATCTACGACGCCTGGAAGGTGAAGAACGAGGCCGAGCTGCGCGCCAATGCCGCCCGCAGGCAGCAGTTTGCCGCCCAGGCTGCGGCAGCCTCAGCCGCCTCTGCCAGCGAGGTGGAGCCGGGCGGCAAGCCCGTGCGTGCCGACGATGGCAGCTACCCGCTGCTGCTGGCCAGCATCAAGGGCGGCCAGGTCACCGAGATCAAGCCGGAGAACATCCAGCGCTGGCAGGAGGCCCAGCCCATCACCGTGCAGGGCAAGCCCGGCTGGGCCGTGAAAGTGAACTTCCAGGCCAACACCGTCTTCGGCCTCTACGAGTCCGAAGCCCAGGCCCTCGTCGCCGACGGCAAGGTGAAGGGCTGGTACTACACCGGCTCCGGCGAAGAGGTGCCGTGAGGTGATCCAAAGATCACGGGCATTGCCCTCACCGCCACTCATGCTTCGGATACCGCCCCCGTAGCTGTGCTTTTACGGCGGGATAGCCTTCCTTCCAAAACCGCCCCAGATCACCCGTGGTCTGGATGGGCCTTTGCGCGGGGGAGAGCAGGTGAACCGTGACGCTCACGCGGCCAGCGGCCACTTTGGGATTCTCGTTGATGTCGTACATCTGTTGGAGGACGACGCTGACGGCGGGCGGCTGTTTCTCGCTGTATTCGATGCGGGCGGTGCGGCCGTTTTTCAGCGGGTAGCGTTCCGGTGCGTATTTCTCCAGCAGCTCGCGCTGGCTGTGGCTGAGCCACTGGTGCAGGGCAGGGAAGACCTCGCGGTCTTTGAGTTGGCGGTACGTCGTGCAGCCGTGGCAGAGCTGCTCGATGAGGAGGTGGCGGTCCTCCTCACCGATGGAGGGAATCTCCATCTCCGGCATCCATTTGGAAAGGCAGTTCACGCGGGTGATCCACTGCTCCACCTTCTCATTCCACAGGGGAAGTTCCAGGCGGCCCGCAATGACCTCGGCGGCCAGGAGGCTGGCGGCCTGGGTTTCATCCGGCTCGCCGCGCTCCTTGCTGCTGAGCACCAGGCTGCGGAAGCGTGTCTCCTCCATGTTCATCACCCGGCGGTTCACGCTGTCATAGTGCGCCTGGCGGCCGGTGGTGAAGTCATCGGGAAACATGGCGCGCAGCCATTCCTCCTCAATGCGCGTCACGTTGTTGAGTTTCACCGTCAGCGCCTTTCCCTGCACCTCCACAATCTCTGATGCCACCAGCAGGCGCGGGGCCTTGATGTGCGCGTCCTTGTCCAGATGGCCGGTGTAGCCGCCAGCCAGCCGGTAGATACGGCTGCCGGAGCTGGTCTCCACGCCGAGGTGGTCGCTGAACGCGGCGAGCAACGTCTTCGCAAGCGCTTCAGGCTCGGCCACCGCGTCATTGATGCTCAATCCGGCCCGCTTGGCGAGGTGTAGAAACTGGTCAGCGCTGCGCGCGGCCTCGCGCGAGGCCATGGC
>CAZPSQ010000394.1:0-4467 GCA_964588755.1 uncultured Prosthecobacter sp. | reverse complement strand
GTTGTAGGTCTTGATCTCCACCTTGACATCCTTTTCCACGGTGATGATGTCTTCAAGCCTGTGGGCGTCCTGAGTGGTGGTGAGAAGTCCCGCCTGGTGCTCGTACGCCTGCTGCTGGACCCGCCGAACTTCCTGCTCATGGACGAGCCCACGACCCACCTGGACATGGGCAGCATCGACGCGCTGATCAACGCGCTCGACCAATACGAAGGCACGCTGGTCTTCATCAGCCACGACGTGCACTTCATCCGCAAGATGGCCAAGAGCGTCCTGCACGTCAGCGCCGGCGTCATCACGCCTTATGCGGGGGATTACCAATACTACCTGGACAAGAGCAAGGCAGGCTCCGCCCGCGAGGCCCTGACCGCCACGCTCAGCAACGCCCAGCCCACCACGTGGACAGCCTCCGCCCCTGTCGTCCGCGAGGTCAAGAGCAAGGAGCAGAAGCGGCTGGAGGCCGAGGCCCGCAACGCCCGCAGCAAAGCCAAAAAAGCCGCCGAGCAGCGCGTTTACATCACCGAGTCGGAACTCGCCAAGGTGGAGAAACGCAAAGGCGAGATCGTCGAGCTTCTGCAGGACCAGGCCACCTACGCTGATGCGGCGAAGTTCCGCCAGCTCAGCGCTGAGCTGGAGGCCATCGAGCCGAAGATCGTCAAAATCACCGCCGACTGGGAAAAGGCCACGGAGGAGCTGGAAAAGCTGACGAGCGAAGAGGCCTAACCCTCCACCCGCTTCAAGAACCGCCGACAGTCGCTATCATACCCCAGCGCGCGGTAAAACACGTGCGCGTCCTTTTCCCTGCGGTCGCCACTGGTCACCTCCATCCGCTGGCAGCCGCTCTGGATGGCAAACACCTCCGCCGCTGCCACCAGCGCCCGGCCCACGCCCTGCCGTTGGAATGCCGGGTCGATGGCCATGGCCGTGATGCGCCCCAGCCTGCCCGGCTCGTGAAACAATGGGATGGCATGGAAGCTGAGAAAGCCTGCCACCCCATCCCCACAGACCGCCACCCACACGCGGCTGTGATCTCCCGCATGCGCAGCCAGACTGTCCGGCAGGGTGGCGGCATCGTCGGGTAGCCCAGCACTCCGAGAAGCCGCGCCAGCTCCTCTTCGTCACCGCGTCGCGCCTGTCGGATTTCGGGCTGCATGGCTTGAGTCATTTTACGGATTCCACACCCTTTCCCACCAGCCTGTCGAAGTCCACCTGGTGCTCCTGGTTTTCCACATTCGTCCGCATCACCTCCAGCCCGGCCTTGAATGACTCATCCAAGGAGGCCACATCGAGCGTGCGGAGGTAGTGCCCGTAAATGATCGCCTCCCGCAGCAGGAAGAAGCGTTTGAGCTGCTGCGCATCCATCACTGCCAGCGGGCCGGCTTCTGAGTAGCCGCTCCAAAGCCCCGCCCACAACGGCGCGATGCGGTCATTCAGCCCCGCATCCGCGAACTTGCCCAAAACCCGGCAGTAGATGGAATCGTAGAGGATCGTCGCGAAATCCTGCACAAAGTGCCCCTGCTCACAGTTGTCGAAATCAAAGATCCACAGCCTGTCTCCATGGAGAAAACAGTTTCCCAGGCAGGCGTCCGCATGAACGAGGCCATAGGTCGCCGGGCTCACCGGAACAGCCCGCAGCCTGTGGATCAGGTCGGCGACACTTGCGCGAAACCTTGCGGACAAGCGCCCCTCCATCCCTGCCATGTCCGCCCGCAGCAGGCGCGACTCATGCCAGGGCGCGCGCGCCAGCGCCGCATGGCCGGGAGGCAGCCCCTGCGCGTGCGTGTGCAGCCGCGCCAGCACCCCACCCAGCTTTTCATAGATAGGCGGCGCGATGTCCTCCGGGGTGATCTTGCGCCCCGGAGCATGCTCAAAGCATGTGACCACATGGCTTGCGCCATCGATGGCAAGTTCCGCGCAAAGACCGCCATCGAGCGCAGGAACCGGCTTGCAGACGTTCATGCCACGCGCGGCCAAAAATGCCACAAAAGCCAGTTCCATCTCCACCTCCTCACGGGTACGATGCCTCCCCTTGGAAACCCGCAGCACGGACTGCTTTCCGCCGTGCCGGACCAGATAAACGTGGTTCTGGCTGCTGCGCAGAAACTCAAGGTCTCCAGGCAGAAACCCATAGGGCCGCGCCAGCAATGCGAGGTGTTCTGCCGGAATCATGCTCAGGCCTCCTTTTTCTGCGCTGACCGCATCTCCCGGTAACGTTCCAGCGCCTGGGGCCTCACACCGGAGTAGAACAACTGTCTCAGGGCCTCCACATTCTCCTCCAGCGTGCTCGTGAAGGTGTTCACCTCCGCATCATACTCCCCGTGGCGGTGCACCCAGTCCATCTGCATCCTTGCGAAACCGACCTGCCTGTCCCCGCGTGCAATCTCACGGCGCTCCAGCTCCTCCAGCGGGCAGTCCACCTTGACAAAGCACACATCGAATCCCCGCAGCGCCTCCGCGATCTCGTCCATCCAGTCCTGGCGCTCGATCACATGATCGATGATCATCGGAAATCCACAGCCCGCAATGAGGGGCAGCGCGCGGTGGAAGGCCGAAAGCAGCGGCAGCAGCACCTTGGGCCGCACCGCATCATCCTTCAGCACATGCTCCGGCGTCATGAAGATGAACTTGTCGTTGGAGACATACAGCAGCGGCTCCGGCATGACCTTCTGCAGCGCCGTGGCCAGGGTGGTTTTCCCAGAGCTGGAGGTCCCGTTTAGGAGGATGGCGGCGGCCCGGTGCATCCCGCAGCCCTACCACCTCCCCCAGGCATCGTCTATGACTTCCCCACGATCACCGCCTCGACACGATACCCGTCAGGATCGATGACAAACGCCGCGCAGTAGTCCGGCCCATATTCCGGATGCAGGCCCGAGCCGCCATTGTCCCTGCCGCCATGCGCCAGCGCGGCTGCGTAAAACGCGCCCACCGCCTCCCGCGAGGGCGCTGCAAAGGCCACATGAAAACCATCTCCCGGCACACCCACGCCCCCAGGCCGCAGCTTGAGCGCGAACACATCCTCCCCCGGCTCCGTCCCATACCCGACAAATGTCCCGTCCTCCCAGACCCGCCGACACCCCAGCGGCGACAGCACCGCGTCATAAAAGGCGGCGGAGCGCACAAGGTCTTCAACGGCGAAGGAAAGGTGGTGGAGCATGACCCTATTCCTGGGCAGATGGATCGAAAACAACAACCTTTTTCAGGCCTGGCCGACGCTGTCTGTGAAACGATGCGAACCCCGAGGGCCTGAAACCAAGCCACAGGAACCCTTTTTGTGGCGACCGCCGCCACTCCGAATCCCCTCCTGAATCGTGCGGTGAAAGGAAAGGTTGTCTTTTCCCCGGCGTTTTGGATAGGCTGGTAAAATTCCTTCGCCGCGCCCTCGGGCCACGGCGTCTGCCGTCTTCAACTCTCCACTCCATGCAAATGAACCAAAACCAAACCACCCGCCGCACTTTCATGCGCGGCACCGTCGCCGGCGCTGCCGGACTCGCCGTCCTCCCTTCTTTCTCCGCCCCCATCGGTGCCAACGATGACGTCCGCGTCGCCGTGATCGGCTTCAACGGCCGTGGCGCGGGCCACATCAGCAGCCTGCTCGGCATCAAGGGCGTCCGCATCGTGGCCCTGTGCGATGTGGATGACAAGGTGATGGAGAAGCACGTGGCCAATCTGGCCAAGAAGGACATCAAGGTGAAGCAGTACAAGGATTTCCGCGAGTGCTGCGCGGACAAGGAGATCGACGCCATCACGATCGCCACCCCGAACCACAGCCACACACTGATCGCCATGACCGGCATCGCCAACGGCAAGCACGTGTATGTGGAGAAGCCCGTCTCCCACAACATGTGGGAAGGCCTGAAGCTGGTGGAAGCCGCCGCCGTGGCCGAGAAGCAGGGCCTTGTGGTCCAGCACGGCATGCAGCGCCGCTCCGCCCCCGGCTGGCAGGCCGCGGTGGACTGGGTGAAGGCTGGCAACATCGGCAAGGTGACGCTTTCCCGTGGCATCAACTTCAAGGCCCGCAAGAGCATCGGCAAGGTGGCCCAGCCCACCCAGCCGGATGCCAACGGCCGCATCGCAGGCGAGTTCCGCGACACCGGCGGCAAGCCGCAGATCGTCGACCTCGACTACAAGCTCTGGTCCGCCCCGCGCCCGGTGGCCCCGATGCATCGCGAGCAGTTCCACTATGACTGGCACTGGCAGTGGGCCTACGGCAACGGCGACATCGGCAACCAGGGGCCGCATCAGCTCGACGTGGCCCGCTGGGCGCTCGGCAACCCGGACCTGCCCAAGCGCGTCATGAGCTTCGGCGGCCGCTGGGGCTACGACGACGACGGCCAGACCGCCAACAACCAGATGGCCTTCTACCAGTGGGCCGAAGGCGCCCCGCTGCTGTTCGACAACCGCGGCCTGCCCATGAAGGACATGAACTGGACCAAGGGCTACGAGCCGGTTTACCGCGTCAACGGCAAGACC
>CAZPSQ010000393.1:0-4513 GCA_964588755.1 uncultured Prosthecobacter sp. | reverse complement strand
GGCGGAAACGGCGTCGAATTTTGGCGAGATGATCCTGCTCAGCGGCCTCATGAACGATCCGGGCATCACCGATACCACCAAGGCCTACCTGCTGGACCAGGAGATGCTGCGCGCGCACGCCTACCTGATCAACATCCCAATGAGGTATGAGTTTGAAAAAGCCTTCTACACGGAGCGCGCGGCGGGCGAGGTGTCCGTGTCCAGGCTGGGCGAGCTCATGACCGAGGCTCAGCGCAAGCTGTATGGCGACACGCTCCTTGAAGGCGGCACGGACCCCATGTTTTGGGCGTCGAAGATGCACTTTTTCATCAGCGGCATCTCCTTCTACAACTTCCCGTATGTCTTTGGCTACCTGCTCAGCCAGGCGCTGTTTGCCCGGTTCAGGGAGGAGGGTGCTGCCTTCCTGCCGCGCTATGAATCCTTTCTCTCCATGACCGGCAGCGCCACCTGTGAGGAAGTGGTGAGGAAGTCGCTCGGCGAGGACATCACGAAGCCTGATTTCTGGGCCACAGCGCTGAAGGCCATGGAGCCTGCGCTGGTGGCGTATGAGAAGGTGGGCGTGGGGCGGTGATCTCAGCGAGGTTCTTCCAGGATGATCTCGTTCCGGCTCACGATGGTGGCGTGCAGGGCGTCGCCGAGTTTGAAATGCTTTTGAAACCAGCGTGCCACTTTCTGCCCTCCAGAAAGCCGTGGCGTGCCGTTGGGGTTGGCCTTGCGGTCGATCTTGGTTTCGACCCTGTCTGGATGGGTGCGGCCCAGGATGAGGGTCAGCGCCCCGCCATGCGTTCCGATGTGGTGCGAGACGTCGGCCGGAACATTGATGAAGCCTTTGGCATGGTAGGTCTTGCCAAGCTTTTTCTCGAAGACGGGTCCCGTCACGTCGGCAGGAATGGAGGGCTGAATCTCCTCGCTGGGAATCTCCAGTGCCTCCGCCTCCAGCTCTGCGGACTCGGTGACGGTTTGCGCGCCCGCCTTGCCATTCCATGGCGGGCTAAGCTCCTTGATGATGCTGTCCTCAAGGCCGGCGGGGATGCTCAAGATGAACTCCCCCCAGCGCAGCGGCACATCACCGGAGAGGGTGTGGATGTGAATGCGTTTCCCTTTTGCCAGCGCCTGTTTGATGTGATCATGGCACTTGCGGTTGGTCCGTTTCTCCTTCCCTGGAGTGCAGTAGCCCGCAAAGCGCTGTCTGAGGGTGAGCGAGGTCTTTCCCACATACAGCACGCGCCCCCCGCAGACAAAAGCGTACAGCGCCGCGCCTGAGGTCAGCCTGGCCTTCGTCTCATCGTCCTCGGACACCAGTCGGCAGGCTAGTTTTTCCTTGTCACAGCGCCACTCGCCCAGAAGCTGAAACTTTACCTCGCTGAGGCGGTCAAGGGAGTTGGTCGGCATGGTGAAATCGGAGGGTGGTGGTGTGAGGTGAAACGAGAGCAGGCAGGACCTTGGCTGCTGGCCTCGCGGGAACTGATCCATGCCAGCCTCACGGGGAGGCGGATGAGCGCAGAGCCGAAGCTCCGCAGTCGTCTGCCTCTGTGCCGTGGGGCCGCTATTGGGGATTTGGTTTCCACTCCAGAATTTGGCCGCGTGCGAGCAGGCGGGCCTGCAATGCTGGCACGTCCACCTGCTGCACTGTTTGGCCCGCTTTGACGGCTTGGGCGGCAGCGACGCCGGCGGACTCGCCGAGCACGCTGAAGACGGGCTCCATGCGGGCGGAGGCGTAGGCGATGTGGGTGGCGGAGAAGCAGACGGGGACAAGGAGGTTGGTGGCTTCCTCAGCTTTCGGATGGATGGCACGGTAGGGGACGGGATAGGGGGTGCCGGTGCCTTTGGCCCCGCCGATGAACATGTTGCCTTCCGTGGCGACGCCGAGCTCTCCGGTCTCGGGATTCTTGGCGGCGTAGCGGCGGGCGGGGTAGGTATCGACGCCGTAGAGGGCGAGACCCACGCTGTCGCCGACCTGGGTGGTGTTCAGCACGTCGGCATGGGTGAGGTGATAGGGGGCCAGCATGCGGCGGGTGATGCGGACGTAGAGCTGGTTGGGCCAGCCGTGGGTGTCCTCATGCATGATCTTGTTCAGGCCGAGGGCGGCGGTCTTCTGGCGGAAGTCCTCCGGCACACGTGGGTCGGTGCTGAGGAAGTGATGCAGGCCGCTGAGGTAGTCCTTGTGCTGCTGCCACACCTTGGAGCGGACCTCCCAGGTGCCGTCCATGTAAAAGCGGCTGACGCCGAGGGGCGCGATGGTGACCAAGGAGCTGCGCTGATAGTTGTACTCGCCCGCGTTGCGCCAGCCGGGGAAGATGTCGCTGAGGCGTTGGTCGAGCTTTTTGGGATCTTTGTGGTGGGCTTTGACGAGGACGTCCACGTAGCGGCCCACCAGCTCAAATTGCGCGGGATCATATCCGGCGGGTTTCTCGAACGGGGTGCGTTTGCCGGCCTCGTTCGTGACGTAGAAGCGGTAGTTGTAGGCCTGGGTGTAGTCGTCGCCTTCGCCCAGGGCCTTGCCGTGGTCTGCGTCCACAAGAGGGAGCAGGCCGCTCTTGGGATCGCCCGGCACGACGTGGGGGTCGATGGGCTTCCAGTTGGTGGGCGGGCCGACACCGGCTGGCTTTTCGTTGAAGGCAGAGGATGGCTCGCGGCCGGTGGCGTATTTCACGCCGGCCAGGGCCATGACATCGCCCTCATAGCTGGTGTCGATAAAGACCTTGGCCTGGATGGTTTTGCCGGGGGCAGGGGTGCCTTTGGCAGGTGGAATGCCGAACTGGTCTGGTGGGGCGAATTCCAACTGGAGGCGGGTGATCTTTGCGTCGTCCTTCTCGACTTTGCTCACGCGGTGCTCGCGCAGGACTTCGATGTTTTCTTCTTTGAGCCATTTCTCGAAGTCGGCGCGGATGGCGGGGGGATTGCCGCCCATGGCGAAGACGCGCGTTTTGGTGAGGCCGCCGACGGCCTTTTCCTCGGCGCAGTCCTGCTTGGGCTTGATGCCTGCGCCGAGGATGCCGCCGACCCAGCGGCCGGGTTCGACGAGCAGGACGCTGGCACCCTCCTGTTTTGCTGCGATGGCGGCGGTGACGCCTGCGGGCGTGGCGCCGTAGATGCAGACGTCCACCGAGGGCGTCCGGGCATGGGCCAGTGGCGTGATGAGCAGACAGGCGGAAAGGAAGAAGCCACGGGACAGCGTCATAAAAATCTGGGTTGGTGAGGGGCAAAGGGATGATGATAAGTCTCAGGCGTCTGTCCAGCATGGCCTGCATGGGAATCCGATTGGCAAAGACAGCGCGCTTGGCTTTAATCAGTGGATGAGCCGAGTCCGCCGCGTTGTCCGCATTCTGTTTCGACTGTTCCTCGTCGTGTTTCTGATGGCGCTCGGGTTGGTGGGGACCGGGTGGTGGTGGTTCCATCCAGACTTCACCGAGTCCAAGGACATCGTGTATGCACGGCGTCACGGGCGGGACCTGACCCTGAGCGTTGTGCGCCCGGCGAAGCCGAGCGGCACCTGCGTGCTGGTGATGGTGAGCGGGCGGTGGAAGTCGGACCCGAAGAAGTTCGAGGCATGGATGGGGTCATCCTTCCTGCGGCAGGGGCACACGCTGGTGGCTGTGTCGCATCTGTCGCAGCCGGAGGCCACGATCATGGAGATCGTGGAGGATGTGCAGCGTGCGGTGCGTTTTGTGCGTCATCACGCGGCGGAGCATGGCATCGATCCGCAGCGCGTGGGCGTGTTCGGTGGCAGCTCGGGCGGCCACCTGAGCCTGATGCTGGCGACCCGTGGCGGGCCGGGGGATGCCAGCGCGGCAGATCCGATCGACCGGGAAAGCAGCGGCGTGCAGGCCGCCGCGGTGTTTTATCCCGTGACCGACCTGCTGAACCTGGGGCCTTCGACGGAGAACCTGCATGATGGCGGGCCGCCGAAGAGCTTTCGCAACTCCTTTGGGCCGAAGGCGGCCGACCTGAACGAATGGAAGATCATCGGCCGCGATGTGTCGCCCATCTACCATGTGACGAAGGAACTGCCGCCGGTGTGCATCGCCCACGGAGGTGCGGACACCCTGGTGCCGCTGGAGCAGTCCACGCGTTTTCAGAAGTGCGCGACAGACCTGGGCTGTGATGTGAGCCTGACCGTGCGGCCCGGGAAGAAGCATGGGTGGCCCACGATGATCTGGGACGCGCATCTGTTTGCATCGTGGCTGACGGAGCATCTGCCGCCCAAGAAGGTGCGGTGATGGGGAGGGCTGGCCTTTTCTGAAAAAAGCTGTCGTATTCCTGGTGGTGGAGCGGCGCTATTGGCTGCGTTGGTTGCTTGTTTGTTATAGCGTTTTTTGAACTGATTTTTTGGGTGACCAAGGAGGCGAGGGGGGGAGTTTGCTGATCCGTTCCTTCGTTCACCACGGCGGCTGGAGGACCAGCCGCCCTACCTTCCTTGCGGCGGAGGCGGCTTTGCCTGCGTGGCGATTGCCAGGGCTGATGTCTGTCAGATCAAGCAGGTGAAAGCGGCATTCGTTTGCCCATCGCTTCG
>CAZPSQ010000392.1:0-4525 GCA_964588755.1 uncultured Prosthecobacter sp. | reverse complement strand
GCGCCCATCTCCCACCTTTACACCTCTCCCCGCCCATTAAAAGCCGCGAAGAGCCGAAAAAGCATTGGGTATTTCATACTCAAAAAGTGGTTCTGCTGCCGCCAGACGCACAAAGAACCCTGCGCTGATCATGCCGATGAGAAGAAGACGAAAATTCATAATGATTTAAAAGTCGTTGTGATTGCCCTGAATGACGGCAGGAGGCCTCCTCATTGCAGTGCCAGCGCAGCATGGTCTGCCCCTGGGCGTTCACGGAGGCGGAGACAATGAGCAGTGTGGAGGTCTTGCTCTCCAGCTCCTGCAGCCGTGCCAGCTCTGCCGCCGTGGGGGCAGGTGGGACGGGCGCGGGGACGATGGGGGCTGCGGCGGGCGGCACCACCCGCTTGAAGGTCAGGCTGCCGCCGTCATTTTGCGGCAGGGTTCTCTGTTCAAGAACACGAAACTCAGGCCTTGGGCCAGCCGTTGGAGCCTCGGGCTGCTGGCCGTGGACCTGGCTCATAAGCACGGAGGCAACAAGGAGCACGCGGTGGAGTACGATCATCGGATGATGGGAAAAACGATCCATCATCGATTGCAAATTTTACGCAAGGATAAAGCGCAACATCTTTAGCAGAATGTGCCTCACTCAGCGCTGTTTTGAAATTTGCCGCTCAGTGACGCACTGCGTATCATTCACTCAAAGAAAACATTGCCAGCGATGACCTGGACCGCTTCACTTGACCGTACTCATTCACCATGCGCATTTGGGATCTGCACTGCCATCTTTCTGGAGTTCCGGGACTGACGCCGGAGGAACGGCTGAAGGCGCTGCTTGTATATGCGGACCGGATGGGGATCGAGCGGCTGTGTGTGTACATGGGGCTGAAGTGGTCGCAGGACCCTTCCCCGGCCGATTTGGTGCAGCAGAACAATGAGGTGCTGCGGGCGATTGCGGCGTTTCCGCAGCGGGCGTTTGGGTTTGTGTATCTGAATGCCAAGCATCCGCAGGAAAGTCTGGCGGAGCTGGAGCGCTGTGTGGCCCAGGGGCCGATGGTGGGGGTGAAACTGTGGGTGGCGGAACGCTGCACGGTGCCGGCGATCGATGCGATCATCCGCCGCGCGGCGGAGCTGAAGGCGGTGATTTTCCAGCACACGTGGTTCAAGACGAATGGCAACTACCCCGGGGAGTCCACGCCGGATGAACTGGTGGCGCTGGCGAAACGTTTCCCCGAGGTGCCGATCATCTGCGGCCACACGGGCGGCACGTGGGAGCCAGGGGTGCGCGCGATC
Source organism: uncultured Prosthecobacter sp. (assembly GCA_964588755.1). Taxonomy (GTDB): domain Bacteria; phylum Verrucomicrobiota; class Verrucomicrobiia; order Verrucomicrobiales; family Verrucomicrobiaceae; genus Prosthecobacter. The sequence continues at coordinate 3,256 of CAZPSQ010000392.1, read as the reverse complement.
CGTGGGCAGCCGAATCTGTACGCGGACCTGGCGGGGTCTGACCCCACAGCGGGGTTCACGGAAATGGCGGTGCGCGAGCTGGGCGCGGCGCGGGTGATCTATGGCAGCGACTGCGGCGGGCGGAGCTTTGCCGGTCAGCTGGCCAAGGTGCATGGGGCGAAGATCAGCGACGCGGACAAGCAGAAGATCCTTTGTGACAACCTGCGTGGGCTGATGCTGCCGATCCTGAAGGCAAAGGGCATCTCGGCATGAGTCCCTGATGCGGGGGAGTAGATAGACTGGTGGACGTGGCGGCGCTGAACCTTGTGGCACAGCAACGAGGCTACTTCTTTTTGCCGAAGCCGAAGAGGCGCTTGAGGAAGCCGCTGCTTTCCGGGGTGGCGGGGGCTGCGGTGGTGGGCGCGTTGGGGACGGACAGACGACGGGAGGCCGCAGCATCGGCGTTTCTGGCTCTGGCGGTGGGGGCTTTTTTTGGCTCCACCGGCACAGGGCGGTTGGCCGGAGTGGGCAGGACATCCGCCCACCAGGAGGGGGCCAGGGCCGCCACGGTCTGCCAGGACTCGAGGCCGGCGTGCCAGACGAGGGAGTCGGAGGCCAGCCTGTGCGCGCGGGCCAGCTCCCCCATGGCATGGTCGTCGATGGGGCCTTCGGCGGCGCCGGCGTTGTTGATGTACCAGTTCATGGCTGCGTGGTGGTGGTGAGGCAAGGCTACGCGGGCGTGGGAATGACGCAAGACGCGGCGCGAGGAAGTGCTTTTCATCCCGGGGGTATCTGCCGAGAATACGGGCATGAACCGCCGTGATTTTTTGCTGAGCTCCACCGCCGTGATGGTGGCGGCCCAAGTGACCGCTGCCGAGGAAAGCAGGCTGACGGACTGTCACGTGTATGTGGGGCACAACCCCTTCCGCCAGCTGGACGCTGAGGATGCGGGGGCCTTTGCGGCCATGCTGCAAAAGCGCGGTGTGACGGAGGCGTGGGCCGGTGCGTTTGAGGGGCTGCTAAGGCGTGACGTGGCGGCGGTGAACCGGCAACTGGCCGAGACCTGCCGGAAGCACAGCGTGCTGCGTGCCTGCGGCACGGTGAACCTGACACTGCCGGACTGGCAGGAGGATGTGCGACGCTGCGCGGAGGAGCACGGCATGCGGGCGGTACGGCTGCACCCGAACTATCACGGCCACACGCTGAAGGATGCGGCATTCAAAGAGCTGCTGACGCTCGCGGCAAAACACGGGCTGCTGGTGCAGGTGGTGGCGCAGATGGAGGATGAACGAACGCAAAACCCGCAGGTGCGGGTGGCGCCGGTGGACCTGGCGCCCCTGCCCGCCCTGATGAAGGATGCCCCAGATGCCCGGGTGATGGTGCTGAATGGCAATGCCGCGATGGTGATGCGCCACCTGCAACAGTGCCCCAATGTGTGGCTGGATTTTGCGATGATTGAGGGCGTGGGCGGGGTGGAGAACCTCATCAAAACATGGCCGCAGGAACGCCTAGTGTTTGGCTCCTTCGCGCCGGTATTCTACTGGGAGGGGGCGAAGCTGAAGATGCAGGAGTCGGGGATCGAAGGAAAGGCTGCCGCGAGGATACGGTGGCAGAATGCGCAGAGTTTATCCTGAAAACGGAGTTGATGGTCTATGGTTGATAGTTGATGGCCTGAGTTTCAGAGACTCAGGGCGTTAGTAGCCATCATCTGAAAAGTGAACACCGTAACCTTCATAGCGGTGTCGTTCTCAGGCTCTCAACCATCTATTTTCAACGATCAACTTCGGGTCTAGGGTCAGCGCGACGCCGCTTTCGCAGGCCGGACGATGCGCTGAGGCCCAAGGTTGCCCTGCACCGGCTCCAAAGCGGTGCCGACGATGCATGGCTGCGCCTTGCATCTCTGTCATGCAACTTGAAATCATGGAATTGATTCATTCGGCTGGTGATCAGAGGTTTAGGGTGGAAACGACAAACAATGACAGCCTCGTAAAACACCGAAAAATGCGGCAAAAACGCCATATTTTGCCCCTTTTTGACCCTCGGTTTTGACCTCTTTATCATTCTTACTGAAGGTTGGTTGGCATGAAAGCTACGGCACTATGATATGAGGAAGGGAGCCAGCCTCAGGCTCTACTTTGGTGGGCAATGTCCACAGCCCACTTTGCGGTTCTTTTTTGTAGATGCCAAAATTGGCGAACATTGAGCACAGCATGTCAAAGTCATGCAATTGCAGCTGGTAAGGGTAGCACTTTTGCGTTTCCCTAGCGCCCGAAGTAAAGCTAGAAGTGGTCGCGATGACGCCAAGGTTTGCTTTGTCCTTTTCACGGATTGTGAACATGAAGCGTTCTACGATCTCTAGGCCGACAGGATTGTCGGCACTATAACGTTTGCATTCCACCAAGGTGAGTAGCTTATGGCCCAGGAATGGCACGGTCGCGAGGATGTCGCGCCCCCCATCTTTCGAAGGAGGTGTCAGCTCGACTTCGAAGCCCTGGTCCTTGAGAACGTCTGCCATAAGTTCCTCAAATTTACGCGGGCTAAGATTATGTAGACCTGCGGGACACTTTGCCAACTCTCGAATGAGCGCTTCGTTGCTCGTGGTGATTAGATCGCGAACCTCTTCTTTACGCGGAAGACGATGATCACCGATGACCTTCAGCAGTGACAGAAAATCCCAAAAATCAATATGCCGACCAGAATCGTTGGGACGGTTTCGAATCTCTTGGCAATTGCTGGCAAAGCTCGACGTGGTGATGAACAATCCGCCAGCATCTGGGCTAAAACCATGGATGGTTTTCACAAACGCAGCCAGTTCGCGCTTGAGAACCGGACTGTTTAGAGGCCGTCGTTTGGCCTGCACGAGCAAAGTTGAGTCGCCACGAATGCAGAGGTAATCCATTTCATGTTGAGTGGGAGAGCCTGGCATGGTGCTGACCAACCATCCCAGGCCCTCCAAAAGGCGACCAACCATAGCCTCAAAAATGAAAGGATTTGTTTTATGGAGGAGGTCGGGTTGGGCGGCAACCTTAGCGATGTACGGGTCCACGGACTCCGCCATATTAGCGAAAGATGATTTCGAGAAGAATTCGTCCGATGGGTCGATTGACATGTATAAACGCCTTAAAATGCAGGGAACAACGGCTCTCGCATATTACAACCTCATCTTCCTCGTGTGAACTGTGTAAACTAGTCACAGGAGAAATATCAAGGGTGGGAGGGCGGGCACATCACGAAATCGCAGAGTGAGCGCAGAGAACGTGAGCGCCAAAGCGCCGCC
>CAZPSQ010000391.1:0-4552 GCA_964588755.1 uncultured Prosthecobacter sp. | reverse complement strand
GAACCCGCGCGGCGTCGACGAGCGGCTGCAGCGTGATTCGCTCGACGCGATCAATGCGCTGAACCGGCAGCATGCGCTACGGGTGGATGATCCTGAAATCGCCACCCGCATCGCCCAGTATGAGATGGCCTTCCAGATGCAGGCCAGCGTGCCGGAGCTGATGGACATCCGGGGTGAGGGCGCGAAGACGCTGGAGCTCTATGGCTGCCAGCCTGGGGATGGATCGTTTGCCTCGAACTGCCTGCTGGCGCGCCGCTTGGCGGAGCGTGGCACGCGCTTCATCCAGCTCTATCATCGTGACTGGGACCACCACAGCCTGCTCAAGGAGGAGCTGCCCAACCGCGCCCGGGAAGTGGATCAGGCCAGCGCCGCGCTCATCAAAGATCTGAAGCAGCGCGGGATGTTTGACGACACGCTGATCGTGTGGAGCGGCGAATTTGGCAGGACGCCGATGGCGCAGGGCAACAAAGGCCCGATCGGCCGTGACCATCACAACAAGGCCATGTCCATGTGGATGGCGGGCGCCGGGGTACGGCGCGGGGTGGTTTATGGCTCCACGGATGACCTTGGCTACGCGGCCCAGGAAGACATCGCCACTGTACACGATGTCCATGCCACCATGCTGCACCAGCTTGGCATCCGGCATGATGCCTTCACCTTCAAATTCCAGGGACTGGACGCGAAGCTGACAGGCGTTGAAGGTGGGAAGGTCTTGAAAAACATTCTCGCATGAAATTTACCCCATTCCTTTTCGTAGTCGCCCTCGCCTCCTCAGCCCCTGCCTTTGACATCAAGGTCGCAGAGAAGGACCATGTCGCCGTGTCCCATGATGGCAAGGTGGTGGCGAAGCTGATGATGGCGAATGACCTGAGCACGCCGGAAAGGCACCATGAGACGTACAAGCCGTATCTGCATGTGTTTGATCCCTCCGGCGAGATGCGGCTGACGAAGGGGCCAGGGTTCAACTTCACGCATCATCGAGGCATTTTCCTGGGCTTCAGCAAAATCGAGCACGGTGGCAAGAAGTATGACCGCTGGCATATGAAGGGCGGAGACCAGGTGGTGACATCCGTGACGCCGGGCGAGTCCAGCTTCACAGCCAAGATCGACTGGCAGGGCGACACTAAGGAGGCTTTTCTGACCGAGGAGCGGGCGTTCACCTTCACCAAGCCAGCGGCTCCCTTTTACCTCGGCATCGACATGACCAGCGCGATCAAGCCGGTGAGCGGCGAGGCGGACATGAATGGAGACCCGGAACATGCGGGCGCTCAGTTTCGCCCCTCAGAGAAAGTGGACACCAAGACCACGACCTACATTTTCCCCGGCGAGAAGATCAATGCCCACAAGGTGAAGGACCTGCCCTGGGCGGCGCAGGTGTTCACTGTGGAGGGAAAGACCTTCACCGTGGTCCTCTTGAACCATCCGAGCAACCCGAAGGACACGGCCTTTTCCGCCTACCGGGACTACGGCCGCCTTGGTGCTTTCCCGAAGGGCAAGGCCACGGCAGAGTCGCCCTTCAAGCTGCACTACCAGTGGCTGGTGGCCGAGGGGGATGTGCGTGATCCGGCTATGTTTCAGAAGGCCTGGAATGCGTTTGCGGGCAAGGAGGAGCCGGTGCCGGCGGTGACGGTGTCGCCTTCAGAGCAGCCGAAGCCGAAGGAGAAAAAATGACGAGACCAGAATAAGGAATGCCGGATGAAGGCCGAATGACGAGGCCAGAAGTACCAGGATTTGTCATCGGGCGGCTAGAATTTGAGCCGTTGTCTGGCATATTGCTGATTCCCCTCCGCAGTTCCCCAAAAAACACCACGTCTCCGCATGACATCTGCACGCCTTGCCATTCCCTCATCTCTCGCCCTCCTGGCGTCATCCTTTCTGCCCAGCGCCAGCGCTGTGCACCAGAAGAACGCCGGCCCGGAAAAGGTGGAGATCAAGTTCAAGCTGCCGCCGCCCGTGCCGCTGTCCCCGGAGGAGGAGATGAAGACGTTCAAGGTGGAAAAGGGCTTCCGCGTGGAGCTGGTGGCCGCCGAACCGATGGTGCAGGCCCCGGTGGCGCTCAGCTTTGACGACCAGGGCAGGATGTATGTGGTGGAAATGCGCGGCTACATGCATGACATGCACGGCGCGGGCGAGGACCAGCCCACCGGCCGCGTGTCCCTGCTGGAGGACACAGATGGCGACGGACGCATGGACAAGGCGACGGCCTTTCTGGACGGGCTGATCATGCCACGCGCGGTGATGGCGGTGAATGGTGGCGCGCTGGTCGCGGTGCCGCCGAATCTTTATTTCTGCAAGGACACCGACGGAGACGGCAAGGCGGATGTGAAGGAGGTCGTGGCCACCGACTACGGCACCCAGGGCGGACAGCCGGAGCACATGGCCAACACGCCCGTGTGGGCCATGGACAATGCGATCTGGAGCGCGGGCTATGCCACGCGCTTCAAGCTGCGCGGCGGTGTGTGGCAGAAAGACTCCGGACTCGGGCGCGGGCAGTGGGGCCTGTGCCAGGACAACCACGGCAGGCTGTATTTCAACTACAACTCCGACATGCTGCGTGCCGACCTGCTGCCGACGGAGGCTTTTGCCCGGAATCCGCTGCTGCGCAACGCCACCAGCATCAATGCCAAGCTGGCGGCGGACCAGACGCTGTACCCCTCCCACCCCACGCCGGGTGTGAACCGGGGCTATGATGAGAAGACGCTGCGTGCCGACGGCACGCTGGCCAAGCCGACGGGCACCTGCGGCGCGCTGATCTACCGTGGTGACGCCTTCCCTGCCGACTATCGTGGCAACGCGTTTGTGCCCGAGCCTTGCGCCAACTTGGTGAAGCGGTTCACCATGAGCGAGAAGGACGGCATGGTCGTGGCCACGAACACGGCCAAGAACACCGAGTTCCTCACCTCCACCGACGAGCGCTTCCGCCCGGTGCAGGCCATGGATGGGCCGGACGGCGCGCTGTATCTTGTGGACATGTACCGTGGTGTCATCCAGCACCAGAGCTTCCTCACGCACTACCTCATCGCGAACATCAAGGACCGAAAGCTCGAGACTCCCTTCAACCAGGGCCGAATCTGGCGCATCGTGCCCGAGGGGAACAGGCCGCAGCCAGTCAAGGTGACGAAGGACGCAAAGCTTCTTTCCCATGCCAATGGCTGGGTGCGCGACACGACGCAGCGTCTGATCGTCGAATCAGGAGATGCTTCCATCGTGCCTGCCCTGAAGGAGATGCTGAAAAACGAGAACCCGATCACCCGGGAACATGCGTTGTGGACACTCGACGGCCTTGCCGCCATCACACCCGACCTCGTGAAGACAGCATTGGCTGATCCCAACGAGCACGTCCGTGCCGCGGCCGTGCGTGTGGCGCCTCGCGACTACGCTTTCGAGGTCACCACCGAAGCACATCTGCGGGTGCTTGCGCACATCGCCATCAAGACGATTCAGGATGCCGAGCTTGCCAGACTGCTCGCCCAGCATGGCAGGAATACCCTTGTGCGCGAAGCTGCGCTCACCGGCCTGAGAGGCAGGGAGGCGGCATTTGCCAAAATCCTCGCTCAAACACCTTCTGAAGGCTCCAAGGCTGTCCTGGGGGCCTTGGCTGAACTGGTCGCACTGGCCGGCAAGGCAGGACCGTTTGCCGAAATGCTCGATCTGGCCGCCAGATCACCGGAAAGTCGGGAGCCCCTTCTCAAAGGCCTCGCAAAGACCGACAGCAAGTCGAAGGCGGCGAAGCTTGTCTGGCTCGACAAGGAGCCGGAGTATCTGAAGAACCTGAAACTGACCTCCAGCCTCCGCGAACGCCTGGTCTGGCCGGGCAAACCCGGCGCACCTAAGCCACCTGAGGTCAAGCCGCTGACGGAAGCTCAGGCCGCGCTCTTTGAAAAAGGCAGGAATATCTACGCCACCCTCTGCGCAGTCTGCCATCAGCCACACGGTTTCGGCCTCGACGGCCTGGCTCCGCCGCTGGTGGACAGTGAATGGGTTCTTGGTAGGTCCGAGGTGCTTGCCCGCATCGTCATGCATGGCCTCGCAGGCCCGATCAAAGTCAGTGGCCGCACCTACAACCTCGCCATGCCGCCGCTGCCGCAGCTCACCGACGAAGACATTGCAGGCGTGCTCACCTACATCCGCCGCGAATGGGAACACACGGCCAGTGCCGTGGAGACCAAGGTCATCCGCCAGATTCGTGCCGAAAACCAGGGCCGCACGGCCATGTGGACGGAGGAGGAGCTGAAAAGCCTCGGCAAAAAAAAGAACTGACGCCGGCGCAAGGCTCGGCGCAGCGTCCAGCTACCACTTGAGGCTGGTGACAGGCACGCGCTGCTCATTGCGGTGCTCCTTGATGATCTGACCATCCTTGAGGTGCAGGACTCGGTCGGCCATGCCGGCCATGTCAGCATTGTGGGTGATGACCACGACCAGGGTGCCGAGCTCACGATTGATGCGCTCCACGGCTTCGAGGACGGTGATGCCGGTGTTCACGTCGAGGGCACCCGTGGGTTCATCACAAAGCAGCACTTCAGGACGCTTGGCGATGGCCCGGGCGATGGCC
>CAZPSQ010000390.1:0-4648 GCA_964588755.1 uncultured Prosthecobacter sp. | reverse complement strand
GCCGACGCCGACGAACATTTCCACGAAGTCCGAGCCGGAAATGGTGAAGAAGGGGACGTTGGCTTCGCCGGCGATGGCGCGGGCCAGCAGCGTCTTGCCCGTCCCCGGCGGGCCGACAAGCAGGCAGCCCTTGGGGATCTTGCCGCCCAGCCGCTGGAACTTCTTCGGGTCCTTGAGGAACTCCACCAGCTCCTGCACTTCATCCTTGGCCTCCTCCACACCCGCCACATCCTTGAAGGTCACCTTGTTGCGGTCCTGGGACAGCATCTTCGCCTTGCTCTTGCCAAAGCTCAGCGCCCCGCGGCCCGCGCTGCGGATCTGCTGGCGCACCAGGAAGTAGAAGAACGCCAGGATGATCAGCAGCGGCAGCAGGAAGCCAATCAGCGACGACAACATGCTGTTGTCATAGAATGGAATGAGCACCAGCTTCTTCTCATCCAGCAGGGCGCGCAGCTCCTCTTTCTGGAACTGAATGTTCACCTGCACGGAAAAACCTTTCGCCTCCCCCTTCGCCGGGGCTTTTTTGGCTTCAGCGCCCGGGGTTGGCTCCGGGTCCAGCGGCTTGCTGAGATCGGGGACAGGCGGCGGCGGGGCGTCAGCAGGCTTGGCGGCCACCGTGGGGAAGTAGGACCCTTGAATCGTCTGCTCGGACGTGGCGTCCGAATTGACCAGCAGCAGCTTCTCCCGGGTGTCGATGCGGTCTTCCTGGACGATTTTCTTGAACTCGGAGTAGTCGATCACCCGGCGGTTTGCCACGAAACCTTTGTTCATCAGAAAGCCCGAGATCAGCAGCGTGATCGCAAGGGCGAAAAGCATGAAACCGCGCCAGTTGAACTGCGGATCTGGGTTGCGGCGGCCTGGGCCGTCGGGGCGGTTGTTGAAGGGGTCGTCGGACATGAGGGAAAACGGCTGCTACACCGTATGGTAGTAGTAACGCCGGAGGGGACCATACATGCCGGGATTTTTTTTGCAAAACCCCTTTCTGCACCCCGCCGCCCCCTTTCTGGGGAGAATCCTTGAGAGATAAGAATATACGTAGCCGAACGGGGGGGCACCGGATGGCACGCGGTCTTCAACCCAGGTCCGTGGTCGATAGTTGATCACCGAGAGCCTGAGAAAACCTCACATGGCTCATCCTCCGCTCGCAGGGAGGTCGTCCCCCCCCCCTCGAAGGCTTCGCCTGCTGCTTGCTGGCTATTGGGACGGAACTGCTACCGGTCGGAAGCCCAGGCAAATGTCAAGATTGCCAGGGTTTGGGTAGTATGAGATGCTGCTGGCGGATCGGCATTGCTCCGGACCGCTAAGCCAGCCGCCGCCACAGTAAGCGTAGCCGTTTCTCGACGAGCTCCGGCACCACTCGCAGACATTGCCATGCATGTCGTAGAATCCCCAGGCGTTGGGTTGCTTGGTGGCCACGGGGTGGGTGCGCTCCCCTGAATTGGCCTCGTACCACGCCATTTGCTCCAGAGGGCCTGCGTAGTCCCCTGTCGTGCCAGCCCGGCAGGCGTGCTCCCACTGTGCCACCGTTGGTAGGGTGTAGGAATGGTCCTTTGGCAGTCTGCCGACCGCGCGGTCTTGCTGGGTGAGGCGTTCACAAAAGTTCATGGCGTCCTGCCAGTCGACTTGTTCCACGGGGAGGCTGCCACCCTTGAAACGGCTGGGATTGCCTCCCATGACGGATTGCCATTGGTCCTGGGTGACTTCGGTTGCGGCAAGATAGTAGCCCTGGTCCACCCAGAGGAGCTTCATGCCCGCAGAGTTGGTAAAGCCCTGGCCTGTGCCGGTGATGCCCGCCAGCTTCAGCGGGAAGCGGCTGCCGTCATTGTTGGCCAGTCCGGTGATTGGGCTGCCATTGCTGGTGGCCTGGGTGACGCCTTTGTCGATGATGGTCAGCACGGTTTGCGGCTCGCGCCCCAGGCGTATTTTCACGGCATGCTCCGTTTCCACGCCCTCTGGAGGGCTGAGACTGCCAGTGGTGGTGGCACCGAAGGACCACAGCTTGTAGCGGCCCCTGGCGTACGGGTCGCTGCCCTCGGAATAAAAACTGACGGTGGTGCCGTCCTTTTCGAAGGGAATGGAGGCCCCCACAATCTTGAACTCTGGCCGGATCTCCCAGCCGCCATAGGCGTGATCCATCTTCATGCTGCCATCGGGCTGCAGGCCGCTGTCCAAGGTCACAAAACCCTCCTGCGGCATGTAGGCTACCTGGCCTGGTTCCACATACCCCTGGTAAGAGTCATTGGCCCAGACGTGCAGGCGGCGTTCCCATTCGTTTTTCACAAAAAGCACGTCCTCCGCCCACAGAGTGGGGCAGAGGGTTGTCAAAAGCAGCAGAAGGAAAAGACGGGACACAGGCAGAAAGGGAAAGCGAGCTTGGCGGCTCAGCGCACGGATTCTTCCATGCGTATTGATTTGGACCACTCCACAAAGTCCTGATTGGAGGCGTTCAAGACAAACCCCCAGCCAGAGTCTTGCAGTTTCTCCGAGGCGAAAATCGCGCCAGGAGTATCCTTGAAGCCCAGAAAGGCGACAGGTGCCATCGTCTTGCGCTTCTCCTCCAGCCAGGGGCGGAACTCAGCACGTGTCAGGCGTGCGCCGACTTCGCCGTAGATCCTGCCGGTGCCCTGGGTGGCCACCAGAAAGTAGGTGTCGGTCAACACGCCATTGCCGGAAACATGACGGTCTCCGGCGGCGCTGGTCACGCTGTAACCCTCGTTCAGCCGTGCTTGCACCCAATCTGCCTTGTAGGGGGCCGGCATGTGGAATCGCTGTCTTCCCCATCCCATGTCTGCGGTGATGGTGACCACCCATTCATTCCCAAAGCCCGCCACGGAGGTGATGTGGTAGCCCTTTTTCCAACCATCAGCGATCCATGTCTCAAATTGTTGGTCAAGGCTGGCGGGCCCGTAAACATATTGCAAAGGCCTGCGCCTGTCCTTGTGGCGGGACATCACCACTGCCCACCTGCTGCTGTCGCCTGCTGTGGCTGTGATGATGTAGCCAGCATCCTTGAACTTTTCGATGCTGTCTGTGGGCCACTTTGCCGTCATGAACAATCCCTGAACCTCATAGGGGCTGTTGAAGGAGGACGCCGCCGACCAACTGTCACTGTAGCCGCCCAGTGCGATGATATGGGCTGGGCGGGAGCTGCGCTGATACTTGGAGGCGGGTGGGCTGGGCACAGGCGGCGGGGCCACTGGGGAACCGCCGTTGTTGATGGGCGGAAAGGGAAAGGCAGGCGCTTCAGGCGGCTCGGCAGGGGCGATCCTGCGGCTGGCCGGCTGCTTGCGCGAAAGAAGGTAGGATTCCAGCCCCCCAAGCATCGTCTCTACAGTCTGTGCTTCTGCGCCTGCCGCCGTGCTTTTCGCTTGTTTGAGGAACTGCTTTGCCGCCTCGTAGCGGCCCTCTCGGATCAGTTGATTTGCCGATCCTGCAATATCTGCTTTTAACAGGGAAGCCCCCAGCAACAAAACACAGGACAGCAGCCAGCTGCACCTCAAACACACCCGTGCGAATGTTCGGGAGCAGTCTGCAAAAGTGGATATCAGAGAAAAAGGGCGGCCCTGCACAGCGCTAAATTAGACCGCTTCTCCAAACGATTGTCATTCATTATAGCGATTCTCGACGCGGTCTGAAGCCCAGTGGGGGGGGGGCGGCTGGTCCTCCAGCCGCCGTGGCAAACGAAGTGACCGATAAGCGAATCCCTCTTCGCCCACTCGGACACCCAGAAATCAGTTCCAAAAATCGCATTGCCGGGAATAGGACAAGCTTTTTGAGAGCCAGCCTATCTGAATACTACCGCCGCACCGCCTTAAACTCCCGCGTCAGCGTCGTCAGGGAGTCTTCCACCCCCATGCGCTCCAGGCTGCTGGCGCCGACAAAGCCGTCTGCGGTGGTCTTGCCCAGGATGAATTCCACATCCTTCGGCGTGTTCACCGGACCCCCGTGGGTCAGGGTAAAGACGTCCTTTTTCACGCTCCTCGCCGCGTCAATGATCTCCTGCGTCCGCTTCACCGTGAAGTCCCAGTCCACCACTGCGTTCACCACGCCGATGCTGCCTCCCACCGTCGTTCCCACATGGGCGATGACGGCGTCCGCGCCCTGTTTCACCATCTCCACCGCCTCCTCAGGCGTGGCCACATAAACAATGCTGAACAGGTCCATCTTGGTGGCCAGCCCCACCATCTCAAACTCCTTCTGCACGCTCATCCCCGTCTCCTCCAGCACACCGCGGAAATGCCCGTCCACAATGCAGTGGGTGGGGAAGTTGTTCACACCGGAAAATCCCATCTCCTTCACCTTGCCCAGCCAGTGCCACATCCGCCGGCGCGGGTCCGTGGCATGCACGCCGCACACCACAGGGATCTCCTTCACCACAGGCAGCACCTCGTACTCGCCGATCTCCATCGCGATCGCGTTCGCATCCCCGTAGGCCATCAGGCCGCAGGTGCTGCCGTGCCCCATCATGCGGAAGCGCCCGCTGTTGTAAATGATGATCAGGTCCGCGCCGCCTTTCTCGATGAACTTGGCGCTGATCCCCGTTCCCGCCCCCGCCGCAATGATCGGCTCCCCCTTCGCCAGCGTGGCTTTGAGGCGGTCGACGACTTCCTGCTTCACGTCGAGCAGATCGAACATGTTCTCGATATCG
>CAZPSQ010000389.1:0-4703 GCA_964588755.1 uncultured Prosthecobacter sp. | reverse complement strand
AGCGCCGCTGGAATCATTAACGAAGTTGAAAGCAATCCACTGGCCCGCATTGGCACCGCCGGCGCTTTGGTCAAACTTCAGCGTGGTCTGCCTGCCGATATTGAAGGTCTCCCAGTTCAGCAAGGCCTGCTGGGCGGTCTGCTCCACGGTGACGGTGGTGTGGCCGTCGGCCGTGGTCTGGGTGGGCGCGCTGGCACCGCTCCACAGGGCGGCATTGGTGGCGACGGCGGGGTCCACCTGAAGGCCGCCCAAGCCCAGGCCATTGGGCACGTCATCAAGCTGCATGGCGGGGTTGTTGGGATTGATGCCGAGGTTGTCCGGGCCGCTGATGGCGAGCGCACGCGCGGCGTCCTGCATGGCCTTCAGCGACTGGTAGGCCTCCGAGCCGCGGGCGAGGATATCCCCGGCGGCGGCACGACCGAGCGCGAGCGCCTGGGCAGTGGCCACGGGGTCCACACCGGGAGCGACAACGGCGGGTGAGGTGCCGCCTCCACTACCGCCAGCGGCCGCGGCGGGACGCAGAATATCCCCTGCACGGACAGGCGGCAGCGTGGTGAGCAGGGACAAGGCAAACACCAGGGAGGCATGCACGGTGGCATGCTGTTTCCGGAGACGGCGAAGAGAAGGCAGCAGGTTCATGGTGTGCTGGAGGATGGTGACGACTGCGGCAGTGTCCGGGAAAGCACGGCCGGGTCGATTTTCAGCGGGTTGTCTTTGAGAAAGGCGGCGAGCCAGGCCTGGCTGTTTTCGCGCTGGCGCTCCTGGCGCAGTGTGAGGCGGAGCTGCGCGCGCACCTCATCGAGCGCGGGCGTGCGTGGCTCGCGCAGGGCGTGAATCTTGAACACATGCCAGCCGTCTTTGAGGGCGATGGGCGCGGACACGGCCTGGGGCTTCAGCCTGGGGAGGTGGGCGCGGATCTCCGGCTGGATCTGGTTTTCCGTGAGCCAGCCGATGTCGGTGAAGGCCCCCTCGCGCAGGGCGGCCTCCGCTTTGGCGCGGGCCTGGTTCCGGGTGGCGGCGCCGGCACCCGCAGGCACGGGCACAAAGACCTGCACGAGATGAAAACTGCGCGGGATGAGCAGGGCGGCCTTGCGCTGGCCGTAGGCGGCGGCCAGCTCTGCCTCATCGGGATAATGCGCGGGCGGCTGGGAGACGGAGTCGAGGTAGCTTTCCGTGAGCGTGCTGTCATGCGCGCGTTGCAGGCGGGCGATGACCTCGGGCCGCTCATGCCATTTCGTTTCCAGCGCCTGGCGCAGGACCAGCCGCTGGACGATGAAGGAGCGCGCCACCTGCTCCAGCAGCGCGGGGTCCTGCCGCACGGCGGCGAGCTGGCGCGCGTCCAGCGTCTCCAAGGAGGCACGGACTTCCCCGGCACTGACCTCGGCCCTGCCGGCACGGGCGATGACCTGCGACTCCTGGGCGACGAGCGCCGTGGGGAGCAGGTGGAGCGCGGCGGCCAGAACTGGGGCGTTCCAGCTCATCGTGCGGAGGCGGTGGAGGGCTGCGCAGGAGGCTCATCCCCCGCGTCGTCACGAAAGGGGTTGTGCCGGTTGTCCTCCAGCTTGTCGCCGTAGTCCTGCACAAGGGTTTGCAGCTTCACCTTGGTGGTGGCGGTGAAGGGCTCGCGGGCGAGCAGGGCCTTGCCGAGGCCGTAGTTTTTATAGCGCTCCAGGATCTCGCTGGCGGTCTGGAAGAGCTCGCGGTTCTGCCGCTCGCGCTCGGCCACCTTGCGCTCCAGCAGCACGGCCTTGGAGGCGGCATCGGCACGGGAGGCCTCCTTGGCACGGGCGACGGCGGCGGCCTTGTTGAAGCCTTCCTGCCACTTGGCGGACTCGGCTTTGAGCCGGAGGTTCTCGGTCTGGCCGAGCTCGACCTTGGCAGTGAGGGTGTCGATGGACTTGCGCGCGGCGTCCTGGTCGCTGGAGGCCTGCTTGCTCACCGCGGCGAGCTGCTTTTTCAGCGCGGCGATCTCCTCCGTCTGCTGCTGGAGGGTGACCTCGTTCTGGGCCTGCGCGGCCTGGAGGCTGGCGCGGTCGGTCTCGGCCGCGCGCAGACGCACGGCGATGCTCTTGAGGGAGTCGCGCAGGCGCTGCTCCATGGCGCCGGACTCGTCCTGGGCGGACGCGTTGACCAGGAGGAGAGACAGAATGAAAAGAACTGTTTTTTTCATGATCAGAATTTGGCGTTGATGTCGAACATCAGGATGTCGGCCTTGAACTGCGGGCCGGCGATCTGGCTGGCGCTCATCCAGCGCAGCGCGGCATTCACCCGGGGGGAGAGGGCGATGGCGCCGCCGAGGGTGTAGCCAGCGAGGTTGGTGCCGCCGCCGCCGAAGTTCTGGTCATTGAAGCCGTCCACCACGGAGTCGGACTCGCGATGGGTGTAGCCGATGTAGGCCATCCAGTCCCCGCGCTTCTGGAACTCGGCGGTGCCAAAACGGACACCAATGTCCCAGGCCTTGTTGCCGCCCTCAAAGTCACCGTTGGAGCCGATGTTGTTGATGGCGGTGGAGGCGGCCACATTGCGGTTGAAGGCGAAGTTCTGCAGGTACTCACCAATGAAGGAGACCTGGAACGGCTCAAAGCCGTTGTAGTCCACACGCGTGGTGAGGGCGCCCACGCGGAAGGGCGTGGCGAGGCCGTAGTACTGCCACTGGTTGGTGCCGCCGAAGTTGTTGGCGGCAGTGGTGTTGTCGATGTTGCGCAGCCTGCGGTAGGAGTTGCCCCGCTGCGCGAAGCTGGGGCGGGTGTGGTCGGTGTCGCCCTGGTCCTCCGCGTTGAGCGGGATGTAGCGGGTGGACAGCCTGCCCTCGATGTTTTGGAAGTAGTAGTAGGCGGCGGCGGCCTTCACGTGCCAGTCACGGCTGATCTTCCAGTCCACGCCGACCTGGCCCGCGTGCAGCCATTTGTCACGGCTCTCAAACTTGGCCGGCTGGTTGGAGGCAAAGTGGAGGTCGGTGTTGAAGATGGGAAAGGTGCCCAGTGTCAGGAAGGGAGCCATGCCACTCTCGGCAAACTCATGCTTTGCCTGCAGCACGACGCCGTCAAAGCCGATGTCCTCCGACCACACCGCCACGGTGGAGAAGAAGGGATTGTCAAAGCGGCCGACGGTGAAGGAGAACGAGTCCACAGGCTCCCACCGCAGGAAGGCGCGGTCGAGCCAGATGGCATACTTGGCAAACTGGCCTCCCTGCTGGTTGAAGTTGCCGCCAGGGCCGGTGCTGGTGGAGCCGAGGCTTTGATTGCCGGAGACAGGATTGTTGGAGTCGCCGGTGCCGAGGCGAACGCCGAGGCTGAAGCCCTCGCCAAGCTCCACCTCGGTGCCGAGGCGCAGACGCAGGCGCACACGCTGGCGGTCCTGGTCCACATTGAACTGTGGCGCGAACTGGCCTGCGGCATTGGCCTGGTCGTAAGGCGGGCCGGTGTTGATGAGATTGAAGTTCGGGAAGGAGCCGTCCGCGGCATTGCCCGCCGGAAAGCTGTCGTACTCATAGCGCAGGCGGAAGTCCACAAAGGGATGCCAGGCGTCCACCCACTCCGGCAGGATGGTGGGCGTGATCTCCTTTTTCACATCGCCCAGGATCTCCTGCTTGATCTGCTGACGCAGCTCCTCCTTGACCACCTCTGGCACATAGGTGACGCGGATTTTTTCACCCTCGCCCGGCGTGGTGCCGGTCTGCTCCGCAAAGGCGCGCGCCTCCTGCGCGGCGGCACGGCGTGCGCGGCGTTTTTCACGCTCCTTGGCGACGTCCAGCTCCGCCTGTTTGAAAAGGCCGCTGGCGTCGTCCTCGGTGAGGAGGCCGCGCTCCACCATGCGCTTCACCAGATTGACGGCGATGCTTTCCGCCATGCCAGGCTCGTCGTCCTCATCCTCCTCAGCGAGGGGAGGCGGCGGGGCGAGCGGCTCGGTGGGAATGGGCAGGCCGGCCGGGTCAAACAAGGCGTCTGGCAGCAACGGGGAGGGTTCCTGCGCCTGATCCTGCGACGGCGGCCTGCTGGCCGCGGTGGCTGTGGCATGGCCCGGGGTGGCCGGCCGGGCCTCGGCAATCATGGGGCCTTGAGGCAGGGGCGGCTCGGCGGCACGCACGGGAAGCGCGGACACCCCGGCAAGGAGGAGGAAGGCGCTGCGGCGGATGGGAGGAGGTACGAACATTGAACTGCAGGGGTCTGGGGCGGAAGGAAAAGGGAACGAGTCACTGCGCGGTGTAGCGGAACCTCACCGGCATGGGCGTGTCTGGCGGGGCGGGCTCAATCATGCGGCCCACCAGGGCGCCCTGGCGCAGGGCATTGTCCTGCGCCGCATTGCCCGTGCTGCCGCTGAGGGCCACGCGGGTGATGCGGCCGGAGGAGTCCAGCCAGACGCGGACAGGCACGCTGCCCTTGGCAAACTTCAACACGGGGTCCTGCTGCAGGAGCGCCTGGATCTGGCGTGAGATGCGGCCCTGCCAGCGGCCCCGCTCGGAGTAGCTTTTGCCACCCGTGCCGCCGATCATGCCGCCGCCACCTTTGCCACTGCCAAGCCCCAGGCCGCTGCCGTCCCCGCCACCAATGGCGGTGCCGAGAGGCTCGTCCGCGGGCGCTGGATCGGCAGGCTTGGCCTCGGGCGCGTCGGGCGGCGGCTCCTCCTCCGCGGCGACCTCCTTCTCATCCGGCGGGGGCGGTTCCTCCTGCTTTGGGGGCGGGGGCGGAGGTGGGGGGGGAGGA
>CAZPSQ010000388.1:0-4709 GCA_964588755.1 uncultured Prosthecobacter sp. | reverse complement strand
GAAGGAGTTCACGATGATGTTGTTGGAGACGATGGAGCCGCCGTCGAAGTTCTCCGCATTGGCCGCCGCGCCGGGCATGAGGCCGATGGCCCACAGACTGTTGCGGGTGAACTGGTTGCCGGTGATCAGCACATTGCGTGAGCCGTGCATGGCCTTCATGCCGATGAAGGCATTCGAGACGATGTTGTTCGCCACGATGATGTGGTCGCTGTGGATGTCGATGCCCTGCGCAGCGTTTTCGATGTGATTGCCGATCAGGCGTGTCAGGTCGGTGGTGGTCGGCGCGGTAACGATGATGCCGGAGCCCTGCTGCCAGGCGTCGGTGTGGTTGGAGTCCCAGGCCTGCTGGTTCATGAGCTCGCCTTTGACCGGGTTCTTCTTCACGTAGTCGCCCAGCTTGTGCTTTTTCCTCACCTCCTCGGTGGGAACGAAGTTGTCCTCGATGATGCGGTTGCCTTCGATCAAAGAGCCGGTGCTGTAGCTGACGCTGATCCCCGTGCCATCGGTGCAGTTGAAGGCATAGCCCCAGTCCTTGCTCTGGGTACGGTCATCAATGCTGACGCGCATGTAGTTGCGCACCAGGCAGTGGCTGATACGGCAGTTCTTGCTGTCGCGCAGGGTGATGGCACCCGCCGGGCTGCGGTTGTCGAGCACACGCACGTTTTCGATGACGAGGTCGCGGCACTTGATGGCCACAATGCCCTCCTGGCGGCTTTCCATTTTCCCCTCCGGCCGCGTGAGCGTCAGATCCCGAACCTCGGCATAGGCGGCATTCTCCACGACGATGATGGGCTGCTCCGCGTTCTGCTGAATGATGCGCCCCGGGCCAAACAACCCGGCGCGGTCCCCCTTGATGCGGATCTTCTCCGTGATCGTGTGATCACCTGCGGGAACGAAGATCATGCGGTTCGGGTTCGCATCCAGCGCCGCCTGGATGGAAGGATAGGCGGAGGCGGAAAGGTCCGCGCCCGCTGCCTGAGGCAGCCACAGGCAGGCAAGGCAGACCGCGAAACGAGAGACAGGGGAGAGGGACATACGGGAAACGTCAAAAGCTGGCGGCCATGGCAATCTTACGGCTGTGCTGCGGCAGGGCTGAGGCCGTAGCTCTTCAGCCACCATTCCACGCGTTCCGCGTCCGTCGGCTCCGCCTTGCCGAGGCGCTTGGTCCAGGTGCGATTGTAGTCGCCGCGCTTGCTCTTCTGGATCTCGGCCAGTGGCGGCTCGGTGGCGGGATCGCCCCCCGCCCCCTGGTCGGCGGAACTCGAGGTCCAGTGATCCAGTTTTTCCCGCAGGGCGGCCACGGAGGCCGTATGCCTGCTGTCGCCCGCCACATTGTGCAGCCCCCCAGGATCGGCAGTCAGGTCGTAATACTCGATCTCAGGCCGTGTCGGTGCGAGCCACTGCGCGGGGAAGGGAGCCAGCTTTCCCGCGCGTTGCAGCTCGCGCAGCAGCGGCATGCCGGGATACTGGTCCTCCTTGTAGCTGGACCAGTTCAGCCGTGAAAGCTCCGGATGGAAGTTGCGCACCAGCCATCCGTCCCGCGTGATCACGGCCCGGATGCGGTCCATCGCATCGCCGCAGCGGTCACGCGCCGCGAAGAGGTGATCTCGCTTGGGGAATTCACCATCGAGGATGGCCTTGCCCTCCATCCATTCCGGCACAGCCAGCCCCGCACGCTGGAGCATGGAGGGCGCGAGGTCGATCAGGCTCACAAGACCATTCTCCACACCGCCTTTGGCAATCTTCGGCCCGCGCATGATGAGCGGCACCTGAAGGCCCTCCACACTGAGCCATTGCTTGCCCCACGGCATGGGCCGGCCGTGATCGGCGAAAAAGATGACAATGGTGTCTTCCAGCACGCCCTCGGCGCGCAGTTGGTCCAGGATGGCGCCCACACGCTGGTCCACCATCTCCACGCTGCGCTGGTAGGCATGCCAGTCCCGCCGCACCAGCGGATGGTCGGGATAGTTTTCCGGAAGCTGAATGGCTGCCAATGCCGCCTCATCAAATTTCTCCGGAATGGGAAACGCGCGATGCGGCTCGGTGATCTGGAACTGCGCAAAGAAAGGCTGCCCGGGCTTGCGCTGCCGCCAGTCATCACCATCAAACATCTCCTTGGCATCGTGCGCAAAGTTGTAGTGCGTCTTGGCCTTGGTGATTTTCCGGCCATTCCGCATGGCTCCGGGTGCTGGCGCGTTCGTCACAAACCAGCCCGCCTCCCGCAGCAGCGTGGGCAGCGGCTTGTAGGGCGCAGGCAGCGGCTGGGGATTCTCCGTGTCATGCGGGTGCAGCCCGGTGGTCGTTTGGTACGTGCCCAGGATGAAAGCCGAGCGCGAGGCACTGCAAACCGGCGCGGTGGAGTAGGCGCGCGCATAGCGTCTGCCTTCCGCGGCGAGCTGGTCCAGGTGCGGCGTCTTGACCTCGGACAGACCGTAAGCCCCGGTGTCAGGAGACATGTCGTCTGCGATGATCCAGACGAAGTTGGGTGGAGTCGCGGCGAGAGCGTTCACACACGCCAGCAACAGGAGGCAAAGCAGCTTTTTCATGGCGTCACTTCACCGGCACCGGCTTGCTCTGCAAATGCTGCAGCGTGTCCTTGATGCTTTTCCCGACGAGACCGGCGAAGCTGACTTTCTTGCCCGCCAGTGAGGCTGGGATGTCGAAAGTGACTTCGAAGAGCCCGTGACCGCGCGCTCTTATCTCCTTGCGCTCGATGCGGGCATTGTCATCTCCTTTGAGAGTGACCTGGATGGGCTTTTCCCCGAGTTCATCAGGGAAGGCATGGATGAGTTTGACGGTGGCTTTCTGACCAGCAGTGACACTGGCAGGCACCTCCAGCGTGATGAGCTTGCTGGCTGCCTTGGGAGCTTCCTTCTTCTCCGTCTTTTGCATCTGCTTGGCCGCCTTGCGATCTTTCCGGCTCACCTGCTGCTTCTCAAGCTGGGCCATGTATTGCTCGCGGAAGGCAGCATCGCCGCGCCTGCGGAAGACCTCCAGCAGCGGATCGCTGGTGCGGACCATCCAGTCCTCCAGCGCTTTTTCCAACATGGCCACCTGCGTGGCATTCTCCGGCTTGGTGATGAGGTTGGTCAGCGCGTCGGGGTCATACTTCACCTCATAGGCCTCTTCCGGCACGCGATGATCAAAGAGGTCGATGCGCGCGGCGATCTGCTCGTTGCTCTTCGCCAGCACCCGCATCTGGCGGCAGGTGGCGGTGCCGTTGGTGGCACCGGTCATGACGCGCCTGCCATTGGACCAGGGGCTGAAAATGTACAGCCAGTCCTTCGTCTGCACGGCACGCATGGGCGTGTTCTGCCCGCCGGAGTTTTCATTGTGCTCCTTGAAGACCATCGTGCGCTCCGGCTGCTTTTCGCCTTTCAACACACCGGCGAAGGACCTGCCATCAAAGCCGCCCGGCTGGGCGATGCCGAGCATGTCCAGGATCGTGGGCAGCAGGTCCACGGAGGAGATCATGTGCTCGTCGTCCACAGCCCCCGCCTTCGTCACGCCGGGCCAGCGGATCATGAGCGGTGTGCGGCTGCTGTGGTGGTAGAGCTGCGTCTTGGCAAAGGGCAGCGGCATGCCATGATCAGAAAGGAAGAGGATGATCGTGTTTTCGTGCTGACCAGAAGCCTTCAAGGACGCCAGAATGGCCCCCACGGCATCATCAGCTCTGCGGACGCTGCTGTAATAAAGGGCCAGTTCCTGGCGGATGATGGGATCATCCGGCAGAAAGCCGGGCACGATCATCTCCTCCGGCGTGAAGACTTTCGTGGGCGTGTTGGGGTCTTCCGCCTGGGCTCCCTTTTTGCCCTCATTGTAAAAGGGCTTGTGCGGATCGGCGATGTTCAGCAGGAGGCAAAAGGGTTTGCCAGCCTCTTTGGCGGCCGCGATGCCCCTGGCGGCGGCCCTGCCCCACGAAGCGGCATTCTTCACGTCGTCGCGCTTCTCTTCGCGGAGGTCGAGATCCCAGGGAAAGGGCGCATAGGGAGTGCTGTGCTCCACCTTGTGCCGGATGCCGGTGAAGTAGCCGGCCTCCTTCACGATCTCGCCCAGCACGGGATACTTCTTGGCCTCCCTGGGGATGGAGCGGAAGCCTTCGATGCCGTTGTTGTGCGGATACCTGCCGCTCCACATCACATTGCGCGATGGCATGCAGTTTCCCACGACCACATGCGCATGATTGAAGCGCAGGCTTTGAGCCGCCAGGCGGTCCATGTGCGGCGTGGTGTCCTTCACCTTGCAGCCAAAGGCTCCCACCGAATCGCAGCTCATGTCATCCGTGGTGATGATGAGCAGGTTGGGCTTGGCTCCCAGGGCAGACTGGAGAAGCAGGGCGCTGAGCAGGCACGGGAAAAGAAAACGGAGCATGGCGCGCCTCTAACGACGCTCCGGCGGCCAACTGTCAGGTCAGTTGCACCGCCGTCCATGCTCCGGCTCAAAACAAACCTGCCCAGATCAATCTTCCGGCATCGGGCGGCCCTTCGTCTCCGGAAGGAAGGCCAGGGCGACAAGACCGAGGAGGAAGATCACGCTCATGTAGGAGCAGGCGTTGCGGAAGGCTTCGAGCTTGGCCTCGGGAGTCGTGGCACCAGCCTTCAGAGCGGCCTGGAGGCTGCCAAGGGTGAAGGGTCCGCTTGCGGCCACGAAACGGCCGACGTTGTAGCAGAAGCTCGTGCCCGTGCTGCGCAGGCTGGTGGGGAAAAGCT
>CAZPSQ010000387.1:0-4710 GCA_964588755.1 uncultured Prosthecobacter sp. | reverse complement strand
CCCTCCCGAAGCCGTTCCTCGTCCTGGCGACGCAGAACCCGATCGAGCAGGAAGGCACCTACCCGCTGCCGGAGGCGCAGCTGGACCGGTTTATGTTCATGATCGGGGTGGACTATCCCAGCCGGGAGGAGGAGATCGCCATCGCGAGAAGCACGACTGGGCTGAGCCTGCCGAGGCTGGAGCATGTGCTGGATGGGGCCAAGGTGCTGGCGTTTCAGGATCTAGTGCGGCGGGTGCCGGTGCCGGATCATATCTATGAGTTTGCCGTGGATGTGGCGCGAAAGACACGCCCCGCCAGCAGCGAGGCGCCCGCGTGGCTGAAGCCGCTGGTGAGCTGGGGCGCGGGACCGCGCGCGGTGCAGTATTTGATCTTGGGGGCGAAGGCACGGGCGGCGCTGCAAGGGAGCTACATGGTGCGGCTGGAGGATGTGATGGAGGTGGCCGAGCCTGTGCTGAGGCACCGTGTGATGACGACCTTCACGGCGGAAAGCGATGGCGTGAGCAGCCGTGATGTGGCGAAGCGGCTGGTGGATGAGCTGGTGAAGGCTGGATGAGCTGGTTCAGAGTCGTCCTCGTCCTCGTTCTCCTACTCGTCCTCGATCCTTCCGCTCCGCATGCCTGCCAGCATCCAATTCGACCATGAGAAACTCGAAGTGTATCAACTCGAGCTTCAGTTTCTCACGTGGGTCACGGATCTCCTGATCGAAACTCGCGCCTCTCAAACACCACATCTGCGCGAGACGTGCGATCAGCTTGATCGTGCGAGTCTTTCGGCCTTGCTCAACACGGCGGAGGGCAACGGCAAGCGAGCAACTCAGCAGAGAGCACGGTATTTTGATGACGCTCGCGGATCAGCTATGGAATGTGCGGCATGTCTGGATGCTTTGGTGGCCAAGCGGGCAACGACGAAACAATGGATTGCGGAGGGCAAGGCGTTGTTGATCCGGGTGGTGTCGATTCTGTGCAAGCTGGTGGAGAAGTTCGATGTCGGCGCTTCAAATTCGGGAGTGATAGAATCGAGGACGAGTAGGAGAACGAGGACGAACTGGGGAGGTGATGATCATGGCTGAAGCATCTCGATCCTTTTTAGAGCCTGCGGTACTCAATCGATTGATGGCCCTGCCCCTCAACGCCCGTCACGCCATGCTCGGCAGCGTCTCAGGCAAGCACCGCAGCCCGGTGCGCGGTTCCTCGCTGGAGTTCGCCCAGTACCGCAAGTACGTCCCCGGTGATGACACACGTCGGCTGGACTGGCGCACCTGGGGGCGCAGCGACCGCTTTTACATCAAGGAGTTCGAGGCGGACACGAACCTGCGCCTCTGCCTGCTTCTTGACACCAGCGGCAGCATGAGCTTCGGCCCGGCGGGCAGCACGCGCTTCGACTATGCGAAGAAGCTGGCGGGCACGCTGGGCTATGTGGCGGCGCAGCAGGGAGATGGGGTGGGGCTGTGGAGCATGGCGGAGAAGCCGGTGGAGATCCCCGCCAAACGTGGGGCCGCCCACCTGGGTCTGGTGCTGGATCAGATGGCGGGGCTTCAGCCCGTGGGGGACACGACCCTCCTCACTGCCCTGCATGATGCCGCAGAGAGAATCCGCCAGCGGGCGCTGGTCATCATCTTCTCCGATCTTTTCGTGCCGCCGGTGGAGCTGAAGTCCACCATCCAGCACCTGCGCTTTCGCAAGCACGACGTGGCGGTGTTTCACCTGCTGGACCAGCAGGAACTCGACTTTGACTTCGACCGCCCCGCCCGCTTCATTGACCTGGAAGGCGGAGAAGCGGTGCTGGCGGACCCGAGCCTCATCGCCCGCAACTACCGTGAGGCGGTGCGCCAGTACATGCACGAGATCGACGAGCTCGTCCGCACCACGGGCATGGACTACCACCGCGTGAAGCTGCATGAGAAGTATGACGACGTGCTCGCCAAGTTCCTGCTCGCACGCCTTGAGAAGAAGGGAGGCCGGTGATGACATCACCCACAGGATATCAGTTCGGCTCTGCGAGGCCCGGCAGGCTGGGCCAAGTGGCTGCCATCCTCTACTTGGTGGCTGGAGTTTCCGGGATTTTGTCCGCGTTTCTCCAGATGGAACAGGGATTCACGTGGGCTTTCTGGTTCCGTCTGCTGACGGGCCTGGGCTTTCTCATCTCCGGCATTCTTCAGTTCGTGGCACGCCAGAAGCAGCACCAAGTCCTTGAGGCCGCCCGAGGTGCGGCAGAGACACCCCCATGACCTTCCTCGCACCAGCGCTGCTCTTTGCCCTGCCGCTCGCCGCGCTGCCGGTTGTCATTCATTTGATCCATCTGTACCGCCGACGTCAGGTGAAGTGGGCGGCCATGATGTTTCTGCGCATGGCGCAGCGGATGAACAAGGGACTGTCGCGGCTGCGGCAGATCCTCATCCTGGCCTTCCGAGTGCTGGCGGTGCTGGCGATCTTGTTTGTGATCACGCGGCCGATGGCGGGCGGGCTGCTGGGGCTGACGGGCGGGGTGCCGGACACGGTGATCGTGCTGCTGGACCGCTCCGCCAGCATGGAGCAGCAGAATCTTTCCACGGGGACGAGCAAGCGGGCGGCGGGCATCGCGAAACTGGCGCAGGCGCTGCGGGACACGGTGGGCACGCGGTCGAAGCTGGTGTTGATCGAGAACGCGCACCTGCAGCCGCAGCTTTTGGAGAAGCCGGAGTCGCTGATTGACCTCCCGCTCACCGGCCTGACGGACACGGCGGCGGATATGCCGGCGCTGCTGCAAGGCGCGCTGGACTACATCACCGCCAATCAAACCGGCCGCACGGATGTGTGGGTGCTGAGCGATCTGCGGCAGAGCGACTGGGATGCGGGCAGCGGGCGCTGGCAGGCGCTGCGGACGGCCTTTGCCAGTCTGAAGGGGCTGCGCTTTCATCTGCTGGGCTATGCGCAGCCCGCGCCACAAAATCTCGCCGTGATGGTGGAGCGTGTGACGCGGCGTGAAACGGCCGAGAAGGCGGAGCTGCTGCTGGACCTGCGGGTGACGCGTGAGGCAGGCGCAAACGAGCCACTGGAGCTGCCGCTGCGATTTGTCATCAATGGAGTGAGCACCACGCTGAAGATGGAGATGAAGGACAGCCTGCTTGTGGCACAGGCGCTGGCGATCCCGCTGGACAAGGCGACGAAGCGCGGCTCCGGGCGCGTGGAGCTGCCTGCGGATGCCGCCACGGCGGACAATGTGTTTCACTTCGTCTTTGATGAGCCTGCCGTGCTGAGGTCCGTCATCATCACCGACGAGGATGTTGAAAGCGGCCCGCTGCAGGCGGCGCTGGAAGCAGCCGCCGATCCGGCCCGCAAGTACGCCGCCACCGTGCTGCCGCGTTCGCGCGCCGCGGAGATTCCGTGGGAGGAAACGGCGCTCATCCTGTGGCACGCGGCCCTGCCCAAGGCGGACGACCTGGCGGCCACACAGCTCACCACCCATCTCAGGGAAGGCCGCAGCCTGCTTTTCCTGCCTCCGGAGACGCCGGACAACGGCACCTTCGGCGGCCTGCACTGGGGCGCATGGTCTGCCGGGGGAAAGAGCATGAATGTCGAATGGTGGCGCAGCGACGCCGGCCTGCTGGCCAACACCCGCAGCGGCACCGCGCTGCCTGTGGGGGACCTGGAGGTGCAGCGCCACTGCGAGATCCTTGGGGAGGGCACACCGCTCGCCCGCCTGACGGGCAATGTGCCGCTGCTGATGCGGGCAAACACCACGGGGGAGGGAAATGCCTGGTTCCTCGGCACGCTGACCGGGTCGGGTTCATCCACGCTGGCGCGCGATGGCGTGGTCATGTTCGCCATGCTGCATCGTGCCTTGAACGAGGGTGCCCGCGGCCTGGGCAAGGCCCAGCAGCGCGAGGCCGGCGCCAAGGCCCTCGGCAGTGGCGACCTCGGCCTATGGAAACGCACGGACGGCTCCACCATGCTTAGCTCCGAGCAGCCGCTGCGGGCGGGTGTGGTTGAAAATGGAGAGCGGATCATCGCGCTTAACCGGCCCTTGAGGGAGGACCGGCCGGAGGCTTTGGGAAAGACCGCGCTGGCCGAGCTCTTCGCCGGATTGGATCACCATCTCATTGAGGACCAGGTGGAAAGTGATGCCAGCCTGGCCAGCGAGGTCTGGCGCACGTTTTTGATGCTGATGGCCGTGGCCCTGCTGGGCGAGGCGCTGCTGTGCCTGCCGCCGAAGCGCGAAGCTCAACCCGTTGCCGCATGAACCCTTTTTCGTTTTCGTGCTCGTTCTCCCACTCGTTCTCGATGCTATCGGTGACGGAGGGTGTTGCGTGGATGCGCCAGACCAAGTCTTCGCCTGCGGCGGCCTGCGTGCATTCAATGGATCGAGGACGGCGCCAAGCGCCCGCGGGAGCGGCTCTGAACAACAGCGAACCGAGAACAGCGAACTGAGAACCCAGCCGCATGCAGCCCACCACATCCCAGCTCGTCTTCAACCCGACACCCACCGCCTTTGCGGTCGGTGTGGCGTTTGTCGTGGCGATCATGGGGCTGGCGTTCATGGCGTGGCGGCGCACGGGCTACCGGCCGCTCATCGGCTGGCTGGAGCTGCTGCGGGTGATCATTGCGGTGGGCATCGCCATCACGCTGCTGCAGCCGGAGTGGCTGGAGACCTTCAAGCCGCAGACGAAGCCTGTGCTGGCCGTGCTGCACGATGTCTCCGGCAGCATGACGACAAAGGACGTCATCGACCCT
>CAZPSQ010000386.1:0-4731 GCA_964588755.1 uncultured Prosthecobacter sp. | reverse complement strand
GTGGTAAGCATAATCCTTTGGTCCAGGGTTCAAGTCCCTGCGGGCCCACCAAACAAGAAGACCAACCCCTCATCGGGTTGGTCTTTTTTTGCGTACTCCCGCGTGCTGGCGCGGGTTCGTGCGGGTTCCTGTGGACTTCGTCGTTTCCCGCGGGCGCCGAAACTTGGCCGCTTTCACTCTCTCCGGGCCATTCTTCTCTCCGGGGTCGCTTCCCTCGGCGACCCGAAGTCCACGAGTTCATGAAATCGCACCGTTATGAATCAATGGCTTATACGTGGTCCAATCAAGCGGTTGATTGGTGGCATTGGTAGGCGGAGGAAACAACGATGCTGTTCGAGTGAGCGGGAAATGCTGGAAGGATTGCTGCAGGCGCGTGTTCGAACATCCGCGCCGTGACTGCACGCGCCCGCATGTCGGTATAAACCACGGTCGCCGGAAGTGTCTTTCCCTGCACCCTACACCTGTTTTGTCGAACCCCGGTTCAGCGGGTAGTCAATCACTCGCGGGCCAGCAACATTTAAAGATGATCGTCTCTCCGATGAACGGTAAAAACGTGCACCGAACGCATGTCAGTGCCGTCCCCGGCGTTGAGTTCTCGGAAGCAGACCGTCGAATACTGGAAATAACAAGTAACAGGCAGCCGGAAAGTCTCAAGAGCGTCAGCTGAAGTTCATGACACCGAGCAGTCGATCGCCGAGCTTGACACGGGAACGGGTGGAGTATAATTATCGGTTAGGCGTCCCAGACCCCTACTGGAACCTACACCAATGCGTGCAGGTACACGCGCCACTAGTCGATGAGGAATTAAGCAATGGAGCTGGCGGTTGTGCGCGATCGCGGTCGTGGACGAGATGATGCACGAGTTGAGAATGGCTCGTTGGAGGTGTCTCTTGCGCGCGCTTGGCAGCGCGTGTGCGAGCGGGTGCAAACCTACCAGCCCGACTTTGCGGTCCTGGTTGCTCGCAAGATGCCGCGCATCATTGAGGCGCTCAATCTCAACTTGGGCGGCCAAGTCATTTGTGTCTCTGATCAAGCCTTGCCTTTCGTGGGCACGCAGTTGGCCAATGCGCGGGTTGCGATAGTCGACGACATTTGGAACGTCGGCACTACCATGCTTCGTGCACGTGATCGCGTCCTACAGAGCGGGGCGCGCGAGGTGCGCCTCTTTGCACTGGGTACTCGTGACGAGGCTAAGACCGCGGAGGCAGGGGTCTACCTCGGCAATGTCGGTTCCCTTTCAGACAGAAACTACCGACTGCTCGTCAATTCCGTGCCTCGCCTGCTCCGTTCGGTTCCTAAACCGTACGACGCTGACTTTCCGCTTATTCCTTGCGTGCTCCGCGCCCCGTTCTCGACGTGGGAGCAAAGCTGGGCTTGGCTGCAGTCACGGTTCGGAGAAGCAGCGCACGCTACGATCGACCAAGAGCAACTCACGAATGGTCTGCCACGTGCCTCGATAACCCTCCGCCACGAGTGGGGCTGGACGATTAAGGTCCGCCTGTACTTCGACTTCCGGCAGCGCATTTGTAATGTTGTTCCGATGGCACTCGCGCCCACGCTGCCTCTTGAGAACGACTACCCCACCGGCTCGGCTTCCTTTCGCGTGTTTTCATTACTGGCTGGGCTCAGTCACGTTCAGAGCGGCAGACAACTCGAGTACGAACGTCGCGACGGCTTGGGGCGGGCAACTGCCTACTGCGACTCTCTCTTGTTCGTTGAGGATGTCACTCATGCCCTCAACGGGTTGCTGCAGCGATCTAGCCTCGCGCCATTTTCGCTTCAAGAGTTCGGTTCGGAGTTCGGACCAGCCGCTCTGCATGAGTGCGAGGCGCTTCTCGGCGCGACCCTGCCACAGCCGAGTCATAACATGGTCGAAGCTTTCATGCGGCGGCGAGCGGACCTGGTCAGCGAGCAACCGTCGCATCCATCAGTCATTAGCAATGAACAAGTCACGGCTAGGGCAAAGCTGTATGCGGAGCAAAGCCAGCCACTGCGGAAGATACTTGACGCCCTCCTCCAGGACTTGGCACGGGCGGTTGGAGCCGACGACCCTGACAAGTACTCGCTCTGCTCGCCATTTACGCGGGACGAGATTGCCACCGATCCCTACAAGCGACTGCGCATCGGTTTCACTTATGGGGAATTGTTGGAGTTCGTAAGGGCCAATCAAGGCGAGTTCTCTGCTGCGCGGCATCCTAACCTAGAACTCGCCTTTAGCGCGCTCGTAGATTGGTTCATCGACACTGGCGCCATGGTTCCGACGATCTCGTTCCAGGGCTCATCGTGCGTTCGCATCTACCGCAAGGGGGAGGCAAATCCCACGTACGACGAGGAATATCTCCGATTCCAGCTTGCTCTCAAGCAACTCCCCACGAAGGACAGGAAATACTTGGTAGAAAAGGGGAGTACGCGGCTTTCGAAGATCGCCGCGATCATGTCAATGGGCGTTGCGCCGGCCACCCATCTGCGCCCGGGCGCGTTCGAGCGCGGGACTGTTGCCATGCTAGGTAAGACAGTTATTGAACGAAGTGACGCCGAAGTCACAATAATGCTCCACAGACTGGGGCTTTGGCTTAAGGACCACGAAGCGCAGGGCTCATGACTCGGGACGTCAAGACGAAGTACACTCCGCAAGACGCCGAGTGGGCTACGACATTTGAGAATCTTTACCTGTTCCTTAAGGGATTTCCAAACTCCGAGCAGGTGACGCTTCTGCTGTCCACCTGCCGGAATGCCTACATGACGGTGAACGCATTGTTCGTCGACCTGCAGGTGTTGCTGGGTGATGCTCAAAACCCATCCGGACTCCGAGGAGGTTGCGAACTCCTAAGCCAAGGGCGTGATGCCGCAAAGGCTCGCGACAGGTTCGGCCGTGCCAAGCAAACGGTGATGGAGTTCGAATCCAAGCTCGAAGTCTGGAACAATCGGCATGCACTGCTGGATCAGGTACACAGAGAACTCGATAAGCTGACCGAAACCAATCCTTCCGCCGGGGTGCGCCTGGCGGCATTGATCGACGAGACGCGGGTTCCTGATGCTGACTTGGCAGACGGATGGAGCGTTCAGCTCTTCGAGATCGATCCCGCTGAGCAACCGCATCTACAGCGCTACTTCGACGAATTGTCGCGACTACACGGGATATTGAAGGTTGCAACGCTCCTCGGCCTAGCTCTTGCCGACGCAATCCGCGAAAGGGAACCGGAACAGATCGACTGGATCGCGCCCGAACAATTGGCAAACCCATTGAGTAAAAAAGCAGATCCACTACAGGTTTGGAAGTATGTTGCTCAACTCGCGGATGCGTGCGGTTGGAACTGCAGAGAAAACGATACGAGCCTGTTCGTTCACCTGAGCGGCCACTATGACCACCCCTCCAATACAGCGCGGGTCAGTAGTGTAACCATCACGAAGGCATTAGCCTCCGCTGAATTGTGCGAGGAGGCTAGCTTGATTGCAGACGTCATTCGTCAGTCTCTTTACCTTGTACACTTCGAAACCTGCGACTTCTTCCGCCCGAACGTCGGCAAGGCACCAATGCCCGACATCTTTCAGATAAGTATTCCCCCTCCCGCTAGGACGCCGATGACCGGGTACCCGGATCGCCTGGAGGTCAAGGTGAAGAAGTGCAGTTCGCGCGTGGCTCCATCGAATTCTGTGAAGATCGCGCTGGCTCACTTGGCTGTTCCCGTTAAGCACCTCAACGTGAAGACCTTTCGGCTTGATGGGGATGTACACGCAAGCATCGTGCACGATGTTCGGGCCGCTGTAGTCGCTGCGGCCGCGGAGGGCTGCAAAGCAGTCGTCTTTCCGGAGTACTCGCTCCCCAAGCGCCTATGTGACGAACTCCTTCAGCTTGCAACCGACAACAACGTTGTCGTCATCGGAGGGCTAGAAGGCGAGTGGCTCGACAATAGACTACGCGATTGCGCGGTGATCGCCATTCCCGGTGAACGCAGCTTGCATCTCCAAGTGAAACAAGTCCCGTCCAGGGAAGAGCCGCTCTTTGATTTGTTCTACCACGATGAGACGCTGCACCTGTTCACTGGAACGCCCATTGGCGACTTCTCAGTGGTGGTTTGCAGCGACTTCATGGAGCTAACTACGGTGCAGGCGTGGAAGCAAGACGGTCCGCTGCCGGACACAGTCTTCCTCATCGCACGGAATGAACACCCGGAACTGTACAAGAATCTAGCGCAGGCTGATGCCTTACGGATCTACACCTACGTCGCTATTAGCAATGTTCTGGATCAGGATGGCAAGGCGACCAACAACGGATCGCTTGTGGCAACTCCAGATCGCAACAAACCAATCAGCGAGGGGCACCTCGTAGAAGTACCCGGAAAGTTCCTGCGCAATATCGACGTCCACACGATAGAGCTCAGCGCAATCTGCGCGGGCCGTGAGCACGGGAAGTCCCAAAGGGGCTTTTTTTCCGCCCCTCGTAGTGCACAGCGAGCGTAGGAGTAAACGGGCTGAGCGAAGTAGACCACCAACTGACGAGTCTCTGAACTGGCCAATCAGCGCTCTTCCGCCGAGTAGAACCCCGCGGTGCCCGCAAGTCAAAGAGCTGACCTCCAAAGCATCGAAGGCCGAATGAACCTTGCGGATTGTTTGCGGCCACCCCCCCATGAATCAGGATGCTGTCTATCACCCCGGCTGTGTCTCCTCGCCCACAACACCAATCCTCGCGCGTTGCTCCTCCCACAACACCGGCGGACTGATCGCAAGTTC
>CAZPSQ010000385.1:0-4732 GCA_964588755.1 uncultured Prosthecobacter sp. | reverse complement strand
CATGCAGCCACCACCACTACAGCCCGGCCTGGCCCTTCCCCCTGCCTCCCTGCGATGAAATCCCCACCCACCCAACCCCGCCACTCAGGGCGGCGGCGCTGCAACGGCGGCGGTGGCTTCACACTTCTAGAGATGGTCATCGTTCTCGCCATCGTTGCGCTGGTGCTCTCGGCCGTGCACACCATCACCCAGGGCACGCTGACACTGGCGGATGACATCACGCGGGCGCAGCGGCAGGACAGCCGGCAGCATGCCTTCACCGCTTTCTGCGACCGGCTTTTTTCCAACCTCCCCGCCAGCGCCGCGCTGAACCTCAAAACCACCGGCGGCGGTGGGGGCCAGTATCTGGCCACGCTGGAGTTTTTCAACGTCTCCTCCCCTTTCGATGGACTTCCAGGGAAGGTGCTCACGCTGCGCACTGAAAGCAGCGCCGGGGGCGCTCTGCGGCTGATGCTGGACTGCCGCAACATCCAGGACAAAGAGCCCTACTCCACCACCATGCTGTTTGAGGATCTCGGCACATGCGAATGGCGCGTGTACCTGCCCACCACCCGGCAGTGGGACGGCACCTGGACAGAGCCGGTGGAGGAAGGCGCCATGCGTGTGCACCCGCCATTGATCGAGCTGAACATGAACGCCCCCGGCAGCGGCGACACACGCCGGGTATTTTGGATCGCGCCGAACACACCACCGCAAACGGCCCCCATGCAGCCCCCGGGCGGGCAGCAGCCTGATCCGAACACCCCCGGCGCACCGCCAAACGGTGGGCAGGTGACGCAATGAGGCTGTCTCCTATCTGCGCTCGCTGCAACGCAGCCCAGAGCGCATCAAGGCCATTTTCCATCTGGCGCAGCCAAGGCAATGCATCTGGCAAGTCAGTGACCGCCTTTGCGGTTGAAGTCAAAAGCAGGTGGAGGCCACCGGCAGGCGGTGCAAGATCAACGGCATCGTTTTGTGCGATGATCGAAGCATGGGTTGTGTTCACAAACACCCTTCGCGCCGACTTCGCCGCGCAAAACGTCTTTTTCAATCGCGGCGTTCGGGCTTAGTTCAACCCGGCCTCGGCCAGGCGTTCCTTCAGGTCGCTGGCCAGCAGGGCATGCAGCATTTCGGTGATCTTGCCTTCCACGAACTGGTCCAGGTTGTACAGCGTCATCTCAATGCGGTGGTCGGTGACGCGGTTCTGCGGGTAATTGTAAGTGCGGATTTTCTCCTCGCGACCACCGCCGCCGATGAGGCTCTTGCGGTTGGCGGAATACTTGGCAGCCTCCTCCTGCTGCTTCTTTTCCAGCAGGCGGGAACGCAGGATGCTCAACGCCTTCTCCTTGTTCTTGATCTGGCTGCGGCCGTCCTGGCAGCGTACGATGGTGCCGGTGGGGATGTGCAGCACCTGCACGGCGGAGTCCGTCGTGTTCACGCCCTGGCCACCCGCGCCGGAGGAGCGGCAGACCTCGATGCGCACCTCATCGGCCTTCAGCTCAAAGTCCACCTCCTCGGCTTCTGGCAGCACGGCCACCGTGGCGGCGGAGGTGTGGATGCGGCCCTGCGCCTCCGTGGCGGGCACGCGCTGCACTCGGTGCACCCCGCTTTCATACTTCATCACGCGGTACACGTCTTCACCGCTGACTTTGACAATGATTTCCTTGAACCCACCGACATCGGAGGGGCTGGAGTCCAGCGCCTCAATCTTCCAGCCCTTTGTCTCCGCAAAGCGGGTATACATCCGCAGCAGGTCTGCGGCAAAGAGGCTGGCCTCATCACCGCCTGTGCCCGCACGGATTTCCAGAATAATATCGCGTCCCTCCAGGGGATCCGGCGGCAGGATGGATTCCTGCACAGACTTTTCCAGCTCCACCAGGCGCCGCTCCAGCACGGGGATTTCGGCCTCAGCCAGTTCGGCCAGCTCCTTGTCTTCCACGGACTTTGCCATCTCGCGGTTTTCCACCAGCTCCGTCTGCGTTTTTTGGAAGTTGTCCCAATGCGTCAGCAGCGCCTGCAGCGAACGATGCTCACGCAGCATCTCTCCGGCCCGCTTGGCATCGTCGTAGAAATTCGGGCGGCCAATGATGTCTTCAAGATCGGCAAAACGGGTGCGCTTGCCTGCGATGACGCCGGAGTAGTCCATGAAGGGAAAGGAGGAAGGGGACGCTGAAAAGGAAAAAGAAAGGGACCCAAAACAAAACGGTGCCCAGCACAAGGCATGGGCACCGTTTGGCTAAAATGAAGCTGTGGAGAGCTATGCTTCGGCAGTCGGCTTCGGAGCCGTACGACGGGCGCGGATTGAACCGTAGCGCTGGGCGAACTTGTCCACTCGGCCGGCGGTGTCGATGAAACGCTGCTCGCCCGTGAAGTAGGGGTGGCAGGCGGAGCAGATGCCGATACGCAGATTCTGCACCGTGGAGATCGTGTTATAGACGGCACCGCAGGTGCAGGTGATCGTCGTTTCGTAGGTTTTGGGGTGGCCTTCGGCTTTCATGATGTGTGGGTTGCCACGGAACCAGGCGAGGTTTGAATTCGGTTCATTCGCCGGGGCGTGGGGGCCTGCATCGTAGTGCGGTTCTGGTGCGGGTCAAGAGGAGTTTAGTCATTTGGAATCGTGCTCATTCTCCGCATCCGAGATCACAAAGCGCTCGCTTTGACGCGGCGCATCTCTCGATGATGACAGCGTCGCTTCCAAGCCATTGAAGACTGAGCACTGAAAACAGGCGCTTTCCTATCGAGAAGGAGGATCACGACGATCCCCCTCCCCGGCCGAACGCTTGCCGGAGCAAGCGCTGGTGACATCACCACTTCTTCTTGAAGCCACCTCCACCACCGCCAAAGCCGCCTTTCTTGAAGCCGCCACCGCCGCCGTAGGGTTTTTTGAAGCCCCCGCCGCCATAGCCACCACCGGCATCTTCACGCCGTGGGCCTTCATCGCGACCACCGCCGCCACCGTAGCCTGGGCTGGGGCCTTCGCCCTCGCGATTCATCCAGGGCTTGGGGGGCTTGGGGCCAAAGCCGCCTTTGCCAAAGCCACCGCCACCACCATAGGGCTTCTTGAAGCCGCCACCGCTGTCGTTGCCGAAGCCGCCCTTGAAGCCGCCACCACCATAGCCGCCTTTGCTAAAGCCGCCGCCATAGGGCTTCTTGAAGCCCCCGCCACCGCCGAAGCGTTTCGGACGGATGCCGCTGGTGTCATCCGGACGGTCGGCGTAGTCCATGCGGACCTCGCGGCCGCGGATCACAGCGCCCTGGTCCTTCACGCCTTCCAGCACGGCCTCGACGCTGTCGTCCGGCACTTCCACAAAGCTGCATTTCTCCAGCACGTCGATCGTGCCGATGCTGCCCGGCTTGAGGTCCTGGATCGTGTTGTAAAGCATTCCCGCGATGTCGGACGGACGCACCATGTCCATGCCGCCCACATTGATGAAGAGGCGCACCATGCCGGAGCGCGGCCCACGCTGGGCAAAGCTGGTCTGCTTCTTTGGCAGACGGACGTCATCATCTTCAGAGGAGTCGTATTCGTTGTCGAACTTGGCCGCCGGAGCGCGTTTGGGGGCCTCGGCCGCTGACACGTCGGCACGGACGGGACCGTCGGACGACTCGTTGGAACCTTCTGTGGCCTCTTCCGCAAGGGCGGCATCAGATGCAGCCGCTGACGCGGGGGCGGTTGCCGTTGCCTCGGTGACAGCAGGCACGCCCACTTCTGGGGCAGCTGAGGTGCCTTCTTCGGCGGCAGGGACTCCTTCTGGAGTGGGGGACGTTTCCGCCGCAGGGGCAGGAGCGGCGGCAGGCTTGGGTGCAAACACCGGCGCGGTGGCAGGCTGCGGGCGTGGCTTGAACTCACGCTGCGGCGCTTCCTTCTTCTTCCCGTTGAAGCGGTCTTCCACGATCTGCTCAGCCTCGCGGCCCTGGTCTTTCATCAGCAGGTCCATCAGCGCGCTGGCGATCTCCGTGGCGGTGAATCCAGCGTCCAGCAGGCGCTGAATGCTGTGCTCATGGGAGGTGAACTTGCCGCTCTCCAGCACGGCCTTCACTTTTTCAAACGCCTGGTCCACACGGGTGGCCTCCACCTCTTCCTGGGACGGCACCTTGGCGCGGTCCACACGCACATTGATGAAACGCTGGATGCGCTGCATCAGGTAGATCTCGCGGCCTGCAACGAGGCTGAAGGCCTTGCCGCTGCGCCCGGCGCGGCCGGTACGGCCGATGCGGTGCACATAGTCCTCGGCGTCATACGGCAGCTCGAGGTTCACGATGAGGTCGATGTCGTTCACATCGAGGCCGCGGGCGGCCACGTCGGTGGCCACAAGGACCTCCACATTGCCGCTGCGGAAGTTGCGCATCACGCGCTCGCGCATGGTCTGGTTGATGTCGCCATGCAGGCGGTCGGCGGCGTAGCCACGGGCCACGAGGGCGTCGGTGGCGTCATCCACGGCGCGCTTGGTGTTGGCGAAGACGATGGTCAGGCGCGGCGCCTCGATGTCCAGCACGCGGCAGAGCACCTCCAGCTTGGAGCGGCCCTGCACCTCGTAGTAGCGCTGCTCGATCGTGGCCACGGTGAGCGCCTTTTGCTCGATGGTGATGGTGGCGGCGTTGCGGGTGTAGTTCTCCACCAGACGGCGGATGCGCGGCTCAAAGGTGGCGCTGAAGAAGATAGTCTGGCGCTCCTCCGGCACGGCTGCCATCAGGCGGTCGATGTCCTCGGCAAAGCCCATGTCCAGCATCTCGTCGGCCTCATCAAAGACAA
>CAZPSQ010000384.1:0-4740 GCA_964588755.1 uncultured Prosthecobacter sp. | reverse complement strand
GCCCTGTGCGGCGGATGCCAAAGTCATCCTCCACATCCACCTCAAAGCCGACCACTTCCGAGTCCAGCACCACCTGCTCCAGCGACTCGCGGCGTGCTGCCAGCCGGGGGGGCTGGTCCTCGATCGCGTTGATGCGCAGCACCAGCGGCTCGCGCGGTGTCAGCCCGTCGCGGTCCTGCCACATGACATGCTTTTCCACATCTCCCTCCACCTTGTTGAACGGCGTGGTCACCTTGTCTCCGGCCACCTTCTCCTTTTTCCCATCCACCTCGGCCGATGCCAGCTCGCGGGAGGCGGTGGCCTCCAGCGCGGCCTGCGCGCCTTTGAGCACGCTGACCGCGCCGCCATGCACCTCCGTCACCGGCTCGGTCTTGTATTGCAGGTAGTCCGGCAGCCGTGTGCGGACAGACAGGGCGGTCAGCTCCGGCCGTGTGCGTGGCAGCACGCTCAACGTCTTGCGCACATCCCCCAGGGAGAGGTTCAAGGCGGCATCCTCCTTTTGCGGCGGGAAGGCCAGGGGATACGCGCCCTCCTTCAGCCCGCCGAGGACCGGCGGCTGGCCGGTGATGCGCGCCTGTGCCTGCGAGGGCGACCACTGCGTGTTCTTCCCCAGCAGCACTTTCAGCTCAAAGGGCTCCGCGTAGGGCACCACCAGGCGGTCGGGCAAGGCCTCGATCTTTGCAAAGGTGAAGCGCTCCACCTGGCGCCACGGTGTGGCCCAGCGGGCCAGCGCGTTCCAGGCGGCGGCCGGCACCAGCGTCAGCGCGGCGGCCGCCAGCGCGAGGGCGGCCCCTGCGGCCCAGCCCCACTGGAAGTGCCGCGCCTGCGGCACCGCGTGCGAGAAATCCTTGTCCTTCACCGCCTCCGCCGCCTGCTCCATCGCCGCCTGCACCAGCCGCTCGCTCCGCCCGGCGGAGCCTGCATCCATGTGCGCCAGTTCCACGATGCCCAGCAGCTGGTCCCCCAGCCGTGGGAAGGTGCGCCGCAGCAGCCGTGCCGCGTCCTCCAGCCGCCGCTGCCGCCACACCCAGCGGTGCCACTTCAGCGGCAGGCCCAGCCCCAGAACTGCGGCGCCGGCGATGAACAAGGATGCCCGCAGCCACGCCGGCGTCTCCATCAGCCGGTCCAGCCCAAACACCAGCAGGTAGGACAGCACCAGCCCAAACGCCGCCGCGAGCAGCCCTTCTGTGAGCTTGACGATCCAGACGCGCCTGCGGAAATCCGCAAGCTTGGCCTCCAGCAGGGGCGGCAGATCCGTTTTCATGGCGGCAGTCTGCCTAAATTAACGCCGCGATGCCAGATTTTATTGGTAAATTACCGGTCAATCCGCCGCCGTCCCGGCCGGTCAGCGTTGGAGCTGGAGATCCAGATTTTTTGCATTTTCGCCAAGGTCAATGACCCACTCGCCACCGCCCGGCTTTTGCTCCTGGGTCGTCACGGTGCCGTCGGCCGTTTCGAGGCCTGGAACGTCAGCCGCGCTGTAGCTCACGGTCAGCCTCACCTTTCCGGCCACCGGCCCGTTTTTGTCATCCAGCTTGAAGCTGCCTTTGGAGACCCGGGCGCAGGCGACCGGCGCGGACGAATCCTCCGGCGTGAAGATCACGCCGCCCCAGCTCACCGGCGCGCCGTTGATGCTGACCTTGCCGTTCACCGCCGTGCGCTTGGCCGGCTTCAGGAAGCCCTGGTTCCGCAGCCAGTCCCGCAGGTGCATGCTCCAGGTGCCCAGCACCGGATCAGCCAGATAAAGACCCACGCCATGCGGCCCCGGGCGGTAGATGTGCAGCTCCGCCGGCACCTTGTTCTTCCGGCAGGCCAGGTAGAAGGCCACCGCGTTTTCCGCCGGAACCACGGGGTCCTCATCCGTCTGGAAAATGAAAACCGGCGGTGTGTCCGCCGTCACCCGGGTTTCGGTGCTCACATGCTTCGCCAGCTCGTCATTGTCATTCGGCCCCAGCAGATTTCTGCGCGAGCCTTTGTGACCAAAATCGTGGATCATGGAGATCACCGGATAAGTGGGCGCCGCCACATCCGGCCGCGCGCTGACCTGGTCCACGGCGTCATTCGTCATGCCCTCCGGCTTTTCGTCAAACATCGTCGCCGCCATGGACGTCAGATGCCCGCCCGCCGAAAACCCGATGATGCCGATGCGGTTCGGGTCAACGCCGTACTCCTTGGCATTCGCCCGCACATGCCGGATGGCCCGCTGCACGTCGATGAGCTGGGTGGGGAAGTGGTAGCCCTGCGTGCCCAGCCGGTAGTGGAGGACAAAGGCGGAGACCCCCAGCCCATTGAACCAGCGCGCCACCTGCACGCCCTCATGATCCGCTGCCAGCCCGCCATAGCCGCCGCCCGGGCACACCACAAACGCCGCGCCATTGGCCTTGTCCTTGGCCGCCGCCCACACGTTGATGAACGGCTGGTCCTTGTCCTCCGTGCCCTTGGCCCCCGGCGCGCCTTCAGGCCAGAGCTTGACCTTCACAGGCTCGGCGTGAACAAAGAGGGCGGAGATGGAGAACAGGGTCAGCAGGATGGGCAGCTTCATGGTATGCCCAAGAAGCCAAGCGCCGCCGTCACTGCAACCATTCCTCGACATCGATCTCCGCGTCAGGAAACGCCGCAGGCGCCAGCTTCCCCTCGCGCATCACGGATTTCACCGCGTAACCAAGATAGTTCGGCTCCCGATACACCTCGATCTGCTTCTCCAGCACGTTCCAGATCCACACCTCCTCAATGCCCGCCTTCGCATAAAGCGGCAGTTTGACCTCCCGGTCTTTGCGCAGCGTCGTGTCAGAAATCTCCACCAGCAGGAGCACATCCTCAGGCGTGGGATGGGCCTGCCTGTGTTTTTTGACGGGCGGACGGATGAGCATCAAGTCCGGCTGCGGCTCGTTATGCTCGCCAATACACAAAGGATACTGGTTCCAGATGATCCAGCGTCCTTGGGACAGACCTGCAAGCAAGCCATGCAATTCCGAACCCGACCCCACGTGAAAGGGACCGATCGGCATCATGTCGACAATTTCCCCCCTCGATGAGTTCCACCCGCGCGTCCGGCTTCAGGGTGCCTGTTTCGGCCATCCGATAGTAGTCCTCCACGGTAAAACGGTGTGTGGCAGTCGTGGGCATGACGCCACAATCTGCCAAAATCGCACGTCAGCACAAGCGTTCAGGGCATCCCCAAAAATCCTGTTCATCCCTTTGGAATCCTGTTAATCCTGTCTTTCCACCCCGTTCTTTCACCCACCATGATCTCGCGTCGTCATTTCCTCTCCACCAGCCTTGGTGCTCTCAGCGTCTCCACCCTCCCGGCCATCGAGCCCATCAAGCGCCCCGGCAAAAGCCGCATGCAGCTGGGCGTCGCCGCGTACAGCTTTCGTGAATACTACCAGTGGATGCGCGACAAGGAGCAGAAGCCGAAGGGGGACCGCCCGCAGTGGAGCATCCTCGACTTCATCGACTGGTGTGGTGACAACAATGTCCCCGGCGCCGAGGTCACCAGCTACTTCTTCCCGAAGGATGTGGACGAGGCCTTCTTGCTGGAGGTGAAGCGCCGCGCGTACCTGCGCGGCGTGCAGCTCGCCGGCACGGCCGTGGGCAACAACTTTGCCCTGCCGAAGGGTGAAAAACTTACGGAGCAGATCGCCTACACGAAAAAGTGGATCGACCACTCCGCCGTCATGGGCGCGCCGCATATCCGCGTCTTCGCCGGGCCGCAGCCCAAGGACCTCAGCGAGGAGCAGGCCGTGGCCAACTGCCAGGAAGCCTACCAGGAGTGCCTGGACTACGCGGGCAAAAAGGGAGTCTTCCTGGGCCTGGAAAACCATGGCGGCATCGTGGCCAGACCTGACAATCTCATCAAGATGGTGCAGGCCGCCAACAGCCCCTGGGCGGGCATCAACCTCGACAGTGGCAACTTCCGCACCGCTGATCCCTACGGCGACTTCGCCAAGCTGGCGCCCTATGCGGTCAATGTGCAGTTCAAGACCGAAGTGCAGTATGCTGGCCAGAAGAAGCAGGATGCAGATCTCAGCAAACTGGTCAACATACTCAAAGAGTCAAAGTATCGCGGCTACGTCGCTCTTGAATACGAAGCAGCAGCTGACCCGATAACCGCGATTCCCAAGCACCTTCATACGATGAAGGAACTCTTCGCAGGCTGCAACGGCTAAGAATCACAGGCAGGATGCCGATGTCTCTCTTCAGTTCAGAACCGTTTGCTGGTCTCGGGCCGAACCGCTACGATGTGCCCATCGAAGGTTCGCCGTGGGGTGGCATGGTCACAGGCGACGGTCGGCCTGCTCTGCGAAAAGGCATTACAGCTCACGCACCCCAGCAGCCAGGCATCTATGCCATGCTCGATGGCCAGAGCAATGTGCTCTACGTTGGAAAAGCCAAGCGGTTGCGAACCAGACTACTGAACTACTTCCGCAACAAATCTGCAGAGCAATCTGTAATGTGGTTACTCCATAGTCTTCACTCTCCATTACTCTTTGGAGTGAACTCTGGAACATGGTGAAGGGTATCC
The DNA here is from genome assembly GCA_964588755.1 of uncultured Prosthecobacter sp. Lineage (GTDB taxonomy): Bacteria > Verrucomicrobiota > Verrucomicrobiia > Verrucomicrobiales > Verrucomicrobiaceae > Prosthecobacter. The sequence goes on along the minus strand of CAZPSQ010000384.1, from coordinate 215 downwards.
ATTTGAAAAATTCTGCAATGAACAGTCCGCTTCCACCAGGGAGCCACAAGGGAACCGCAAGCAGGGTAAGAGTGAGAAAACTGATCCCCACAAATCCGATCTCTGATAACACTGATATGCCGGTAAAAAAGTACCAGGCGGTGATAAAAAATAGACTGCTGATTCCCAGCAGGGCTACAGAAACCACAGCACCCGCTGAAGCTACCCCTGCAAAT
>CAZPSQ010000383.1:0-4762 GCA_964588755.1 uncultured Prosthecobacter sp. | reverse complement strand
AGCACTGAGCACTGAGCACTGAGCACTGAGCACTGAGCACTGAGCACTGAGCACTTACCCCCGCCGCACCCACCACCCTTATCCCACCCAGTGGCAACGCTTTCCGACATCCTCCAGGCCGAAGACATCACCAGCCTGCAGCATCTGCAGCTCTTCGCGCGCACCGTCGTGGAAGGCTTCACCACAGGCCAGCATGCCTCCCCTCACAAGGGTTTCAGCGTGGAGTTCCGCCAGCACCGGCCGTATGTGCAGGGGGATGAGATCCGGCGGCTGGACTGGAAAGTCTTTGGCCGCAGCGACCGCTTCTACATCCGCGAATACGACGAGGAGACAAACCTCCGCGCCACCATCGTTCTCGATGCCAGCGGCAGCATGGGCTACCGTGGGCAGAAGGGCGTGCGGAAGTTTGACTACGCGCGCAAGCTGGCCGCGTCACTCGCTTATCTGCTCATGAGCCAGCAGGATGCCGTCGGCCTCATCACCTTCGACTCAAAGATCCGCGAGGTCATTCCCTGCCGCACCAAGATCACCCACCTGCACCTGCTGCTGGACACCCTGGTGAAGACCACGCCGGGCAAGGACACCAGCCTGGCCCCAGTCATGGAGTCCCTGGCGCAACGGCTGAAGCGCCGTGGGCTGGTCATCCTCATCAGCGACTTTTTTGATGACCCCGCCGAGCTGCTCCGGTCCGTGGGCGTCCTGCGCAAAAAAGGGCACGAGGTCATCGCCCTCCAGCTCTGGGACCGCGACGAGATCGACTTTCCCTTTGGCAGTTGGGCGCGCTTCGAGAACCTGGAAAAAGACGACGACTTCCTCCTCCTCGACCCCGCCACCATCCGCCTGCGCTACATTGAGGAGCAGAAGAAATTCGCCGAACAGCTCAAGGAAGGCTTCCGCAAGCACCAGGTCGACTACCTCAGCCTGTGCACCGATGAGCCGCACTCCTTGGCCCTGCGGAACTACCTCACACTACGGATGCGCTAGAGCGCCGCCTTCACTGAAAACTGAGAAATGAAAACTGAAAATTGGAAATTGCCTGAGCACGCTCTCGACCACGGTGAGTGGCGCGCACGCGGCAGCGCCCAATTTTCAGTTCTCAATTTTCAGTTCTTAGTTTTCAGTCCCTCCAACGCCCCGCAACGCCCCTGACTCACGTGTCGTTCCTAAACGCCATCCTCCTCGCGGGCGCGGCCGCATTCCTCATCCCGCTGATGATCCACCTGCTGAACAAGCGGCGGGTCGTCACCGTGCGCTGGGGGGCCATGCACCTGTTGCAGCAGGTCATCCGCCAGCGGAAGCGGAAGATGAAGATCGAGCAGCTTCTCCTGCTCATCACGCGCATTGCCATTCCCATCATCCTGGCGCTGTGCCTCGCGCGGCCGGTCCTCACCGCCCTGCGCTCCCTCGGGCTGGGCAGCTCCTCCCTTGTGGTGATGCTGGACGACTCCTTCTCCATGCGCGCGCCAGCGGAGAAAACCAGCACGCCGGGGGCCAGCGTGGCGGATCAGGCGCGCCATGACTTGCAGCAGATCTCCCAGGCGCTGCCCGGCGGCTCGGCGGAGCAGGTCATCCTCACCGGCGGCACACCGCGCAAGCTGCTGGACCAGCCCACCACAGCGCTGGACATCCTGCCCAAGAAGCTGGCGGATGTCCCCTCCATGTCCGGCCCCGTGGCTGCCAATGACGCCTTCCTCGCCGCCGCCGCCGCGCTGAAGGACGCGCCCAATGCCGCGCGGGAGGTCGTCATCATGTCCGACTTCCAGGAGGCGGACTGGAAGGCCGTCGCGGAGGGCGCTTCCCTGCCCGCGCTGGAGGCACTGTCCAAGCAGGAGCCCAGGCCGCAGATCACCTTTTACCGCATCGGCAGCGACCTCGCGGAGAATCTCAGCATCGCCAGCGCCGACCTCTCCGCCCTGGTCATCGCGGAGACACAGCCCGTCGGCCTGCGCGTCCGCATCAAGAACCACGGCAAGCGCCCCTGGCAGGACATTCCCGTGCATCTGGAAACCGACGGCGCACGCCTGCGCACCGCCCGCGTCTCACTCGCGCCGGAAGGCGAGGCCGTGCTGTCCTTCACCCATGCCTTTGACAAAGTGGGCGACCACTCGCTCTCCGTGCGCCTGGAGGGCGACAGCTTCGCCGATGACAATGCCTTCCACACCACTGTGCAGGTGCGCAACCAGCTCAATGTGCTGCTCGTCGATGGCAAGCCCGGCAGCGAGCCGCTCGGCGGCGCCACGGATTTCCTGGAGCTGGCCCTCACGCCCCATGCCGCCGCCTCCGCCAGCCTGAAGGATCTCATCCGCACCAAGACAGTGGAATGGCGCAAGCTGCGCGACGACGACTACAAGCAGACCGAGGTCATCATCCTCGCCAACGTGGAAAAGCTGAACGGCGGACGTCAGCTCACAGAGCTGGACAAGTTCGTCAAGGACGGCGGCGGACTGCTCATCTTTGCCGGCCCACAGTGCGATCTGGACTGGTACAATCGCGAGCTGTTCCGCAAAGGCGAAGGCCTGCTGCCCTCCGCCATCAAGGGGCAGGCGCGCGCGGAGATCGCCAGCAGTCCCGCGCGCATCCTCCAGCAGCGCCTCACGCACCCCGCCGTCCTTTACTTCAACGACACACGCGGCGGTCGTCTGCAGGATGCCGAGTTCCGCCACTGGCTGGAGTTTGCCCCCATCAACAACGAAACCACACAGCGCATCCTGAACCTGGACCGCAACGTGCCGCTGCTGCTGGAAAAAAAGCACGGCCGCGGCCGCGTCATCGCCTCAGCCACCACGGCCAATGCGGAGTGGAGCAACCTGCCCTTGCAGCCCTTCTTTGTGCCGCTGATGCAGCGCCTCACCACCTATCTGGCCACAGAGGGCAGCGCGCAGGCCTGGCAGCTTGTCGGCAGCCGCATCCACCTGCCCTTGCAGGCCGCAGACCTGGGCGCCGACTTCACCCTGCGGGACCCCACCGGCCAGACGCAACCCCTGAAGGCCGCGAAGGAGGGAGACAGCGTCTTTGTGCAGAGCCCGCCCATCGCCCAGCCCGGCATCTACCAGCTCCAGCGTGCAGGCAGCAGCACGACCACGCTGCTGGCCTTCAACGTGGACGGCACCGAGTCCAATCTCAAAGCCCTGCCCGCCGCCGACATTGAAAAGATCGCCAAACGCCACGACGCCGCCTACGCCAGCGACCTCCAAGGCTATCAGTCCCTCGACCGCACCCGCCGCCACGGCACCGAGCTCTGGCAGCCGCTCTTGATCGCTCTGCTTGTGCTGCTGTTCGCCGAGGTGCTCCTCCAGCAGCGGATTGCCAAAGGATGACCCGCCCATGAACCCACAAACCGAAACCACACTGCGCTTCACCGGCGGCTATGCGCCGCTGCCGGTGGTGCTGCTCGCGTTTGGGCTGGCCGTGCTCATGTGGTTTCTCTACCGGCGGGAGCTGAAGTTCGCGGGCACCCGCTGGGCGCAGCTGCCCGCCGTTTTGCGTTCGCTCGCGGTGTTCATCCTGGTGCTGGCCCTGGCAGGGCCCATCCTGCGGCATGTCACCACACTGCGGCAGCTTGGCCGCGTCGTCGTGGCGGTGGACAGTTCCGCCTCCATGCAGCTCACCGATGACAGCGCTGCGGAAAAGTCCACCAAGACGCGGTTTCAGCGCGCTGAGGACCTCCTTCTCAAAGGTGTCACCCCGCTGCTGAAAAAGCTGGCGGAGACGCAGGACGTGGAGCTGGTGGCCCTGCGTGGCAACAACACCCAGCGCCTGTGGTGGCACCGCCAGGGCGGCAGGGACACCTCCGGCGACATGCCCGCGGCCTTTGACCTCCCCGCCAACACGCCCATCACCAACTTGGATCAAGCCCTGCGCGCCGCGCTCGGCCCCGCCACCGCAGGCACGGCGCTCGTCGTGCTCACAGACGGCCAGCACAACACCAGCGGCTCTCCGGAGGAGTTCAGCACAGCCTTGAAGGCAGCCGGCACCTCCATCTTCACCATCGGTTTTGGCACGGAAGTTCCACCGGCAGACTTGTCCCTGCTCACCGTCACCGCGCCGGAGTCCGTCTTCTCCAAGGAGAACTTCCAGGGCCGCCTCACCATCAATGACAGCATGCCTGCTGGCATCCCCGCCAGCCTCCGCATCGAGAGCCAGAGCAAAGTCCTGTGGCAAAAAGAGTTCATCACCGATGGCAGGGGAGAGAAAGCCTTCGACTTCACCTTCCCCGTGGCCCAGCTCCCACCTCCACCGCCCGGCATCAGTGACAAAACACTGCGCAGCTTGAATGTCCAGGTCGCCGCCAGCGGAGACCGCGCCTCCCTGGAGAAAACACGCTCCAACAACTCCCGCGAGCTCGCCATCCACCTGCTGGAAAAGAAGCGCAAAGTCCTCATTCTCGACGGCCGCCCCCGCTGGGAGACACGCTACATTCACAACCACTTCGACCGCGACGACCGCTGGCAGACCACTGTCATCTTCGATGACCTGAACGAAAACGCCGCCCAGGGCAGCCTGCAAAAAGAGTTCCCCCGCACGCGCGACGACCTCCTCAGCCACGACCTCATCATCCTCGGCGATGCCGCCCTGGACCGCTTCAAGGGCGAGCACCTGGACTGGATCGTTGAGTTTGTGGAGAAGCGCGGCGGCGGCCTCATCATGATCGACGGCCAGCGTGGAAAACTCCACGAATGGAACCAGGGCAGGACAGCCTCGCTGGTGCCGGTCAAGTTCATCCAGTCCACCACCAAAAGCCAGCCCTCCAGCCTTGACCTGA
>CAZPSQ010000382.1:0-4772 GCA_964588755.1 uncultured Prosthecobacter sp. | reverse complement strand
CGAGGTCAACAAGGCGCGTGGCGACAACCTATTCGACCCCGAGACCACCACCGGCTTCGCCTTCGGCCTCGGCCTCGACCGCCTCGCCATGATCATCCATAGCATCACGGACATCCGTCACCTCATCGACAATGACGTGCGTTTCCTCCAGCAGTTCGCCGCTTGATCCATCTCTGACCTTTTGACCGACCGACCGTCATGCAAGTTTCCCTCTCCTGGCTCAGCACTCATCTCGACCTCAGCGGCCACACTGTTCCCCAGCTCTCCGATCTCCTCACCTTTGCCGGTGTGGAAGTGGAAGGTATCGAGGAACGCGGTGTGACCACAGACAAAGTGGTCGTGGCTCAAATTGATTCTTTCGAGCAGCACCCCAATGCCGACAAACTCAGCGTTTGTAAGGTCAATGATGGCTCTGGTTCACCTCGCCAGATCGTGTGTGGTGCCAAAAATTTCAAAGCAGGGGACAAGGTGCCCCTGGCGCTTCCCGGTGCCGTCCTCCCCGGTGGCTTCGCCATCAAAGAGGGCAAGCTGCGTGGCGTGGAGTCCATGGGCATGCTGTGCAGCGGCAAGGAGCTTGGCCTCGGTGAAGACCGCAGCGGCCTCCTCATTCTGGATGCCGCGTCTCCGGTCGGCAAGCCGTTCAACGAGCTTGTGCCTTCGGATGTGCTGTTCGACCTCGAGATCACTCCGAACCGCTCCGACCTGCTCAGCCACCTCGGCTTGGCGCGTGAGCTGGCGGCGCTCACCGGTCTCCCGCTCAAAGGCCAGCGCGACTATGCGAAGCCATCCGCGCAGACCAAGGCAGCCGCTGAGAATGAAGTCGCCATCAGAGCCCCCGAAGCCTGCCCGCTCTACACCGCCCGCATCATCAAAGGCGTGAAGGTCGGCCCCAGCCCCGAGTGGCTGCGCCGTCGTCTGGAAAGCATCGGCCTGCGTCCGATCAACAGCATCGTGGACATCACCAACTACGTGATGATGGAGATGGGCCAGTCGCTGCACGCCTTCGACCTGGACAAGCTCAAGGGTGGCATCGTGGTCCGTGCCGCCGCAGAGGGCGAGAAGATGCTCGCGCTCGACGGCCAGAGCTATGCCTTGCAGACCGACGACCTCGTCATCGCCGACAGCGAACGCCCCGTGGCGATCGCAGGTGTGATGGGCGGTGAGGAAACCGGCGTCACCGAAACCACGGTGAACGTGCTGCTCGAAAGCGCCTACTTCGCCCCCAGCGGCATCCGCCGTACCTCCCGTCGTCTCGCTCTCAGCAGCGACAGCAGCTACCGCTTCGAACGCGGCATCGACCCGCAGCAGGTCCAGGGCGGCTCCGAGTTCGCGGCAAAGCTCATCCTCGAAATCGCCGGCGGCACCGCCGCCGAAGTCGCGCTCGTTGCTGGCGAGGCCCCGGTCAAGATCGGTGAAGTCACCCTCGACGAAAACCGTGCCCGCAGGCTGCTCGGCACGCCTGACATGGCTGGAACCGAAATCCACGGCGTTCTTGAGAAGCTGGGCCTCATCAAAAAGGCGGCCACCGAGAACGAGAGTCAGTGGGGCATCCCCACTTACCGCCTCGACCTGCTGCGTCCCGTTGATCTCATCGAGGAAGTGGCGCGTGTGGTTGGTCTTGAGCGCGTGCCTTCCCGGCAGGCTGCGGTGGCCGTTCCTGTGGACGCCGCCGACCGCGCCTATGACTTTGCCATGACGCTGCGTCAGGCCCTGGCCAACCGTGGTTTCTATGAGGCGCAGACGCTGCGCCTCATCTCCCAGGCCCAGCTTGCGGACAGCCTCGGCAATGCGGATGCCGCCAGTGTCTCGGTGCCGGTGAAAAATCCGCTGAGCGAGGACCACACCACGCTGCGTCCGAGCATCGTGCCGGGCCTCGTCGCCACGGCCGCGCTGAACATCCGCCAGGGCACGCACCGTCTGCGTTTCTTTGAGCTGGGCCGCATTTTCCTGAAACTGCCCAACGGCTCCAGTCGTGAGGAGGAGCGCCTTGCCATCCTGCTCAGCGGCCCGGTCTCGTCTTCGAGCTGGCATGGCCGCGAGCCACAGGCTGCCGACATTCATGAGATCATGGGCGTCATCCAGAGCCTGCCGGGACTGGGCAAGGTGAGCATCGAACCGAAGAAGACCAAAGACGGCCCGCAGCACCTCCTCACCAGCGAGCTGCGCGTGGGCAATCGCAACCTGGGCTGGATCGCCCAGCTTCACCCGGCGCGTGCGCGTCAGATCGACGCCCGCCATCCGGTCTATGTCGTGGAGCTGCTGGTCAGCGCCCTGCGCCAGGGCAGCGCCGGCCCGGCGAAGTTTGAGGAGCTGCCGCGGTTCCCGGGCATGACCCGTGACGTGGCCATGGAGGTCCCCGCCGATCTGCCACACGCCAAGGTGGCCGCGTTCTTCACCGCGCAGAAGGAGCCCCTCTTCATCGGTAGCGAGGTCTTCGACGTCTTCAGCGATCCTTCCGGTCAAAAGATCGCCAAGGACCGCAAGTCCATCGCCTGGACCCTCACCTACCGCGCCTCCGACCGCACCCTCGAAACCGCCGAAGTGGACGCCGCCCACCAGCGCATCCTCGCGGCGCTTGAGAAAGCGCTTCCGGCCACGGTTCGTAGATAGCCTTCAACATCATGAACACGGCAATCAACGTCCTCATTTCCCTGGTTTCGTTGATTGCCCTGCTTCTCGCTGTTGTGCTGGCCCTGCGTGCCAGACGGCAGTTTGGGTTTGTTGCGCCGCTGGGTTTTCTCGTGGCGGTTTTGGTGGGGAGAACGGGGGTGATCATCGTCTGGTTGATGGGCGCACGCCTTGCCGTTCCGGAGAACCAGGAGGCGTTTCGTCAACGCGCTGCCAGTTTTGCATCGGAAGATTTGATGTTCCTCCTGTCCACGGGTGGACATGCCACCGGGATCTGGTTTCTCGGCGCGATCTTTTTTCTGCTTTGCGGTTTGTTCGACCTAAGGGCAGACAAAAATGCTCCTGCCGGAAAGCGCAGATGGGCTCTCATCCTGGGCGGTGCTATTCTCATTCTGCTGTCCACGTTTTATCCTTACTGGGTGACGAGGCGGTGGTTTTGAGAAGGCCGTCATGCAAATCATGGCTTGCGAGCCAGGCGGCGGTTGTGCATCTTTACGCATGACCGCCGCTTTTGAACCCACCGCTCTGGAGCGCATGTTGCGCCCCATGAGCAAAGGCATGAGCTTGGAACTGGCGAGAGAATTGGTGAGCCTGAAAGTTGAGGAGGACACCCAGCAAAGATACGATTTTCTTGCTGATGGTCGCCGTGAAGGAACGCTTTCAGCGAATGAAGAGGCCGAACTGCAAGACTTGGTTCAGGTCAATTCGATGTTGAGCGTGCTCAAGGCAGAGGCACGGCTTCTTCTGGCGGCTCAAGCCTGATTTGGCCATGAATCGTGCCGTTGCCGAACGAGTTCGTCAAAGGGCGGGCAATCGTTGTGAATATTGTGGCGTCCCCCAGGCTGATTCAGGTCTGAGATTTCACATTGAACATGTGGTCGCTTCCCAGCACGGCGGATCAGATGATGAGGACAATCTCGCCCTCGCATGTCCAGACTGCAACTGGCACAAGGGCACCAACCTCAGTGGTCTTGACCCAGACAGTGGGGCTGTCACCGTGTTGTTTCACCCGCGACGTGATGCATGGAGGGAGCACTTTTACAATGACCCGCCACGCATCGGTGGCTCAAGCGGAACAGGGCGGACCACCGTGTGGCTGTTGGGCATGAACAACCCCGTTCGTCTGCGTCATCGGCAATGGCTTCAGCAGCTTGGTGAATGGCCATAGCCTGCGGCTAGATAAGCTCTCCAACCACCTCCGCCACCCGGTCCATCTCCGCCTCCGTGTTGTAAAAATGCGGGCTGAAGCGCAGCAGCGGCTGCCCGGCACGGTTGTGACGCAAAGAGGTCGCAATGTTGGCCTCCGTAAGCTTTTTGGAAACCTCTTCCAACGACAGCGTCGCATGCTGCACCGTGGTGATGGCGGAGGCATTGACGCTTCGCGGATCCGGTCCGAGGAAAGTGAATCCCTTCGGAGCCAGTCCCGCATGCAGCCGCGCCTTCAACTTCAAGAGCTGCGCGCTGATGGCCTCTAATCCCACTTCCTGGATCAAATCGATCCCCGCTTTCATGCCGAGGATTCCTGAGATGTTCAGCGCGCCAGGCTCGTAGCGACGCCCACCGCGCTCAAAGGCAATCTCCTCCTGCGCGATGAAGTTCGGGCTGCGCACATTCCACGATCCCAGCAGGCTGGGCCGCAGCAGGTCCTGCAATTCCTCCTTCACATAAAAAATCCCCGCGCTCATGGGTCCAAGCATCCACTTGTGCGAGTCAGCGGACAGAAAGTCCACATGGTCCACCCGTGTCTCAAACGCACCCACCGTTTGAATCGCATCCAGGCAGAACAAGACACCACGCTCCCGCAGCATGCGGCCGATGCGGTCGATCTCGATGCGGTAGCCGCTCAAAAAGTGACAGGAGGCCAGGGCCACCAGCTTTGTCTTCGGCGTCAGCGCGGCCTCCACCAGTTCAGGGGTGATCTCACCCGGCGACGCAGGTTTGAGGCGCTTTAAGATGACGCCGTGGCGCTCAAGATCGCTCCATGGATAGACATTGGCCGGGTAGTCATCGAGGTAGCTCACCACCTCGTCTCCCGCCTGCCAGGGCAGGCCATTGGCCACCAAGCTCAGCCCCACAGAAGTCGGGCCAATCAGCGCGATCTCACTGGCCTTCGCTCCAATGAGTTCCGCCGCCACCACGCGCGT
>CAZPSQ010000381.1:0-4801 GCA_964588755.1 uncultured Prosthecobacter sp. | reverse complement strand
GCATCGAGCAGGACGATGAGGTTCATCATGCCCGCGAGGGTGGCGTAGAGGATGGCCGCGTTCGGCCGGGCGATGAGAAGGCCGGTGGGGTTGCCTTTGGAGTCGCGCTGGATTTCCCCGCCGGGCGGGTTCGGCGTGTCCCGGGTGTAGCCGCAGGCGCGCAGCGCGGCCTGGTTGAGCAAGGCGCGGCAGTAGAGATGCAGAATGAAAACGGGGGTTTCCGGCGCGGCGGCATTCACCTCCGCAAGCGTCGGCATGCGGCGCTCGGCAAATTGGAACTCGCTCCAACTGCCGACCACGCGCACCCATTGGCCGGGCGGGGTACGTCCGGCCTGCAGCTTCAGCATCCGCAGGGCGTCGGCGAGCGATGGCACACCATCCCATCTCAGCTCCAGATTGTAGCTGAGGCCGCCGCGGATGACGTGGATGTGGGAGTCATTGAGGCCAGGGATCACCCGCCGGCCTTGCAGATCGATGACTTTCGTCTCAGGACCGATGGTGGTGGCGTCCGCGTCGTCCAGGCTGGCGACGCGGCCGCCCGCAATGACGATCTCCCTGGCTTCTGGATGCCTGGGGTCGAGCGTGGTGATGCGTCCGTTCTTCAGAATGACTTGGGCGGTCATAAGGCAGGCTAAGGTGAGTTCAGGATTCGGAGGATCTCCTTCGCGGCGAGTGGTGACTTCATGGCACCATGGCCGGTGGGGACGACAAGCTCGCTGCGGGCATGGTCGAGATGGCTGCTGGTGTAGGGGACGACGCCGTCGCTGCTCTTTGCCAGCGGCCCCGGCTTGCCGCGGTTCCCAATGATGCTGTGAATTTTCACCCTGGGGGAAATGGGCAGCGTCAGCAGGGTGTCCAGCATGGGGTGGTCTGGGGACAGTGTGTCGATGCTGGTGAGCCGCCCTTTGGAGAGGGCGTCGCGGAATGCCGGGCTGAGGACATGCGGGTTGTCGCGGTGAAGCCGGGCGTAGAGTCCGGTGAAACTCACAGGCAGTCCTGTCAACAGGTCCCCGACACGCCCGATGAACCCCTGCGACATGTTGCTGCCCCGGTGCGGCGTGGCGATGAAGATGACGCGCCGGACATCGCGCCGGGCCTTCCAGTGGGTGATGTTCAACACCTCCTCCCGGTCCTCAGGGGTGGCCTGCACCTGTTCCGGTGGCACGACGAAAACCTCATTCCAAATGCCATCGCCTGAATCAGTGATGAGGGTGCGCGTCAGCAGCCCGCCCATGCTGTGGGCCACGATGTCGAGACGGCGTGAGGCGGCTGCTTTCCCCTTCGGGTCCAGCGTATGGAGGGTTTCATCAATGCGCTTGCGGAAAAGGCGGGCCGAATACAGGAAAGGCGCGGAAGTCGGGTACAGGTAGTGCCACACCTGGTGCTGCCGACGGAACTGCGCGTCGCCCCACACATCATTGGTGACCTCCGCCCAGGTCAGCGGGGTGGAGAGCAGCCCGTGGACAAAGATGACGGGGATTTTGCGGGGGTCATACGGCTCCATCAAGTAGAGCTTGTGCCCGCGTTCCCGTGAATGCTTCCCTCCCAGCAGGCCCGTGAGCCCCATCCTGCTCAGCCCCCCCACATGGGTCATGAGCGAGGCCAGCGGCGCGGTGAAATCCGCCGCCAGCGTTTCATCGTAAAGAGGATCCGCCAGCCGGAGCCGCATCACCTTTCCTGGCCCGGCCTTGAAGACGGCGGTGACCGGGCGGCAGATTCCCTCCGGCGGGTAGAACGACTCCACCGGCTCCCGCCCGCTGTTTTTCCGGTGGCCTACCAAGGGCACACCGGTCCCGGCGCGGACATGCCTGTGCCGGAAGCCCACCACCCTGAAATCTTCCGCAGGCAGCAGGGATTCAAAATAACCAGGCTGGAAGTCTCCTTCAGCGATGACGCGCCAGTCACCGATCTGGGCATCCCGAGGCTGCCCCTTTTCCTGCCAGATGCGCAGGAAGCGCCTGGCCTCGATCCGTCCCTCCTTGGAATCAGGCGCAGCGGCAACGGCATCCAGACAGCGGGAGGAGGTGTCCCCCCTCGCCGGAATATCCTTGGCCCGCACCAGTTTGGACGGCGTTGAGCAGGCCGCGAGCGGCAGGAGGCAACCGACCAGGAGGAGAAGCCGCAGATTCCCCAGCTCAAAGCCTTCCTTCTTCGTCGTAGATATCGAAGAAAAGACGGATACGGTGCGGGTGAGGGCAGAACTCGGGAATGTAAGTCTCATAGTACTCCTGGCAAGAGTCCGGCAGATCGTGGATGAGCTGGCAGCGCATCTGGTTGTTCCAGCGGATGATTTCCTTTTTGTCCGTTACTTTGGAATGTTCCGCCAGCCATTGTCCACAGGCCTCGTCATCAGCACCGGTGGCAATGAACTCCCGAAAATCCAGGGGATTCACCCCGGTGATCAAGCAAGTGGTGGACATCCGCTGGGGGATGCCAGAGGGCGATGACGAGGCAGCCCTTGCCCACAACCCATGTCAGAAGATTTCCACCCCTATGTTGCCAGTGGAGATGTGGGCGACATGCTGTCAGGAACGGGGACCAACACAGCGAGGCAGGACGGTTTGAGGCCGTGGCAGCGGCGAAAGTGTGGCGGGCTTTTCCGACTGCCTAAGCCTGGACGGGCCATCGCCATTGCGAAATCCCAGGCATCAGGATGGTTCCGGGTGGGCTCATGGCCGCAGGAGTTTTGATGCTCATGGCGATGGAGTGTGGGTGGGTGAATCCAGCGGCTGAATGGCGGCCCGATTCGAGGAAGTTGATCCCCCTCATCCGACTCACCATCCTGCCGCCGTGTTCATGCCTGGGCTCGCTGTCTTATTTGCCCTTCGCGCCTTCAGCCTTGGCGGTGTAGTAGCTGCCAATGAGGCAGCGGTAGGCAGGCAGATGGTTGGAGAACAGCGTGGCGAGCCCCTCGATGTCGTTACGCCAGTCGCGGTGCAGTTCACACGCGACGCCGAACCAGCTCATGAGCTGCGCCCCCGCCTGCTCCATGCGGGACCATGCCGCGTCGCGGGTGATCGAGTTCCAGGTGCCTGAAGCATCGGTCACGACGAAGACCTCGTAGCCTTCCTCCAACGCGGACAAGGCCGGGAACGCCACACAAACCTCCGTGACGACACCGGCGATAAGCAGCTGCTTTTTCCCAGTGGCCTTCACGGCGGCGACGAAGTCGGGATTGTCCCACGCATTGATGTTGCCAGGACGGGCGATGTAGGGCGCGTCGGGGAACATTTCCTTCAATTCGGGAACGAGTGGTCCGTTCGGGCCATCCTCGAAACTGGTGGTCAGGATGGTGGGCAGCTTGAAATATTTGGCGGCATCAGCAAGGGCGATGACGTTGTTTTTGAATTCGTCCGGGCTGAAGTCCTTCACGCAGTTGGTGAGGCCGGTCTGGTGGTCCACCAAGAGGACGGCAACATCGTTCTTGTCGAGACGGTTGTATTTGAAGGAACTCATATGTGTTTTGTTGGATTTGATTGATGGCTGGATTGAATCGCTTCTACGAAACGAAAAAGCGTGTCGAGATGTGACAGCAGGTGATTTTATTTAAAAATACCTTTTTTCTAGGCCATTCATACTTTTGAGGTATGCTCCCATTCAAAATGGAATTCCGACATTTGCGTTATTTCGTTGCGGTCGCCGAGGAGGAAAACATCACGCGAGCTGCGGCCCGTTTGCGGATTTCCCAGCCTCCTTTGAGCCGCCAGATCAGGGATTTGGAGGAATATCTGGGGCTGGCCCTCTTTCACCATGGCACGCGCTCCATCAAGCTGACCGATGCCGGGGCAGATTTCCTGACCGAAGCACGCGCCATTCTGCGCCAAGCAGATCACTCAGTCGCCCGTTTGACAGCAAAACATGGAGGAGGAAACGGAGGAATACACGTCGGCTTCGCCCCATCCCTGACAGCAAAGATGCTGCCGCTTATCTTAAAAGGATTCGAAAAACGAATGCCCGGAGTGCCGGTGCGCCTCCATGACGCGACGACAGAGGAAATGCTGGACGGAGTCTGCAAGGACCGCCTGCATGTGGCCCTGGTGATCGGCACCAAGATCAAACCGCCGAAGACCCTGCACGTCGAAAACCTCGCACGGTTCGCTGCGTGTGTGGCCTTGAGCAAGGACCATGCGCTCGCCTCATCAACGCAAATTCAGCTTGGCCAGGTGGCCGGTCAAAAGCTCATTGCCTACTCCAAGAGCGACTATCCGGAATATCACACCTGGCTAAGAGAGGTGTTCAGAAGCCAACCGCAAAGACCGAAGGTGATTGAGGAGTATGACAGTTCCACCAGTATGATCGCGGCGGTGAAAGCCGGCCGGGGCATCGCCTTGGTACAGGAGGGATTTGAAGAAATGGCTGGCAATAAAGTGGTTGTCAGGCCTTTGACGGCGGATCTGCCGCCCTTCATTCTCGCCATCGCCCACAAGAAGAATGTCCGTTGCACGATGACAAGATCTTTTCTGGAAGCAGCTCGCGAGGTCGGATGAGTCGATGGCGTCGAGTCACTCTTCAGTGACATTTCCCGGACCGCACACTGAACTCATGCGGCATGCTCGCGTCATGATGAATGATGCCCCGGAAAACATCCCGCTGAATCCGCCCCCGCTCTGACCTTGCGCACATGCTGGAAAACTGTTGCCCAGCGGGGATCGACAACAAGTCTTGTGGTTTCACGCAATCGACATGGCCCCATGGAAAGCGGAAAGGCTGCCACGAATTTGCATTTGAATCAAAGTGGCGGTGAGAGAGGGATTCGAACCCTCGGTAGCGGATAAGGCTACGCATCTTTAGCAAAGATGTG
>CAZPSQ010000380.1:0-4820 GCA_964588755.1 uncultured Prosthecobacter sp. | reverse complement strand
TTCGCCAGCGGAAAGTACTGCTGCCGCATTCGGCTGCAGCGGGCGTCTCCTGACTCTCGCGATGGCCCAGGGCATGGCGGGGGCTGGGGGACGCTCGCCGCAGGCCAATGGGCCAGCGGTACTCCGGACTCCCGCTGGCGAGGGCTTGGGAAAGTACTGCTGCCGCATTCGGCTGCAGCGGACGTCTCCTGACTTTCGCGATGGCCCAGGGCGTGGCGGGGGCGGGGGGACGTTCGCCACAGGCCAATGGGCCAGCGGTACTCCAGGCATTCGCCAGCGGAAAGTACTGCTGCCGCATTCGGCTGCAGCGGGCGTCTCCTGACTTTCGCGATGGCCCAGGGTGTGGCGTGGGTCAGGGGACGTTCGCCGCAGGCCAATGGGCCAGCGGTACTGCGGAAAGCGAGATTCGCCCGCGATTCCGAAAGAGGGGCGCGTGGGGAGGCGTTGCCTCCTGAATCAGCATGCGTTCAGCCCTTGCCACCACCCTGGCGCTCGCATCCTCGGCCCTGGCCGTGGACACGGATCATTTTGAGCAGCGCATCCGCCCGCTGCTGATCGCCAATTGCATTGACTGCCACGGCCCGGACAAACAGAAGGGCGGCCTCCGCCTGGACTCCCGCCCAGGCTGGCAGAGCGGCGGTGATTCCGGCCCGGCCGTGGTGCCGGGGAAGATCGAAGAGTCGCCCCTGTGGCGCGCGGTGACTTACCATGACCGCGACCTGAAGATGCCGCCCAAGCGGAAGCTGAAGGAGAGCGAGGTGGCCGACCTGAAGCTGTGGATCGAGTCCGGCGCGCCGGACCCGCGCAGTGAAGCCGCCGCCACGGACGAGGCGGGCAGGCAGGCCCGCGCGGACGCGAGTTTCTGGTCCTTCCAGCCGCCGGTGGCGCACGCGCCGCCCGCCGTGCGGGACAAGGCATGGCCGGTCAATGACATCGACCGTTTCATCCTCGCCAAGCTGGAGGAGAACGGCCTGAAACCCGCGCCGGAGGCGGATGCCCGTGTGCTGGCGCGCCGTCTTTCCTTTGACCTCACCGGCCTGCCGCCTTCCAGCGGCAACGGCAGCAGCTATGAAAAGCTGGTGGATGACATGCTGGCCTCGGACGCGTTTGCGGAGCGCTTTGCCTCCCACTGGCTGGACATCACGCGCTTTGCGGAGTCCTCCGGCGGCGGGCGTTCCCTGCCCTTCAAGGACGCGTGGCGCTTCCGCGACTATGTGATCGAGTCGATCCGCGACAACACGCCGCTGGACCGCATGATCACGGAGCAGGTGGCGGGCGACCTGATGCCGCATGAAACGGCCGCGCAGCGCCGCCGCCAGCTCACGGCCACCGGCTTCCTGGCGCTGGGCCCGACCAACTATGAGGAGCAGGACAAGGGCCTGCTGCGCATGGACATTGTGGATGAGCAGCTGGACACGCTGGGCCGCGCCTTCCTGGGCATGACGATCGGCTGCGCCCGCTGCCACGACCACAAGTTTGACCCCATCTCCGCGCGCGACTACTACGCCCTGGCCGGCATCCTGCGCAGCACCAAGACGCTGAAGAACTACACGGACAACGTCGCCCACTGGATCGACACGCCGCTGCCGCTGGAAGGCGGGGCGGAGGCGGAGATGCAGGCGCATGAAAAGCAGCTGGCCGCGCTGACCGGCCAGATCGCCGCGCTGAAGGACGACCTGCGGGACGCCGGCAGCGCCGCGCTGCGCAGGCGCAAGACCATCACCACCGCCGACCTGCCCGGCGTCGTGGTGGATGACAGCGCGGCGCAGAAGGTGGGCATGTGGACGGCGTCCAAACTGTACGGCCCCTTCATTGGCGAAGGCTATGTGCATGACCTCAACACCGGCAAGGGGGAGAAGACCATCTCCTTCGCCCCGAAGCTGCCGAAGACCGGCCGCTACGAGGTGCGCGTGGCCTACAATGCAGGGCCCGGCCGGGCGGAGCGTGTCATCGCCACCATCCTGCATGCGGACGGCGAGGACTTGAAGACGCTGAAGATGGCCACGGAAAACCTGAAGGGCCTGCAGTTTGCCTCCCTGGGCACCTTCCGTTTTGAGGGCAACGGCCAGGGCTTTGTGCTGCTGACCAACGCGGGCTCCGAAGGGTATGTGACGGTGGACGCCGTGCAGTTCCTGCCGGCGGAGGAGGCCGTGGCCATCACCGCCGATGCTGCGGAGGAATCCACCGACATGCAGCAGTTCCAGGGGCAGCTGGCCGCGCTGCAAAAGGAGTTCAAGCTGCTGCAAAAGAAGCTGCCGCCGCGCCCCGACGCCATGTCTGTGGCCGACGACCCCGCGCCGGAGGATGCCAGGATTCACATCCGCGGCAGCATCCGCAACCTGGGCGCCACGGTGCCGCGCGGCTTCATCCAGGCCGCCATGCGCCCGGGCGCGCCGGTCATCCCGGCAGACCGCAGCGGCCGCCTGGAGCTGGCGCAGTGGATCACCTCCCGCGAGCATCCGCTGACCGCGCGGGTGATGGTCAACCGCGTCTGGCACTGGCTCTTCGGCGCGGGCATTGTGCGCAGCACGGACAACTTCGGCTCCACGGGCGAGGCGCCCAGCCACCCGGAGCTGCTGGACCACCTGGCCGTGAAGTTCATGGAAGGCGGCTGGGACCTCAAGCGCCTCGTCAAGGAGATGGTGATGTCCCGCACCTATCGTCAGGCCTCCCAAGTCACCCATGATGATGAGGACGCTGAGAACCGCCTGCTCGGCCGCATGAACCGCAAGCGGCTGGACGCCGAGTGCATCCGCGACGCCATGCTGGCGGCCGCAGGCACGCTGGACCGCAGCTTTGGCGGCCCGGGGGTCAGCGATGCCAAGTCCGTGGATGCCAACGACCAGAAGATTCAAAACCTGGAATACGGCTACCAGTTCCTGGACACGCGGCGCAGCGTGTACACCGCCGCCTTCCGCAATGTGCGCCACCCGCTGTTTGAGGTGTTTGACTTTGCCGACATCAACGGCCCCATCGCCCAGCGCACCACCAGCACCGTGGCCACGCAGGCGCTGTTTCTGATGAACTCGCCCAAGGTCATCGAGCAGGCGCGCGCCACGGCCGGCCGCGTGCTGGAGGCCGCCCCGGACACGCCCGCGCGCATCCGCGCCGCCTTCCAGCGCTCCCTGCAACGCCAGCCCACCCAGGAGGAAGCCGCGCAGGTGCAGGAGTTCATCGAGGCCAGCCACTCTGGCAACGCCACCGCCGAGGACATGCGGGACGTCTGGGCCCGCTTCATCCAGACCCTCTGGGCCACACCGGAGTTCCGGTTTGTGGAGTGATTTCAGGACTCGTTAGATTTTGCTGGTCCATAGGCCGCAACCGGGGCCGCTTTGTCGAGCAGAGCCCGCTGAAACCAGCCCGGGATTTTGTCCGTTTTGAGTTCGATCGTCACGCCCTCCGTGATCTCCGCCACCCAGGCATGCTGTCGGTCCTCGGCTTCTTTCGAACTGTCGAAAACATAGGCCCGGTTGCTGTACGCAACGGCTTTCTCAAGCAGTTGCAAGGAACGATGATAACGCTCCACGATTTTGTCTTGTGGCACGTCATGGCCGCCCAGGCTCACCCTACTCTTCACCCGTGAGACATTGATCGAAGGGTCTTCGGTCGCCACATAGTACAGATAGGTTCGATAACCCGCGATCCTTGCCGCCAACAAAAACTCCACCTTGCTGGCGTGAGACATCACGGTCTCGAAAGTGAAGCTGATTTTTTGCTCCAGCAACCGATGACGAAGGTAATCGACCAGAACCGAAGCCCAGTAAGAGTTCATGGATATGCCGCCGAAGTCCAACTTTCCATCCACATAACGCAGCCGCTCCACACACTCCTCAATGCCTTGGTTCTTCACCAGCCTGGACTGCGCAAAAAACAGTCTGATGTCCTGTTCTGATGCCACGATGCCAAACGCATCCAAATCGATCCAGCCTTGCAGCCTGACACTGTGCTCGATGTCGTCGGCATTCAAATAGACGCCCAGCAGTCGAGGAGGCAGGTATGCTTTCAATGAGCTTTTGCCAGACCCATTAGGACCGGCAAACATGCGCAGACGCGGTTGCGACTTGCTCACGCGGAAATCCTCATTTGGCGCGATAGGCCGCCACATCCTCCTGCACCGAGGAATTCAAATGGAAAATCATGCCGCGTCTCGCCTGTATCGGTGGCTCGATCTGCTTCACTTTTTCCTTCCTGCCGTCAGGGTGGACCCGCACCACAAAGCCATCCTCTGCCTCCAGCACGCTCAAACCTGCGGCAAGAGCCTGAGCGCGTGCCTTTGCGAAAGCTTCGTCAGCTTTTGCAGGAAACTCTTTCTCCAACTGATCAAGCTCGTCTTCCAAGTCCAGCATGTCCCAAGGTGGCCGCCCCCCGCCATAAATCAACCTTCCAGTCATGCAGCCGGGAATGGTGCGCCGGGAGGATTTAAGGAGGCAAAGTATGCGTTGCCAGGGTGAAGGACCTGAAGGTCGATGGGGACCATCAGCCCGTCGGACATGACAATGAAATTACCAGTGTGAGTGTCGGCCACATCCGTTCCCTCGTCGGGATGTTTCCAGCGATTGTGCCCATTTTTGCGATGGCCCAAGGCCCCAAACCACTCCGCCACTTCCTCAGTGGTTGGCGAGCGCCCCTCGATAAACGGCTGGGTGATGACGATGGAAACCCCATCCTCAGAATCAAGAACGCCCTCCAGTTGGATGTCATCCTCGAACAGGTAGTTCGACCAGATCAGATTGCAGGCATAGTGCAGCAGTGTTCCACGGCCGAAATAGACTGGTTCTCGAAAAGATTGTCATCTATTATCCGGCGAGCGCAGCGGCCCC
>CAZPSQ010000379.1:0-4849 GCA_964588755.1 uncultured Prosthecobacter sp. | reverse complement strand
AGTCGTTCATCATCAACCTCGCAGCACCATCGAACTACGTCGGTCCCGCCCGGGTGTTCGGCCTGCGGACACCGGATGGGCGTTCAGGCGGGCTGCCGCTGACTCGTGACGTCTCGGACCACGTCGACGGGACGGGCATGGCCGGGTGGATGCCGCCCAGGCACAACAAGGAGCACGTCCCGCTTCAAGCCGGTCTGGACCAGGCGCCCCCGTCGCTCAGGGAGGCCGTGGGGGCCTTTGTGTTGGCCTGCGCCGCGCGCGAGCTGAGAGGTCAGGGAGCTCAGCACTCCTCGATGCTTGTTCACGTGACGCGTTTCAACCTAGTCCAGCAAGAGGTTCACAGGCAGGTCAGCGCCATCGTCACGCGGATGAGACAAAAGATTTCCAGACGGATGGACCACGAGGCCGTCGTCGCGGAGTTGGAGGCGCTGTGGAGAAACGATTTCGAGCCGACGAGCGCCACGATAGCCGAAAGTATGCCCGAACCCGAGGGCCCTGCTCCGATGCCTTTGTGGGGGGAGATTCTCGCCGCTCTTCCGGACGTCCTATCGGACATCGATGTGAAGATGATCAACGGAACGGCCAAGGACGCCCTCGACTACGCGGAAAAGAGGCCGAGAGGCCTCAAGGTGATCGCCGTCGGAGGCGACAAGCTGGCGCGTGGGCTCACGCTGGAAGGGCTGTGCGTGAGTTATTTCGTCAGGACGTCGAAGATGTACGACACGCTAATGCAGATGGGCAGATGGTTCGGCTACCGGCCGGGATACCTCGACCTGTGCCGCCTCTACACGACCGCCGACCTCACCGAGTGGTTCGGCCACATCGCGGACGCGTCGGAGGAACTGCGCGAGGAGTTCGAGGCGATGGCCGCGAGCGGGGCCGCGCCGAGGGACTACGGCCTCAAAGTCCAATCGCATCCGGTTCTGACGGTCACCTCGCCGTTGAAGATGAGGAGCGCCCAGCCGCTCTTCCTTTCGTACAGCGGGAGCCTCGTCCAGACGGTGGCGATGCACAAGGATGCGGCGCGGCTGCGCTCCAACTTGGCGGCGACGGACAGGCTTATCTCTTCGATCGGGGCGCCGACGACGAAGGGGCCCGTGAGGGAACGGGACGAGACGCCGGACGAATGGCGCAGATCATTCCTGTGGGAGCACGTGGATTCGGAGGCCGTGCTGGATTTTCTGGCCGGATACTCGACGCCGGCCAAGGCGTTTCGCGCGAACAGCGCTGTGATCCACGATTTCTTGAGGAAGATGAACCAAGTCGGGGAGCTCACCTCGTGGACGGTGGCCCTTCTCGCCGAGGGGCAGGGAAGCAAACCCTACAAGTTCCCCTGCGGACTTGAGCTGGAGACGTTGCCTTGGCGCGGGGACAGGGGCGTGGAGGGAACGTATTCCATCGGCGTATTGACCGACCCCGCGGACGAGGCCATAGACATGGGGCGGACCGAGTGGGCCCAGGCCTTGGAAATGACGTTGGCGGAGTGGAGGCCGGACCCAGCAAGAAACAGGGTGACGCCCCCGAAACGGCCGAGCGGCCTCAAGATAAGGGACGTAAGGGGATTCGGCTGCCCCGGGGTCGCGCCGGCCCCCGAGCGCGGTGTCCTGCTTCTTTATCCCTTGGCGCCGGAGGGCGCAGGTGAGGACGTCTGTGAATATTGGAAAGACCCTATCATCGCCTTTGCCATAAGCTTCCCGTCGAGTGTGACAGGCGTGAAGGTCGAGTACCGTGTGGATCACCTGTTGTGGGAGACGGAGTATGGCCCGGCCGATTGACGAGTTCGCGCTTGCTTGGGAGGCCCTTTCGGGGGGCTTCTGGGGCGGCGGATGGAGAAGCATCGCGGTGGCCGCTGCCGGACCCTGCGTGCTCATGGCGGCGAGGCGTTTCCCCGGCAACGAGGAGGCCTTGCTCGCGGGGTTTTCGTCGGCGCGGGTTCCGGCCGCGGAGAAGCTGCCGGAGGGCCGCGGGTTCGAGGTGTCCCGGGCGGATCCGCACGGCGACGGAAAGACGTGGCTGGCACTGACGAGGAAGGAGTCCGGGAGCGTCGAGCTGTTCGCAGAGATGGTCTGCGACGTCGCGGGGGCGCTCGACGCCGTCGCGGCCGAGGGTCAGGAGAGGATTCTCCGGGCGCTTCTCTCACGGGTGCGGTCATGGCAGGAGTTCATGCGCAAGGGAGCCCAGGCGCTTTCGCCGGAGGCGGAGCTCGGGTTGGTCGGGGAGCTGCTGTTCCTTGGAGCGATGCTGGACGCAGGGGTTCCGGCGAAGGTGTCGCTGGACTCGTGGGTGGGTCCGTTGAACGGCGTGCAGGACTTTGAACTGGGGACGGGGGCGGTGGAGGTGAAGGCGACGTTGTCGCCTCAAGGGTTCCCGGCGAAGATAGGCTCGCTGGAACAGCTGGACGACTCCGTTCGCAAACCGCTTTTCGTGGCCGGGGCGAGACTCTCGCAGCGGGAGTCGGGAACGAATCTTTCCGAACTGACCGCGTCCGTGAGGGAGAAGCTGGCGGATGACGCGGCGGCTGTGAGCGTTCTCGCCGCTAGGCTGTTGGCCGCCGGATACGCGGAGGCTCACGCGGACCGCTATCCGCGGCGCTTCGCGTCCGAGGGGATGCGGGTCGTGGAAGTCGGAGACGGATTCCCCCGGCTCACTCCCGGGAGCGTTCCGGGTGGCATTAGAAGAGCAATTTACGAAATTGATCTCGATCGGGCACCGGGAGTTGACGACGGCGTGGCCGGCGCGTTGAGAAAACTGGGAGCGCTATGAGTATGGAACTGGGGGATTTCCTGAGGGAGACGCAGGCAGAGGTGAGGGCTCAGGTTAACGACGGCTCGCCGTTCGCCGAACTCGTCTTTTTCGAGGTGGTGACACAGCATATGGCGGAAATAGGGATGACGTTCGAACCGGTCGCGTGCCATTACCAGGGAGTGGTCGGGAACGCCCAACTGAGGCTTAGCGGCTACGCGATGTCGGACGACGCGGATCAGCTGGACATGTTCGTCAGTCTCTACGAGGGCGTTGACGTGCCGACGCACGTGCCCGACGCCGAAACCAAGAGGGCGGTGGAGCAGTGCCTGAGGTTCCTCGGCCTCTGCGCCGAGGGGAGGATGGCCGCGAGACTGGATCCGTTCAGCGACGTGCACTCCCTCGCCCTGACGATCAGGGAGATCTACAACGGACTCGAACAGGTGCGCGTGTTCGTCCTGACCGACCGCGTCGCTAGGGCGAGGAATTTCAGGACGAGGGAGATAGGCGGCAAGACCGTGCGTCTCGAAGTCATGGACATCGAGCGCCTGCACCGGCACTGGTCCGAGGGCAAGCCGCGCGACGAACTGGTGGTCAATTTCGCCGAGGTCTGCGGCTCGCCGCTCCCGTGCGTCTTCGTACCGGGCGACACAGAGGAGTACGACTACGCCCTGACGGCGGTGCCGGGCGAGGCCCTCAGGTTCCTCTACGAGCGGTTTGGGGCGCGGCTGCTGGAAGCCAACGTGCGCTCGTTCCTGAGTGTGAGGGGCAAGGGCGTGAACGCGGGCATCCAGAACACGCTGCGGACAGCGCCCGGCCGCTTCATGGCCTACAACAACGGCATCGTTTTGGTGGCGGACGAGATGCGGCTGGACACCGCCGCAGACGGGTCGCCGGGCATCGCGTGGCTCAAGGGCATGCAGATCGTGAACGGCGGGCAGACCACAGCCTCGCTGTTCTTCACCAAGAGGAAGTTCCCGGAGACCGATCTCGGGCGGGTCCGGGTGCCAGCGAAGGTTATCGTGATGAAGGTGAGGGACGAGGCCCGGGAGGAGGCGCTCGTGTCGGACATATCCCGTTTCGCCAACAGCCAGAACGCGGTCAGGCAGTCGGATCTGTCGGCCAACAAGCCCTTCCACGTCGACGTCGAGCGGCTATCCCTGACGGTCTACTGCCCGGACGGGACCGGGCGCTGGTTCTACGAACGCTCGGCGGGCAGTTACAACACGATGCTAACCCGCGAGGGCACGACGCCGGCGAGACTTAGGGGTTTGAAGGAAGCCATACCAACAGCCCGGAAAATCACGAAGACGGATCTCGCGAAATACGTCTGCGCGTGGTCCGTCCAGCCCGACGTGGTGAGCCTCGGCGCGCAGAAATGCTTCGAGAGGTTCATGGCGGGCATGACCGTCCCCGAGGGGGACCCGCTGCCGCCCGCGCCGAACGTGGCCTCCTACAAACAGATGGTTGCGGCGGCCATCCTGTTCAAGGCGGCGCAGAGACTCGTCCGTCCCCTGTTACAGGCCTTTCAGGCCAACGTTACGGCCTACACGGTGTCGCTGGTCGCAAACCGGTTCGGGGAGAGGTTCGTTCTCGACCGAGTGTGGGAGAGGCAGTGTGTTTCGCCGGAATTGCTGACGCAATTGCGGGTGTGGGCGCTTGAGGTCAACGGCGTCCTGCACCGGACAGCCGCCGGCAGGATGGTTTCCGAGTGGGCCAAGAGGGCGGAATGCCGCGAGGCAGTCCTGGGGGCTACCTACTCGGAAGCGGCAACGGGGATCCCCGAGATACGCTGAGGTGCACCTTGACTGACGTTGTCGCCCCGGAAACCCGGAGCCGGATGATGTCCGGCGTCCGGGGGAAGGACACCAAGCCAGAAATGGTGGTCAGGAAGGCCCTCTTTGCGGCCGGCTTCCGTTTCAGGCTCCACCGCCGGGACCTGCCGGGGGTTCCGGATGTCGTCCTGCCGGCGCGGCGCGTGGCCGTGTTCATCCACGGCTGCTTCTGGCACCAGCACATGGCGTGTCGTTACTCGAAACTCCCTTCCACGAGCCCCGAGTTCTGGAAAGCGAAATTGGAGGGGAATAGCATTCGCGACCGAAGGAAT
>CAZPSQ010000378.1:0-4869 GCA_964588755.1 uncultured Prosthecobacter sp. | reverse complement strand
TGGTGTGCGGTGTCGCTCATGCGGACTCCCGGAGGTCGATTTGGCCGGTGACGGCGGCGGTTATGAAGGCAGCGCGGCGTTCTTTCAGGAGATCGATGCTGCGCTGGGTTTTGGCGATCACCGTGTCAATCCGCTGGGTTTCGCTTCCGACATATTTGATGATCTCTTTCTGTTGCTCAACCGGAGGCAGGGGCATCCTAAATGCCTCAATATCTGGCATGTAAATAGTCTTATGGGTTGATCCAATCATCAATCGCGACAATTCTTGTTTCATCCCAAGGAGAACGAGGTACAGGTATTCGTTTACAACCCGTGAGCCGCAGCGCCAGACAGCAAAATCCTGTGAAGTTGCCATGTCACAACCCATGATTGCAGGGAAACCAACTGACGCGGTGCGTGACAGTATTACCGACCCTGCGGGATGCACTACTGCCGACGAATTGGCGATGCCGAGTTCGCTGACTTTCTCTGCCGTTTCGGTTACAAAGCGCCTGCCTTCACGGCGTACCTGCCAAATATCTGCAAGCGTGAACCAAGGAATACAGCAATCCTCCCACCAGTCCGGGCGAGACCTGCTGGGGGTATGGCCCGAACCAAGAGTTGCAACATGGCGCACCTGGACGACATTCCAATGTTCCGGCACCTCCCCAATCCAATCCACCCCGGTCTCCCGCATAGGCACATTGGTATCTAGCCCCTTCGTGACAGCATGCGTAATGAGCGCCTGGCGTTTTTCCTTCAGCAATTCGATGAAGCGGGTCTTCTTGGCGATCAGGGCGTCGATGCGGGTGGTTTCGTGATCAAGCACAGAAAGAATACGTACCTGTTCAGCCTCACCAGGCGATGGCATTTCAATTGAGCCGACATGCTCCCAATCGGCCCGAGGCATCTTTGCACCATCGCATCCGGCCTCAATTTGCTGTGTTACGTCTGGGGTGAGCAACCATTGGTTAAGCCAGCGAGGGTGCGTTTGGTGCGCTTTGAGAACCAAAAACTCAGTGGAGCAGGCACCATTCATCCCGACCACAATGGATTTGCGCAGATAGGGTCGCAGCTTGCCGTACAGGACATCATCCTTATAGAAAATGCCTACAGTTGAATCCACTGTTTGCCGGGAATTGCCGCTGGTTGGCTTGTACTGGCCTGATGCGCTTTCAACATCTTCCAAGCCAACGTAGGTTGCATCAGAAGGGATATCGCTTCGGCGCTCAGTACGCAGTGTTGCATGCCGCTTGATTCGGGCTATTTTCCAATGCTCCGGCACCTGACCAATCCATTCCACGTCGGAGTCCCGATAGGCCGGGTAGGGCTTGTAGTGGCTCACTGTTCTTCTCCCTCTGGCGCACCAAGCGCAGTACGTTCCCGAGCGTGCTCGATGGCACGATGCAGGCGCTCACGCAGCACTGCAACAGGTGGCAATTCGACCAAGTATTCCGCAACTCGAATGGATGCTTCATCCAATTGCAGGAGTTCAACCTGTTCGGCGTCAGCGCTCGCACAAAGAATGAGACCAATCGGCGGTTCCTCGCCGACAGCGCGTTCGTGCTTGTCCAGCCAGCGCAGATAAAGCTCCATCTGGCCCTTGTGGCTGGGCTGGAATTTTTCCAGCTTCAGTTCAATGGCCACCAGGCGGCGCAGATGGCGGTGATAGAACAGGAGGTCGAGGTAAAAATCATCGCCGCCGACGCTCATGCGCTTTTGCCGCTCAACGAAACAGAAGCCATTGCCCATTTCGAGCAGGAAGGACTCCATTTCGCGCAAGATTGCCGCTTCCAGGTCTTTTTCGCTGTAGGCACCGGAGAGGCCAAGGAAATCGAGCAAATACGGATCACGGAACACCATATCCGGCGTCATCTGCCCGTCCCGCAAGGTGGCCAATTCCTGACGGACAACTTCCTCGCTGTTTTTCGACAGGGCTGTGCGCTCGAAAAGCATGCCGTTGATCTTCTGTCGCAGGGTGCGAACGCTCCAGCGCTCCACGCGGCACATTTCAGCGTAGAACTCGCGGGCGAGCGGGTCTTTCAGCGGCAGCAGGGCAATGAAGTGCGTCCAGGTCAATTCTCGTATCAGCGATGCGACAATCCCCTCATCGGGGAACACCTCGGCGAACTGGATCATTCGGCGGAGATTCTTTTCTCCAAAACCGTTGCCGTAGTCCTTCTCCAATTGTCGTGCCAGCGATACGACAATCTGGCCACCGTAGGCAGCACGCTCACCGCCAAGAATTTCAACTCCAATTCGCTTGCCGATCTTCCAGTAGGTAAGCGTCAAGGCGCTGTTGGCGATCTGGGCGACTTGCCGCCGAGCGTCCTCGATCAAGCCACGAATTTCTGACAGGAGAGGGTCAGGGGAGCTTGTCTGTAGGCTCATTCCAGCACCTCAACAGGAAGAATGACAGCAACCCCGGCGATGTAATCGCTGGACATGATGGCTTGTGCCTCGTGGGCAATGGCGGTTGCGGTGTTGTTGATCATGTGCGGGCCATCCTTGCCATTTTCGTTGATGACCATGCAACGCTCACCGGGCAGGGAAACCGTTTCGATGTAGCCGCCGACAAGCTCCTGAAGCTGGCGCAAACGTGCGGCCTCTTCTTCAAGCAGCGAAATTGAATCGACCTCGCCATCCGGGCGGATCATGGTCGCCACGATACTCATTCCGTCGCCACCTCAGCGAGAAGTGCAGCGATTTCCGATTCAACCTGCTTCAGTTCTGCATCGATGTCATGCAGCTTGCGCGGCGGCACGTACTGGTAGAAGAAGCGATTGAAGTTGATTTCGTAACCGACACGGCCTATTCCCTTGTCCTTATCGTCGCGGAAGGACTCGTCAATGTAGGCATCCGGCAGATGCGGCAGCACTTCGCGGGCCAGGTAGTCGCGGATGTCTTCTGTTAGCGGCACATTCTCGTAGTCGGTCAGCTCCGGATCGGAGACAACTGCGCCATCGGTATCCAGCACCGGTTCCCCCTGCGGATCGCGCTGACCAAACGCATTGACCAAGGCTTTGACGAAGGTCTTGCCTGCCTTGATGACCTTGCCAGCGGCCAGCGAGGCACGCACGGTCTCATCGGCAAAGGTTTCTGCCCAGCCAAACAGGTGAGTAGCGCCCATGTGCGGCTGCAATGCGTTCAGCCAGACTTGTTGATGTTCAGGCGACAACTTCTGCCATGCCTTCTCTTCCTGGAGCTTGGCAAGACCTTTGTCGTCCATCACCAACGACATGCGCAGCGGGCGCAAGACCTTGATGCGGCGATAGCCGAAGGTGCGGTAATCGATCATCCGCGAAACTTCGCTGTTCTCGGCGGCGGCATAGATGTCGACGATCTGGCGGCGCTGGTCATCATCCACGATGCGGCGCTTGTTGCCCTCGTTCTTGATCGACGACCAGAAGCCGGTGGCATTGATCAGTTGGACACGCTTTTCCCTGCGGCCATCCTTCTTGTTGGACAGAATCCAGAGGTACGTGCCGATGCCGGTGCGGAAGAAGATTTCCGTGGGCAGCGCCACAATGGCTTCCACCAGATCGTTTTCCAGCAGCCAACGGCGAATCTCGGACTCCCCCGACGAAGCCCCGCCGTTGAACAACGGCGACCCAGACAGCACGATAGCGGCGCGACCACCACCGTTCTCAGGCAACTCCAGCTTGCTGGCCAGATGCAGCAGGAACAGCATGGAGCCGTCGTTGATGCGAGGTAGGCCAGGGCCAAAGCGACCGTCGTACTTCTTTTCCTTGTGCTCGGTATTTACGGCATCCGAATCCTTTTCCCACTTCTTGCCGAAGGGCGGATTCGAGAGGCAGTAATGGAAACGCTCGTTGGCAAACTGGTCATTGGAGAGTGTGCTGCCCAGCCGGATGTTCTTCGACAGGTCGCGGCCTGGATCGGATTCCAAGGTGCGAAGCAACATGCTGGTCAGGCAGACGGCATGGGTTTCCGGCTCAAGCTCCTGTCCGTGTGGAACAAGAACAGGCGGCACCTTGAAACGGTTGCCGTACTCGGCAACATGGTTCATGGCGTCGGTCAGAAAGCCGCCCGTGCCACAGGTCGGGTCGTACAAGGTGCGAATCAGGCCCGGATTGGACTCGAAGAGGGCATCGTCAGGATCAAGCAACAGGGCCGTGGCCAGATGCACCACGTCGCGGGGTGTCATGAAGTCCTCGGCCCCTTCGTTGACCTCGGCACCAAAGCGGCGGATCAGGTGCTCGTAGAGGTTGCTCATCACGCGATCCGGCACCGCTTCCGGGTGCAGATCAATTCCGGCGAAATTCTTGCAAATCTTGAAGAGGACGCCAGCCTTATCCAGCCGAAGGATGGTGTTGGAGAAGTCGAACTGCTCGAAGATGATCCGGGCGTTGTCCGAGAAGTGGGCGATGTAGTCTTGGAGGTTCTGGCGAGTCTTCGTGCTTCCCAGGTTGCCCAAGGCGTATTCAGAGGTGTTGTAGAACGGGTAGCGGGTTGCCTGCCGGAGCACTAGGTCAAGATCGATCCCGGCATCCTTGAAAGCAGCATGGGTTTCGCGGACACCTTCGCGGGTCGGCTCCAGTACGCATTCCAAACGGCGAAGCAGCGTGAACGGCAAAATGATCTTGCCGAAATCCGTGTGCTTGAAATCACCCCAAAGGTCTTCAGCGTTTTTCCAGATGAAATCCGCCAGTGATGCGCCCGAGCCTGCCAGTTCTGCCATGTGGTTCTCCAACCAAGTTTTGCACAAAACAGAATACCAGACTGACGGAAACTTTCAACCATGTTTTGCACAAAACGGAGAGTTATCACGTTTGGCGTAGATTCAGGATTCCAACCTTAGATTGCACATAGCCAAAAAAACTTGCGGTCTAGTACTGAAAATCCCGAACTGGGTACCATGTATTTTTC
>CAZPSQ010000377.1:0-4875 GCA_964588755.1 uncultured Prosthecobacter sp. | reverse complement strand
CGGGGCTGGTGTTTGGCACGCCTTTTGGAGGCGGTGCCTTTGGAGGCAGCGGCACTGGGGAAAACTCTGGTTCCAATCAGGCACCCACGCTGCGGAAGACCTACAAAAGCATGCAGGCCCAATATGGAGAGGTAACATATCAAACCAAAACCACCAAATCATTCCTCGGCTATTTGAAGCGGGGGGATGAACCCGTCAAAGTGTATGATAGCGACCATGACGAAACGACGGGGGTAGTTTCCCGCTATACAGCGGAGACGCTAGGAGTTTATACCTATTCCTCCCCTGAGATAGTTCCTGCCTATTTCTCGCGCATCTATTCCGCAAGCGCTCCAGAATCGCCTGACAAATATGAGTCCGAGGGACAGTACCGTCACGCAGTGGGACTGCAGGTGGACAAACTTCCCTCCGGAGAGCAGCCAGAAATGACTATCCTGGCGCTGGTTTATAAAAATGATGGCTCTGCACAGCCGAACCAGTCAGCTCCTGGGAACCCCTCCACCATAGGAACAATCCAGGTGAAAGGAGCGGCGAGCACGTGGTCCACGAACCTCGCTCCGTATTGCTACCGACGGGGTGACACAGTGATCGTGGACCCCGGAACTGCGGGTGCAGCCGAGATAGGAAAGGGAAAAACTGGGTTTGTGGACGTGCGCCTTGTGGCGGTGGAGATAGAACAACACGAATACTCTCACAATGGGGGAATCCGGTTTTGCCGTTGGCTTGATTCATTCGCAAACGGCGGCTTTGACAATCAGGCTGCGGACAACGACCGTGACAGGTTTCGCATCAAGATTGCAGGCAATGTCCCAAACCTCACCAAGGCTAGGATCAAGGCCACTGATTTGCATGGCGCCGTCATTGGCGGTCAATTCGTCAGCAAGACCACTGATGGCGATTATGAGGTCGAAATGAAAGCAGAGGGAGGTTCGATGGTCAGCACTCCAATTCTTCTCGTCAGTGATGGCGAAGACGACAAAAGCTATAATGGCAAAGGAACCGATGATGGCACCGACGATCAGACTTTGCTTGCCGACTTTGAATCAACGATCATCGTCACATTTCCCGAACTGCACAACGCACAAGCGGAGTTCACCGCACAGAAGGCCGTAGGGGAAATCACGGTGAATTTGATCTATGGATCAGTGGCAGGAGACGTTCCCAATGACATTCGAGAAGCGATATATATCCAGGCCCACAAAATGCGGGAAATATATCGGCAGATAGGGATCAAAGTAAAGTTTGCTGCTTTGAATGGGGTGCAAATCCCGGCAGCATGGCTCGCCCCCCGCGGCCCAGCCAGCGACCCGGCCCTATGGGAAAAGGCGGATCACCTGAGTTTTTCTGAAGGCGGCTCATTCATGGGTATCCTCAAGACATATTCAGTCCCAGCCAAGCAAATCAGAGTCGGCTTTGTGAACGCAAGTCTTGAATCCCCAAGTTTTCAAAATGTATTAGGCTGGGGATACTTGGGAGAAGAACCAGTCATTGTTTCGATCAACACTATTGGACGAGAGAGATTGGGAACAACGGCACACGAAGTTGGTCATGCATTTGGCCTTCCCGATCTGACGGAAAGCATCACCCGCCTGATGTTTATCATAAGTCAACCCTGGAAGAAGTCCCCAAACGACTCGAAACGCTTCAATGAAGATGATCCGACAACCATCAAAGCAAATGGGAATTTTTATGTGCCGCTGCGCTAGATACTTTTTTCTGTTTTGCACACTGCAAACATTTGCTCAGATTCCGCCTCAAGGACTGGCCACTGAAGTGGAAGCCAGCCTGCAAGACATCACACCGTTAAAAAACATCACGGCAGAACAGCTTTCAAAGCTGAAAATCGACGATCCACTTTTGCGGATGGCCTACGCACAACTGATGGGAAGTCTATTGATCATGCAGCTCTATCCGCCACGGCGTCCGATTGACTACTCGGCCTATCCACCATGGGATGTTGCGGCATTGGAGGATTTGAAGAAGCGTGGTGATGCTGTCACTCCGGTATTGCTAGACATAGCTACCAAGAATCCGAACTCCGGATTTGAAGTGGGAGTTTTGGTCCACGCACCTTTGGTAGTGAAAGACCTGAATCCTTACCTGCAGTATGCCCGCAATATCCTTCAAACTCGAACGATGAAGATGGATTCTGGCGTTGCAGGTGCCGTGGCGGAACTGCTGATCAGACGCGGAACTCCCGATGATGTTGAGAAACTCCGTAACTTAATCAGAGTCCGTCCTTATCTAACTGGAACAATCGAAGCGCAACTACAACACGCAGCCGTCTTCCAACCAACCAGAAATGATGCACCTGACACAAAGCCGAGGCTCACACCATCAATTGAGCCGCCACCTACGTCAAAGAAAACATCCGAAATAAAGCCCTCTTCTACATCACCCAGCGGAGAACCGACACCATCAGCGCCGTGGCGCATCATCGTCGGGTTGATCGTTGCAACAGGTGGTCTGCTGTGGTTGCGGCTCAAGAAGCGAATGTGATGCGGCCTGCAATGTTTTGCATGGCGATGGCATTCCCAACCTGCAAGAATACCTCATGAGGCATGCCCTTTTCAATCCGCTGGACCTCGACGGGGACCGCATTCTAGATACGGATGAGAACGAGCATCCGTTAGCGTCACGCCAAGCACCTTCGATTGGCGGTTGAGTTTGAGCTTGGACCCTCACGCTGCCCGGCGCTGAGCCGCAGGTCCTTGAGCCTTGCTCCACGCCGCCGGTGTCACGTCCTTGATCTGCCGCATGGTCATAGATGGCAGGCGGGTGAGGACGTCACGCAGGTAGGTTTGCGGATCAATGCCCCGGCTGCGGCAGGCCTCAATAATCGTGAACAGCACCGCGCTGCGCTGGCCTGCCTCCGCCTCGCCGATGAACAGCCAGTTCTTCTTGCCCACCGCCGTGGGACGGATCGCCCGCTCCACCGGGTTGTTGTCGATCTCGATGCGGCCGTCCTCGAGATAAACGGTGAGCATGGGCCACAGCGTCAGCGTGTAGTCGATGGCACGGCCCATCGCGCTTTTGGGCAGGTGTCTGCGGCCACGCTTCAGGCGTGTGAGGGCGCGGTGGAGGCGCTCCACGACCATGCGGCTCTCGGCAGATCTTCGGGCCTGCCTTTGCCTTGGTCCGGCCCTGGCTTGGCGCAGCTGCTTTTCGACGCGGTAAAGGTGCTGGATCTGCAAAAGCACCCACCCGGCATGCTGCGGGGCTCCTTGGATGGCCTCATGGAACTTGCGCCGCGCATGCGCCCAGCACGCCGCCAGGGTGACGCGCCCCTCGCTGCGTCTGGCAAAGGACGGATAGGCCTGGTAGCCGTCGCACTGCACCGTGCCGGTGAAGTCCGCAGGGATGATGCGCTCCAGGCACTGTGCGGCACGGCTGGTGGCCCAGGTGAAGCTCACGTCCGCCCCGGGCCGCTTGCAGGCCCATAGATAACCTTGTTTCGTCTGACCGTTGCCCGGGCTCAGATACTCCACCGGCGTTTCGTCCACCTGCACGTAACCGCCCGCCATCACGCCGCTGTGGATGGCCTCATACACGGGCCTCAGCCAGTCGGCGGCCAGCCCCAGCCAGCGGGCCATGCTCTGGCGCGGGATGCTGATGCCGTGCCGTGTGGCACAGATCTGCTCCTGCCGGTAGAGCGGCAGGTGGTCGCAATACTTTGCCACGATGATCTGCGCCAGCAGCCCGGGGGCGGCGATGCTGCGCTCCTGCAAGGTGTTGAGCGGAGCGATGACCGGAGGCTGGTGCGGCTCGTCGCGCCGCACATACTTCCGGCGGATGAGGCGGCGGCGCAGGAACTGTGCGGGCTGGTAGTCCAGCTGCTCGGTGACCTCCTCGCCGATGTGCCGCCAGGCCCCAGGGGTGGCGATAACTTCCTGCGGCTCGATGACCTCGTCCACGGCGGGCAGGTGCTCCGGCACCCGTGCCTCGCGCTCCTTGCGCGGCAGGCTGGTTTTGGGCTGTTTGCCGCGACTGGTGATCTCAGCCTCCAAGGCGCCGGGGCTTGCGCTGGAGGCCGGGTCTTTTTTTGCCCCGTCATCCCCTCCCTGCAACAGCAGCATGAGCTGGTTGTCATCGAGCTGCTCGCTGCCGCGCCCAAAGATGCGCCGCACCAGCAGGTCGATCTTCTCGCGCAGGAGCCTGTTCTCCTGCTCCAGGTGCGCGATGATGGCATCACGCCTTGCGATCTCCTCCTGGGCCGACGCGCCTTCCTGGCTGGAAGTCACAGGCTGCACCGTCGTCATGCGCCTTTAAACGCGCACGCATCACGGTGATCTATCATCTCATCACTCACGCTCATACCATGGGCGCATCTTCGCCTCGTGCATGTCGATGCCGTCGGTCAAAAGCGCGAAGGCCTCCGGGGCCAGGCTCATGCGCACAGCCCCCGGCTCCACGCTGCGCGGCCAGCTAAAAGTGCCCTTCTCCAGACGCTTGGTCAAAAGCCACAGCCCGGTCTTGTCCCAGTAGAGCACCTTGAGCCGCGTGCGCCGCTTGTTGGTGAAGGCGAAGATCGCCCCGCCGCGCACGTCGGCCTTGAGCTTCTCGCTGACGGCCGCGTGCAGGCCCTCAAAGCCCTTGCGCATGTCCACGGGCTCAAGCGCCACGAACACCTTCAAACTGCCGGTGAAGCTCAGCATGGCACACCTCCGCATAGAGAGTTGATGAGCTGCACGGCCAAGGGCACCTGCGCGCCTCCGGCCACCTCGACCACCGCCCCGCCAGGCAGCAGCACCCGCAGCGGCTCTGTCGCAGCCTCGGTGCTGCCCGTCGCTTCCGCGTTCAAGGACACCTCCACCAGACGCAGCGAACTGGCTCCCGCGTCGCCCTCGGCGGCCTGCAAACCCTCCTTCTCCTTGC
>CAZPSQ010000376.1:0-4886 GCA_964588755.1 uncultured Prosthecobacter sp. | reverse complement strand
GTAGGAAGCCAGACGGTTCCTGCGTCGCCGAAATGTGACCGTTAAGGGCGCATTTTGGTTAGCAAACGCTTCGGGGTTCGGCTCGCACGGCGTCGGACAGCGCCCTACCGCTCAAGAGGTACCCCCTGTGGTTCGTTTGCGAAGGTCGGCTGCGCCGAGTGCAGCAGACCTTGGCGTATGTTTGCCGGGGGCGCCAGTTCGGCCTTTGTTGCCCTTACCTGATCGCGTGAAATATGGCAGCAACGCATCACATACCTGCCGTTCAGTAATCAGGGGGCGTGTACGGTAGCTTTTCTGCCTGAAGAACACGGACTATCGATCCACTGCTGCCAGCCGCCGTTGAGAAAGCAACGACTGGTTTGCAGCGCTAACTGGCATCGACCTCCAAGCGCCCAGCATCCGCTCGCGGTTGCGTTGCGGTTGTTGACAATGGGATACTTCCATAGCAAAAACCAACTCTTCGCTGTGCGACTTTTTCCTGTGAGGTGTCATGAAGCTCGTTCGACTCCGGTTGTCAAACTTCCGATCATTCGGTCTTGGACCAACCAGCATCGAGCTGGATGACATGACCTTCTTGCTCGGCCCCAACGGTGCGGGAAAGACGGCGGTGCTCCAAGCGCTTGCCCGTATGTTCAGCCTCGATCCGGCGCAGCGGCGAATTAGGCGATCGGACTTCCACGTCCCGTCTGATGAGGCTCCGGAGAACGCGCCGGACGAACGGGATCTGTGGATCGAAGCGGATTTCGAGTTTCCCGAACTGGACCAGGACAACGCAGACGGGGCCGACCTCCCGGCCGTCCCCGGCAACTTCGCTCACATGCAACTAGTTGCGGAAAATGGGCCCGCCCAGGTCCGCTTCCGGCTCAAGGCAACAATCGATCAGGACGATGACATTGAAGAGAGCTTCACCTACGTCATCAGCGAAGACGCGGACGGGACCCCTGTCGAGGAAAGTCGTGTGTCGAAGCAGGATAGGGGTGCCATACAAGTCCATTACCTTCCCGCGCGCCGCGACCCTGCAGATCACATCGCCTACTCTGCAAATGCATTGCTCGGGCGTGCGCTGAGGTCTGCGGACTGGAGTGCCGAGCGCGAGGAGATCGGTACCCTGACTGAACAAATCAGCAATGAACTCACGGACAACGCGGCCGTCAGCGGGATTGCCGCCTCGCTGACCGAGCATTGGAGCGGTCTGCACAAAGGGGGCTACTACGCCAATCCATCGGTCTCGTTCAGTCAAAACGAGATCGAGGGCCTTCTTCGCCACCTGAGCGTCGGGTTCACGCCGGGCCACGGTGAGTCGATTGTTGACTTCGCCAGGCTCAGTGATGGTCAGCAGTCCCTCCTCTACGTTTCACTCGTGCTTGCTATGCATAGTATTGGCAGCAAGGTCCTGAGCGGTGAGCTGGCAGCAGCGTTCGACATCGACAAGTTAAGACCCGCGGTCTTCACACTCATCGCCATCGAGGAGCCCGAGAACAGTCTCTCGCCCCACTACTTGG
The DNA here is from genome assembly GCA_964588755.1 of uncultured Prosthecobacter sp. GTDB lineage: Bacteria > Verrucomicrobiota > Verrucomicrobiia > Verrucomicrobiales > Verrucomicrobiaceae > Prosthecobacter. The sequence continues at coordinate 3,384 of CAZPSQ010000376.1, read as the reverse complement.
GGCGCGTCGTCAGAACGCTAACGGCATTTGCCGAAGGACCGGACAGCCAGGCCCTAGTGGCAACGCACTCACCCTCGCTGCTGCGGCGGGTCGTGCCCGAGTCTGTCCGACACCTCCGCCTGAACGTGGAGCGGATCACAGTCGTCAAGGGCATCGAACTCCCGGACGACGAGTCTGCACAGAAGTTTGTCCGCGAAGGTGTCCAGGCCTTCCCGGAGCTGTACTTCTCTCGTCTTGTGGTCCTAGGCGAAGGGGACAGCGAACAGATCGTTCTGCCCCGCCTGCTAGAAGCCCGAGGCATCCTCAGTGATGACGCGTCCATCTCTGTCGTGCCGCTCGGAGGCAGACACGTCAATCACCTCTGGCGGCTCCTAAACGGGCTCGGCATCCCCCATGTCACGCTGCTGGATCTCGATGTCGCGCGCCATCAGGGCGGATGGGGCCGCATCAGGTACGCCGCCAAGCAGCTGTTGACCTACGCCGACATCGTTGGTAACGACCTAACGCAGGGGGAGATCGACGGCATCCCCAAATGGGACTCCGAAGAGGGGATCATTGTCGACGACCAAGGCTGGATCGCGCGGCTGGAGGCGCTCGGCGTCTTCTTCTCTGCTCCGCTCGACCTCGACTTTATGATGATGACGAGTTACCCGACGGCCTATTGCGTTGACGACGACGAACTGGCCACACCCGACGAGGACACAGTCAAAGCCGTGCTCGGCAAGAACCACGACGTGCTGGGGGGCCAGTACACCGACGAGGAGCAGACCTACCTCGATGCTTATCACCGCAGATTCAAACTAGACAGCAAGCCCACGTGGCACCTTCGCGCGATGGCGGGCATGGATGACGGCGCTCTGGTTGAGGCCATACCCGACGTGCTTGACCGCATGTTCGACTCTATAGAGACGAAGCTTGCGGACCTGCCAGAATGATCGCTTTGGAACAGTGGTCGCCCGCGGACGGTCTTTCCCTTGAGCCGAATGCGCTCACGGCGGCGAAAGAGATCGACCGCAACCTCGCTCTGACGGCGGGCCCCGGAGCAGGGAAGACTGAGATGCTGGCGCAGCGCGCTGACTTTTTGCTGCGCTCAACGATGTGCCGGTATCCCAAGCGCATCCTGGCAATCTCGTTCAAGGTCGACGCAAGCCAGAACTTGAAAGCGCGGGTCAGGAAGCGTTGCGGGCCAGAGCTTGCAGCGCGATTCGACAGTCACACGTTTCACGCGTTCGCGAAACGAATCATCGACCGCTTCAGACTTGCCCTTACCGGACAGGACGCGCTTGATCCGGACTATGCAATTGGCCAGCGCCGCATTCACAGACGGTCGATCACGTTCGACGACATGGTGCCGCTCGCGGTGGAAATCGTTGAGTCAAACCAGATCGCGCGCAACGCGATCAGGCAGACCTACAGCCACGTGCTCCTCGATGAGTTTCAGGACTGTACTGACGTGCAGTACCAGCTCATCAAGGCGTGCTTTCAGGGCACGAGCGCCAAGCTGACGGCGGTAGGAGACACGAAGCAACGGATTATGGGATGGGCCGGCGCGCTTGAGGGCATCTTTGAAACCTACGCGGAAGACTTCGACGCACTTCCACTCAATATCTATCAGAACTTTCGGTCTGAACCGAGGCTCCGCCGCATGCAAACCGCAATGGTGCGTGTAATGGATCCGCCGGCAGCTCTCGACGATGATGACCTGCCGGGCGATGGAGGCGAGATCGATGTTCTGCGCTTCTACAACGACGATGAAGAGGCGGATGCCCTGTCCGAGGCCGTGCGCGGGTGGATCGAAAGCGACGGCGTTGATCCGTCCGAGATTGCGGTGCTGGTAAGCAAGCAGCAGAACCTGTACTGCCAGACGCTGCGTGCCGCACTCAATGCGAGAGGGGTGCCATTTCGGGACGAAGACAAAGACCAGAATCTAGCATCGGAGCCGGTTGCGAACCTCATCGTGGACTTCCTTCTCGTTGCCGTAGGGCAGCGACAGCCAGCGCCATATAGACGGCTTCTCGACCTTGTTGTGTTCGGGCGGGGGCTCGATTCGGAACGTGAGTATCAGGCGCGTTCCCGGTGGGATCGCTTCGTCGCTGGCATAAGGCAAAGGATCGCGGTAGGCGAGACCGATCTTGCAGACCTTGGCGACCTCCAAACCATCGCCAACGAGCTGCTCGATATCGTCGGGCGTGATGCCGTAGTCGGGCTCTCTCCTAACTACGCGCAGGGAGGCTATCTGCAACAGCAGATCGAAGCGACGATTGGCCGTTCGCACGCGCTGCTATCTGGTGGCGAGGACGCGGTGGCGGCCCTTACCTCGTTTTCGGGAGACCGCGCAGTGCGTATCATGTCGATCCACAAGAGCAAAGGCTTGGAGTTCGACACTGTGGTGGTGTTGGGTGTTGAGAAGCAGACCTTCTGGGGTGAGGCGGAACCCGAGCGTTCCGCATACTTCGTCGGCATCTCTCGTGCCAAGCGCCGATTGGTCCTGACAGTCTGCGAGGAAAGAAGATCGCCGGACGGGGCCAAATACTGGAAAACGGCGAGGACCGAGCATGACGAGTTCGTCGGGTACGCTACACCTTACCTCTAGCCATTGGCCTCGCACTGACCGCCGATGAGCAGGCGAGCCTAGTAGTCCTCAGGCAGGAGGATAGTCATCACCGAGCGGGCGGGCTCGGCTTATTGCTCCCATGACGAAGCAGCGGTGATTCGCTCCCGCGAGGAGCTAGGCCGCGCAGTCGCTCACCGATGATCTGCTTGCAGCCAAAAGTACAAGATTGATCCGTTTGAGGCGAGACCTGAGTTTGGCTGTCGTCTAAAGCAATAAGCGGTCATAGGCCGCGCCTTAGGCGATGAGCGACTGCTATCCTGCATATTGCCGCCGGACCCTGGCCAGACGCCCAATGGCCGCTAAGGCCGAGTTGTGTGCATTGGCCCTCTGGCAGCTTGCGAGGTATGGCAGCCGTTCGAAGGGTTGCTTGCCGGAGTCATCGAACGACAGCAATTGGCCGACTCCAGCTAACTGCGTCGACATTGCAGTCCGGCGGCGGCTCGCCGAAGTCGCCAATGCGTACTTCCGACCCTGAACCGGGCGGGCGGTCGGCTCCAAGTGCGTTCTATGATGGGTAGATGAGCAGCGCGGTCATCCGGTAATGGAACATCTGTGTAGAGCTGCCCTACGTCGGGGACGTAGGTCTTCTGGATACAATTCTCATTTGACATCGGGAGAAAAACGCGCCGATACTCGCGTTGAGGTCATTGGATGTCATGTTCTCGAGCGCATTCTTCTCTTGGTCGCCTGCACTGCGCGTGCTGGCCGGCGCCTCGGCGTTTGTCGGCGCCTGAATCCACGTGGCAAACCCGGATGCGGCCTCTAACATG
>CAZPSQ010000375.1:0-4889 GCA_964588755.1 uncultured Prosthecobacter sp. | reverse complement strand
CGGGGGGGGGGTTTCCCCCGGGCGGGGGGGGGGGGGGCGCGGGGGGGGGGCGGGCCCCCCCCCCCCCCCCCCCGGGGGGGGGGGGGGGGGGGCGGGGAAGGGGGGGGGGGGGGAGGGGGCGGGACGTGCGTAGGACGACCAGTGGGCGGATGATCTGCCAGCGTAAACGGGGGACACATAGGTGCTGCGCGGTGAGGCGGCATAGCGCTGGGAATGGGGCCGCGCGCCAAAGGGCGGGCTGGCATGGCCCCCGCCGTTATTCAAGTACGTCAGCAGCCCATTGGAACGAATGTACTGCCATTGCTCCCGGGAGGGCATCTGGCACTGGCACAGCAGGAGGATGGCAATCCAGGAGCCATGAAGGCGGAAAGCTTTCAAAGAGGAGTCGGAGGTGGCTTTCATAACGCAGAAAACAGTGGGTGTGGACATAGGGGGCAAGGGCGGGAATTCCTTGCCGAACTAGGTCGATGTTTGCAGGAATTACTTCAGAAGCAAGGATTCCCACAGTCTAAATGCATATTTAAGTATCATTTTTGTAAATTTTCACAAAAATGAGCGCTTTGCGCGCCGGTTCCACCTCGAACAGGGGACTGTCCAGGCAGGTAATCCCGTGATGATTTGACGAATCAGGCCTGTTCCGTCGTCTGGAAGTCGGGATATGCGTTGGCGGAGTGTTCCGCAAAGTCCAGGCCGTCAATCTGCTCGGTCTCGGTGGCGCGCAGGCCCACGGCCAGGTCCACCACCTTGAAGATGATGAAGCAGACGACGAAGGAGGTCAGGGTGATGGAGGCGGTGCCCAGCGCCTGAACGCCAAGCTGGCGGGCGTCAAAACCATTCTGGTTAAAGAGAGCCACGCTCAGCGTGCCCCACCAGCCGTTGGCCAGATGCACGGGCACCGCGCCCACGGCATCATCAATGCGCAGGCGCTCCAGGGCGATGGTGGCCACTGTGGTGATGATGCCCGCGATGAGTCCCACCACCAAGGCGGAGGCCGGGGAAATGGTGGCACAGCAGGCGGTGACGCCGACCGCGCCGCCGAGGGAGCCATTCAGCGTGATGCCCACATCCGGCCGGCCCTGAACAAACCACATCGACAGCATGGCGGAAAGCGCGGCCGCCGCCGGGGCGATGGTGGTGTTCACCGCGATGCGGCCAATGGTGCCGTCACCCATCAAGGTGGAGCCCGCATTGAAGCCGAACCAGCCGAACCACAGAATGAAGACACCCAGGGCGGCCAGCGGGATGTTGTGACCGGCGATGAGGCGGGGCGTGCCGTCCTTGGCAAAGCGGCCATGCCTTGCCCCGACCACCAGGATGCCAGCCAGGGCGCACGCGCCCCCGCAGCCATGCACGACGGAGGACCCGGCAAAGTCCACAAAGCCCATGGCTTCCAGCCAGCCCTTTTCCCCGCCGACCCCAAACGCCCCGGCGAAGCTGCCCCAGGCCCAATGTCCGCCAATGGGATACACAAGGCCCGCCAGCAGGGCGGCATAGATGAGGTAGCCCACAAACTTGGTGCGCTCCGCCATGGCGCCGGAAACGATGGTGCAGGCGGTGCCGGCGAAGACGACCTGGAAGAACCAGAAGGCCCAGAGCTTGTCATCGGCCGCGTGGGTGGAAAGCCAGAAGCTGTCGCTGCCGATCCAGCCGTTGAAGCTGGTGCCAAACATGAGGCCGAAGCCCAGGAACATGAAGACGATGGCGCTGATGCAGAAGTCCAGGAAGTTCTTCATGATGATGTTGATGCTGTTCTTCGCGCGGGCGAATCCCAGCTCCACCATGGCAAACCCGGCCTGCATGACGAACACCAGCGCCCCGCAGGCCACCATCCAGACGTAGTTGAGGTTGATCTGCACCGTCTCGATGTCCGCCTTCAAAGCGGTGTCCGCCGGGGCGGCGGGCGTGGCCGGCGCGGGAGCAGGCGCGGCCTGGATCTTCACGGCCTTCGCCACGGCGTTCAGCGTGGTCTGGCTGGCGTCCAGCTTTTGGATGATGGTGTCGAGCCTGGCCTCGACCTTGTTTTCCTGGCCCGCCGCCGGGTGAATGAAGGAAAGCAGAAGGACGGAGGCGAGCGCGGGGACGCGAAGATGTTTCATGCGGGGAGGGGCGGCGGCGTGTTACAGTTTGAGGTCTTCGAGGGCGGCATCCAGCTCGACCAGAAGCTGGCGGCGCCTGGAGGTGTTTGGCACATGCTCGATGATGCTCACCGCGAGTTTCCGCACCTCATGGGCGGGGAGGCGGTAGGGGTCGCCAATGGGGCCTTCCTCCAGCGTCCGCTCGATGAGGTTCGAGACCTGCGCGCGGCCCATGACCTTGCCAAGGACGCCTTCAGCACATTTTCTGACGGCCCCCCAGTGGTTGACCGTGGGCTCGGTCTTTTCGGTGATCTGGGCCAGGGCGCGCGGACTGGTCACCACCAGCTCCTCAATGCCGTCCGGGTGCCCCTGCCTGACCTGCGGCTCCTCCGGGGCGTGCTGCAGGGCCGTGGCGTGGTCGTTCAGCATCACGCTGGCGGCGCTGGCTGCCAGGTCGGCGTCTGCGCGGGAGGTGAGGAAAAACAACATCACCGCCTCAGCCTGGACGACGATGAGCAGAACGCCGCCGTCAAACTCCAGGTAAATCTGCCGGATCTTGCGGCGCACCTGGCGGTATCCCTCCAGCATCTGGCTGACGACCTCGCGCACATCGTCCGCCCGCGCGTCTGTGAATGGCATCTGGCGGTGGATGATGTTGCGGCCTTTGAAAAGCATCACGCCAGCAACGCCGTCCAGGCGTTGCAGGGCGGCGGCTGCGGTGATGACGGCATTCAGGCTCATGGGCGCGGCGGCAGAATCGGTGGGTGGCTTCAGCGAACCAGGTACTCGCGCGCCTGTTTGATGGAGCGGCGGTTGCTGCTGACCGCCCCATGCCAGCTGTCACCGTGCAGCCCTGCGCTGATGGCAGTCTGCCCCTCACGGTCTTCCACGATGGCCACCTCCAGCCGGCGCATGCCCAGTGTTTCCGCCAGCCTGGCCGCGTAGTAGCCCACATACTTCACCTCCCCGGCAAAGCGCTGGGCGGATTCCGCATCCCCGCCGGAGACGGACTCCCGCCCCTGGGCGGATTCCATTTTAATGAGGCCGGGATCTGGGGCCATGCGGACAATGTTGCTGGGCTGGGCGCCCGCGTTTTGGCGGGGGCTGGACATGGGAATGATGCGGGTTGCTTCCATCCGGGAGGGACACTTGGCAAAGCATCCTGTGTGCCAGCTTCACCCCCCGGCTTGTGAAAGTGGCCTTGTTGCTGTGCAACAAGGGTGCGCGCTGCTGCTTCCCTCAGCTTTCAGCCGCCCCTCCAGCCTTGGGGGGCTTCCTGGCCTTGTTCACGGCAGAGCAGGTGGCTCCACCATGGCCGCCTTCTTTTTGTCCTGCGGCTTTGGCCCGGCCACCTTTTCTCCGGCGGGCTGGCCATCGATCACCGGGCTGACCCGCGCCCCTTCGGCGGGGAAGGGGATCGGTGTGAGGCAGAGCACGTCCCCCTCCTGCGGCCCCTTGGGGGTGTTTGCCGCGACCACGATGTGCTCCGTGGTTCCCACCACGGGCTCCACAAACATGCGCCGCAGCGTCTGCTGGGGGGTGATGAGGATGATCTCATTGCCCGCGCGCACGGCGGAGCGTGGGATGACGAACATGTTTTGCAGCGGGTCGCCTTCCACCTCGGCCTCCACAAACTGGCCGATTTTGAGCGGCGGCGCGCCGTCCGCGCGCTTGGCAAAGGGGTTGTCAATCTGTGCCACGGCCGTGGTCTGGCGGGTGCTCTCATCCAGCGCGCTTTCCACGCGCACCAGCCGGCCTTCCCAGATCACCGGCTTCCCAGCCGCATGTGTGAGCAGGCGCACCTTGGCGGCGGCGGCGGCCTGGGTGCCGTCCCGGTAGCGCTCCGGCAGCCGGACGAACTGGCTCTCCCGCTCCGGCAGCGGCAGGCGCACCTCCACATAGTCTGTGGCAAAAATGCGGCCCAGCGTGGTGCCCTGGCCCACGTACTGGCCCACGTCCACCGCCTGCTCCAGCACCTGCCCGGCGTAGGGGGCGCGGATGATGGTGCGCTGCAGGTCGCGTTTGGCCTTCACCACGCGCGCCTCGGCGGCGGAGAGGTCCGCCCTGGCCCGGGCCACCTGGGGCGCGCGGGAGGCAAACTCGCCTGGGGCACCTTTCCTGCCCAGGGCCTTCCAGTTTTCCAGCGCCTGCTCGGCCCTGGCCTCCTCCTCGGCCAGCGTCACGCGGGCCAGCGCCACGGAGGCATCCGCCACGGTGACGGCGGTTTCATAGTCCACAGGGTCCAGCTTCAGCAGCACCTCGTCCTTCTCAAAGAAACCGCCGGGGCGGAAGGAGGCGCTCATTTCCATGATCATCCCGGCCACCTCCGGCACCAGGGTGCTGCGGGTGCGGGGCTGCACAGCCCCCTGCGCGGACACCCGCACGGGGTAGATGGTCTTTTTCAGCGTCATGCCCTCCACCGTCACCAGCGTGGGGCGCGTCTCCATGGTCTTCATCACCGGCTTGTGCGCGATCAGCCACCAGCAATAGTAGCCGCAGGCGGCCAGGATGGCGAGGGGCAGGACGACTCGGATGACTTTGACCATACAAGGATAGAGAACGCCGAAACACGCGCCAGGCTTTGGCTTGGCGCGTGATTTTAACCCGGCTGCGTCTTACAGCTTCGCCAGACTGTCATCCAGCGCGGCGATGACCGCGCCGATGCTGGCCTCGGACTCGTCGCCCATGTTGGAGATGCGGAAGGTCTTGCCCTTCAGCTTGCCGTAGCCGCCGTCGATGATGAGGCTGTGGTTCTTCTTCAACAGGGCGATCAGCGCCGCCACATCGATGCCCTTGTTGTTGCTCACGCAGGTC
>CAZPSQ010000374.1:0-4895 GCA_964588755.1 uncultured Prosthecobacter sp. | reverse complement strand
TCCTGCTTGCGCTTAGCTTCTGCCCTGAGTCGTTCGATCGCCTCTCGCTCTTCGGTGGTGATTGCATTCGGATACTGATTGCCCGTCTCGAGGTAGCCTTCCCAAAGCGACGGTCGAGCATCGAACGGGTGCTCGGCGCGCAGTTTTGAGATGATCGCCACAACGATCCGTCTCTGATCCGCGGGCCCGGACAATTTCAACAGGTCGGCGACCCCGTCTCCGGAACGCCAGTCCCACCAGCCGTGATCTTCACAGATCGTGAGGACAAAGGCAGCTCGGCGCGGATCGAGCATTCCGTTCTTGGCAAGAAAACATGCAAGCTGCGGCAATCCGTAAGACAGGTCCGCCACGTCCTGGTCGTGCCAACGCACGAGCTTGGCTATCGCCGGAAAGCCAATCGACTTGGCTGCGGCACGCGCGAACAGCGTCCATCCGAATTTTCTTGGCTCGTCCCGCATGATGGTCTGGCAAAGGTTCATAAGCCGCTGGGCCAGTGCGGGCTTTAGGAAGCCGCCTTGCTGAACACTCGCAAAATGAAGTAGTGAGTAGATCTGCTCGTGGCTCTCTCCGCCCATCTGGTCCAACTGGGCCAGACCTTGCCGGTAGTATTCACGGGCCTCGTCGACGCTCATGGGCACAAGAGAAGCAGCGAGTGCCACGTAGGAATCGCCGCGCTGTCCAATGTTGTCATCCTGGCGGATTTGTTTCGCGACGTGCTGCGCAAATTCACCTGCAAGCTCATGGAGGGTCGGCCGCTGAGCAAGCTGACCCAACACGTCGATCTTCTGCTGTACGGAGAACCGGTCGGAGGAAAGCAGACTGATCAATGCCTTGGCCTGGTCGGCCGATATCGTGGGCGCATGGTTCAGCAGGATGCGGACACAGCCGAGCCCCACGGTACGGACAAGCAAATCAGCAGCGCTTTCAGCCTTCCAGTGCACGCCCTCGCGCTGGTGCTTGCCCCACCCCTCTAGTAAGTCGCTAACGTTCGCACTCGTTATGCCTTTGCCCGAAAGGACGCCGTCCTCGATCGGCCGTGTCAACTCGAGTGCAAGCTCAATGCCTTTGCTGATGTCTTCACGCTCCCGGTCGCTGAATTTCGCCCGAATCTGCTTCTTGCTGCCCTTCTTGACGGGGACGGCGGGCGCGGGTCCACGCAGCGCCTTCAAAAACGCCCCCAGCTCTGTCTTCGTCGAGACAGTTTTTGCCTGCTTGGTAACCTTCACGTTGTTCGGAAGCAGGTCATGATGGGCGACGGGCCTTCCAGCGGCCCAGGCCCGAACACAGGCGCGAAGGATTGGGGACCAAGCTCTTGCGTTGCCGTAACCCTCGCCGTAGTCATAAGCCGATGGACGGGAAAGCGGCGTATGGCGGATGATCCCTGCGGCTGCAGCTCGGGAGCTGTAGAAGAGCGTCGTCAAAGACGCCTGCACAATGTCGCCATTGTGCCCTCGCTCGGGCTCGATTGAGAAAGCCTCATCCTCGTCATCGTCGGCGGACCCGGGTGTTCCAATCGCCTTCGCGAGCGCCTTCACTTGTTGCCTGCTGAGATAGCGGGGGCGCGATAGGAGCCTTAACTTGAGCGCCTGCGACGTGCAGTGTTCGCTAGCAACGAACGATACAAAATCTGCGAGCACCTTCGTGCCGTTTGCTTGGTCGAACAGCTCTAGCAGTTGCAGAAGCTTATCGCTCACGGACAGCGAAAATCGATCATTCCAGTGAGCGAGGTTGTGATCGACTTTGTCGAACTCGCCTTTGGCGACATGCTGGAGTAGCACCGCCACGTAGTCGTCGACCTCTGGAGCGGCTCGGTCGCGATCTCGCTCGTCACGCTGCTGCGCGACATGCCAGTTGATCCACCGAATTGTGCTCTCGCATTGGATTTGCGCTTCTTCGGTATCACCCGCAAAGAGATGTGCAATCGTCAGCCGTGCACTTCTGGCACCGCGCCATCCCGAGCGATCCGCGAAAAGGCGGCGATAGGAGTCAGCGTCGCCGAGTACAACTGCAAGAGCCGACGAGCTGCGAACGAACTCGTCGCCTCGCATGTTGGCCGTTGCGGCTTGCGCCAGCCTCATGCTGAGGCCAAGCACCCGGTCAAAGTCATCTTCTGCTACCGCCAATCGAAAGGCTGCACGAAGGCGTACAAGCGTTAGCCTGCGGCGGCCAAACTCCGACTGCACCGTTGTCGGGAAGCTAGTTGAATCGGCAAGCGCGAATGCTCGGTCGCTATCTTTGATGACGACTAGAAAGTGCGGCAGCGCTTCAGCGGCATAGGCCGATGTCGCCTGCGAAGACAGAAGGCGGTCGGCAATGGTTCTTTGAGCCACCGGTTGCTCGGAATATGTCTCTCGGATATAAGTTTCCGTGGGTTCGTCTCTGAAGATCGCACCGTGCGAAGCGATCTCGAGCATTGGTGCCAAGTCAGATGCGGCGGTATTCACCTGAGCCGCAGACCACCCGAGCGCGTTTGCCAGCTCCTCGAGCGGAATCGGTGGAGGAAGGAGTGACAGCGCGACGAAGAACTCGGTTACCTCTGAGTCCGGCCAACCTGCAACGTGGAGATCCGAGACGATCTTGGTGCAAGATTGGGCGATGATTTCGGGGACCGTGATTGGAGTGGCCGAAGTTTTTCCGAGGACGTTCGTGTCCCAGGTCTGAACGAGGTAGTTGAGGACACGCGCGTTCCGGCCGGATCGCGCCAAGGCGGTGGCTATCTCCACGGCGGAAGCTCCTGGCTTGCGATCTTTCAGAAATTTGCGGGCCTCCGGATCGGTGAATGGTCCTAATTCGACTTCTTTCACCTGGGAGCGGCCAATGACGTCGTCCTTGCGGTGCGTACGCGCCGTAAGCAGCAACTTCACGCCGTCGATCGAGTCTTCGTCTATGGCCGAGAGAAGGCGCGTCGGAAATGCCTCTTCATGGCGGTAGTCGGCTTCGAGCTGGGCGTTATCCGCAGCATCAACGATGATAAGCAAACCGAGTTTTTTCGATTGAGCTCTGATCGCCGTCGCCGCTTGAGCAAGCCGTCTGCGCGCCGCCTTGATGCTTTTGCGACTGTCATCGCCACTTGGTAGCATCGGATCACATAGTGTCCGTGAGGAGAGTTCGTTGACGATCTGCACTATCCCGATTCTGGGGAGGTGCCGGGCGTGATTGTCCGAGCGGTAGGAACCACCACCGAAGCAGTCAAAAACGACGACCTCAAATTCGTTCGCCATTGTCGCGGCGAGGCTTTGCACAAACACGGTTTTGCCTACTCCGCCCTCCGCGTGGACGAAGACGGGCAGCTCTGACGCCTTGACCAGATCACCGACCGTCGACAGTTCAGCTCGCTCAACGACGGAACCCACGTCGATGAAGCGGGTGTCGGCGGGAAAAAGGTCCTCTGGCTCGCAATCGAGCGCATCCAACACATCTTCGCGGCGGATCAGGTTTTTGCCCTGACCGCTTGGGCCGGCCTTCTTAAGGACGAGGTCCTGGAGCCCGTGAAGCCGGAGCCTGGCCTCGGAATCGGCGCCGGCGGACCAGTCGGTGAGTGTTCGCCTGAGCGCGTTTTCTTGGCCCGCAAGGCTCTTCTCTCCAGCTCGAAAATCCATTCTCGAGAAGAGACGGCTTGCGTCAGTTAGGCCGCACTGGGAGCACCACTTCTTGAGGTTGCGAGCCTGGGTGGCTGCGCCGGGGTCTGCAGGCGTCGTTCCCTCGATAAGGGACGCTATCGCGTCCCAGAGATTTTCGTTGAATTCTGAGTTCGTGACGAAGACGAACGATAGCTTTTTGTCGACGTCTTCTGCCGAAGCGTCCTTCTCGTAGCCGAGGATCGTGTCGGAAAACTTCTCGATTGTCTTTTTCAGATAGACCGCTGTGACAGTCTCTTCGCGGAGCTTGTACTTGAACTGAACGGTCTCAAGCCGCTCGCAAGTCTGGAAATTGTCTCCGCGGCCGTAATAAAGGACAAGGTCAGCCACCTCCTGGGCCCGTGCTCCGGGCCTCGCAGGCTCGGTCGATGAAATCCCCTCTACGGCGATCGCAAATAGATCGTCATTTGGAAAGACCAGTTGCAGTGCTCGCCTTGCAGCCCACCTCTCGTGGAAGGTGTGGCCTGCGCGAGATGCGCGGACGGTATCGATGTCTTCGTAAATATTCGGCATTGTTTTTATAGCGCCCTTTTTCCCCAAACAGCGCTCACTCCTTGGAATTCACCAATCATATGCGAGTCGAGGGTGCCTGTAAGGTCTGCGCACCATTCGCTCGTAAGGAACAGAACGAGTTCGGGTTGTTTTCATGCTGGCGCGGGCATCGGATTGATGTCGAAGCCCAGGGCGGCGGCGCGGCGCTTGAGGGCGGCGATGCTCCGCTGGCGCTGCTGTTCTTCGTAGCGCTGCGGTCCCTGGGCGACGAAGTCTTCGCCGCGGGTCAGAATGAAATACACCATGCGCGCGAGCTTGTGCGCCGTCGCGGTGTTGGCGCGGGGTTTGTCCATGTGGCTGCAAAGGCGGCGATAGAATGCGCCGAGGGCGGACTCGCTGCGTGACAGGCTCCTCCTCACAAGCTCCGATGGTGAAATAAGCTGCGCTAGGGAACGTTCGTCTGAAGCCAGTGACGGATCTTTCTCCTGCTGGCGGGGTGGCACGGCCGCATCCTCGGCTGGCTCAGCATTGCCAGGGGAATCCCCATACACCCTAACCCCTTACTTTGGTGCTACTTTTAACCGGGAGTGTGAGTTCGTCGGAAGGAAAGCTATCGTTGGGCTTGATCCGAGGTCGAACGGCAGGTATCTCCCCCGTTGCTGCCCGACTTTAACAGTTTGGCCAACGGCGGCTCAGGCCGAGAAGGGGAGCGACAGCGAACAGAGCCGGGCGGCGGGTTCGGAACGTGTCAATGACTTTGAGACA
>CAZPSQ010000373.1:0-4931 GCA_964588755.1 uncultured Prosthecobacter sp. | reverse complement strand
AAAAACCTGAAGTGCACGCCTTGCTGCGTCTAGCTAATTACCCATAACGGTTTTCGGCTTTGCGAGGGAGCGGATTTTTAGCACAAATACTCAATCGAAGAACCGAACTTCAAATTTAGCAAAAATGTTGATACGAAGCACTTCGCCCGCTCTCTTGCAAAACCGATGTTAGCGGTTCGGGCTTTATTTTAAGTGTTATTTTTGTTTTATCATTTATTAAATTTGTCTGTAAAGTCAGTAAATGATTTCCCATCGTATGAGCACAAACCTCCACGCCTTGTACCAAACCAAATATTACCATTGTTATCTTCTAAAAGTCCACGGATGGCGTTATTGCACAAACCGTCTTGGATTGAGTAATTTGTGTAGGATTTTCCATTGTACATACAAACTCCACCACCGTCACTGGCAAACCATAGATTTCCTTTTTTGTCCTGCAACATACAGAACACATTTAAAAAGCAAGAATTATCTTTTTGTGTAAAATCTTGAAACATTTCTCCGTCATAAGCTACGAATTTCGCATTTATACGACTTGTGTAATGACGTACGCCACCACCAACAACGCTAAACCATAGATCTCCGTTTTCTGTTTCCAAAATGTCTAAAAGATGATTATTGTTTACAGTTTTAGATTTGAAGTTTTTGAATTCAATTCCATTATAAGTCCAAATACCTTCGCCTCGTGTTCCGAAATAAAGAGTACCTGCTTTATCCTCGATAATACATTGAACTAAATTGTAGTTTGGTTCTTTTGAAGGAAGAAAAAAACTAAACTCGTTTCCGTCAAATTTGTAAACACCAAAACCCATTGAGCCAAACCAAATATTACCATTTTTATCTTGTAAAATGGATAATATGCAGTCTGGATTATATACTACATTTCCCATTGCATCGGGTTTTGAAGCTGTATATAAATGAGGAATATTGACTTTTGAAAAATTTATTCCATTATATTTATACAGTCCGTTAGAAGTACCAACCCATATAATACCTAACTTGTCTTCAAGTATTGAAAAAATACAAGTTTCATTAATGCCATCATTTGCCGTAAAATGTGTAAATGTCATGCCGTCATAACAATGTAAACCCGTTACTGTTGTCCCAAACCAAAGTCGCCCAGTTTTGTCTTGCAAACCGAAATGAGTATTGTTATTTTTTGAAACTTGTGCGTTCGTTGGAAAAATGATTTGCTCTGTCTGGTTGTCTTGTTTTATTTGTCCATTACAAGAAGTTATAAGTGTCAAAAATAAAATAACCAAACTAATTCGTCTGTCAAGGTTGAACCATTTTTGTGTTGTCAAAGTTTTCATTAATGTGAATTTTGCCTTGTTGAGTCGTCTTTTAGCCTGACCGCTAACGGATTGCAAGCAGGCACAGTTTGCAGTTTGAAACAGTGTCTGCCGAAATGTTTGTTTAAAGATACTAATGTTTGTTGCTTTTGCAAAAATGAAAAAACTTGTCTGCCGAAAATTTTGCAAAAGCTATTACCTCGTCTGCGCAAATTGTGCTTGCTTGCTGTTAGTGGCTGCCTTAGTTATCGCGTCTAGTATTCCATACCTCACGCATTGATTTAATGTGTTGTGTTGCAAATATTGTAGCTTCTTTTTTACTAGCCCCGTCTTTTTTGAATTTTGACTTTACTATGTCAAACAGCATTTCATTCCATTTTTTGTCAAAGTCCATGAAAGGAACTTCAACTAAAATACTTGCATTCTTTATTGTAGTCGAGACTTTGTCACCTGTTTTACCTATTTGTAAAAAGAAACCACGAGATTGTATTACACCATCTAATAACGAATATTGATTTGATAGATTAAAGGCTATACCAAAAGTTGTTTGCATTGGTTTTTTAAAACCAATTTTTAAAATCATTTCTTTTCGTGTGAAAAGAGATGGCGGACCAGTCCATAATAAGTCTGTGTCACCGGGCGGAGTTTCACGATGTAAATTAATTAGTTGCGAAATTTTCGAATCATTTTCGGCGTCTATTATTAAATAGGGGAAAAACCTACCTTCACCAATTTCTGGAATAGAAATTCCGCCGTCAGCAACAATTGAATAAATTGGATATTTTTCTAAGTCAAACTTCATTTAATTAGTTCTTTAATTATTACAACTTCCGCAGTCGAGAAATTGCCATGAGTGTCAGTCGTTTTAATTGAGTACTTTTCGATTCTTTGTCCACGGAACACATCAATTGGTTGTTCAAAAATGAACCACTTAGATTCAATTCCCTTGCCTTCAACTCTTAAATCTTTTGGAAATGGGGTGATTTCATTTTTGGGCATTTCTTTCACTAAGTCTGGATTATGTTCGAGGATAATTCTAGAAACTACATTGTCTGTATTTATATATTCAATTTCAAGGTTGGCAACAAATGAACTTGCTGTTTCTGATTTATTTTTAATAGTAATATTAAACAAGAGAAATTTTCTTTTTGGTTCTTTGTCCAAAGTCCAACGATAGGAATTAATTACATATAGATCAAAGTCAGCTTGCTTATTAGCATATTCTTTTTGTGAAATTGCTAAAGCTTTCTTTGCTATTAAATTACTGCGAAATGCATATAATGCAGATAAGACAGCTGCAATAGCCGAAACTATTGTCCAAAAAAAGTCGTTATTATTTGTTTCGTTTGCCAATTGATTTGTGTCTAAAAGGTTGCCACTAACGGTTTCGGGCTTTGCGTTGGTGGGCTTTTGAAACCGAAAACTGTCTGCCTGCACCAAAGTTTATTAATTGCTCAAATGTTTCTATTTACATAGTCCGCCCACTAACGCAAAACCCGTGTTAGCGGTTCGGGCTTTTTTTCAAGTGTTATTTTTGTTTTATCATTTATTAAATTTGTCTGTAAAGTCAGTAAACGATTTACCATCGTATGAGCACAAACCTCCACGCCTTGTACCAAACCAAATATTACCATTGTTATCTTCTAAAAGTCCTCGGATTGCGTTATTGCACAAACCGTTTTGGATTGAGTAATTTGTGTAGGATTTCCCGTTGTACATACAAACTCCACTACCGTCACTGGCAAACCATAGATTTCCTTTTTTGTCCTGCAACATACTGAATACATTTAAAAAGCACGAATTATCTTTTTGTGTAAAATCTTGAAACATTTCTCCATCATAAGCTACAAATTTCGTATTTATACGACTTATATAATGACGTACACCACCACCAACAACACTAAACCAAAGGTCTCCGTTTTCTGTTTCCAAAATGTCTAAAAGATGGTTATTGTTTACCGTTTTAGACTTGAAGTTTTTGAATTCAATTCCATTATAAGTCCAGATACCTTCGCCTCGTGTTCCGAAATAAAGTGTCCCTGCTTTATCCTCGATAATACATTGAACCAAATTGTAGTTTGGTTCTTTTGAAGGAAGAAAAAAGCTAAACTCGTTTCCGTCAAATTTGTAAACGCCAAAACCCATTGAACCAAACCAAATATTACCATTCTTATCTTGTAAAATGGATAAAATGCAGTCAGGACTATATACTACATTACCCATTGCATCGGGTTTTGATGCTGTATATGAATGGGGAATAGTGACTTTTGAAAAATTTATTCCATTATATTTATAAAGTCCGTTAGAAGTACCAACCCATATAATACCTAACTTGTCTTCAAGCATTGAAAAAATACAAGTTTCATGAATGCCATCATTTGCCGTAAAATGTGTAAATGTCTTGCCGTCAAAACAATGCAAACCTGTTACTGTTGTCCCAAACCAAAGTCGTCCGGTTTTGTCTTGCAAACCGAAATGAGCATTGTCATTTTTTGAAACTTGTTCGTTCGTTGGAAAAATGATTTGCTCTGTATGGTTGTCCGATTTTATTTGTCCATTACAAGAAGTTACAAGTGTCAAAAATAAAATCATCAAACTAATTCGTCTGTCAAGCTTGAACCATTTTTGTCTTGTCAAAGTTTTCATTAATGTAAATTTTGTCTTGTTGAGTTGTCTTTTAGCCTGGCCGCTAACGTTTTGCAAGCAAGCGCAGGCGTTTTGAAAACTTCCCTGCTTATACGTACAAAAGGTTTTTAAATGTACAAATGTTTGTTAGGCCGGCCAAAAATATTATCAAGCGCGGAGCGCACCATTAACGGCCGGCCGATCACCTCGTCCGCCGCTTGCGCTTGCTTGCTGTTACCTGCTGTTTTTATCTTCTCCCTTTAATAAAGCATAAATGTCGTTGCTGTCCTCGTGCGAAATGGATTTTACGGTTAACTTGTCTGTGAGTATAAAAATAATAATAGGCTGCATATAACAATTAATAAGAACTTTAAGCACTTCTAGAACTATCTTTAAAGCAATTTCAGCGTCACTGAAATCTAGGAGAGATAAAGAATGGAATTTTGTATGAGGGAATTTCTTTTTCCAATCCACATTATCTTCCATGTCTAGAACTGAATATGTTTGTTCCTTTACATTATCCGGTTCTAGCAAATAAGTTGTCTTATATGAAAAGCCGTGAACAAGCCAATTTCGGAGATTGTTTAATTCAATTAGCTGAAATTTTAAGTTGTCAGGTAATGACTTAGATTTTAATGAAAGTAGATATTCAATTTTGTCTAAAACGGGAAGTGTCGAGCCCCATGAGTTTAATAATTTTTTTAAAGGAAGCTCTTTTTTGTCAAGGGAAAGATATAAATGTGATTCATCGTTAAAGAAAAGTTCATGTCCGAGAAAATTTACATATGACTCCAGTCCAATAAAACCGTGAATAATTGTTGAAAGACATTGCTTATTCCATTGTTTAATTTTTCTCGATTCATACAAATATTCAAGTGCAAGTCCAATATGAGTACTTGATAGATTATTAGTTGTTGTCTGTAGTCCGTCGTTAAGTTGCATTACGTCAAAATAGCAGGTAACGGTTTGCAAGCAGGCGCAGGCGGGTTTTTGAAACCCCCCTGTTTCTACTTA
>CAZPSQ010000372.1:0-4943 GCA_964588755.1 uncultured Prosthecobacter sp. | reverse complement strand
GTGGCGCAAAGCAGCCGGTGGGCGCAGGATGACGTCGGTCGGCAGCCGGCCAAGAAGAGACGGTGGGAAAGTCGGCCGAAAGCAGCCATTGAAACGGCCTGGGTGTATGCTACCGACCTAGCCTGCAAAGCGCCGCTTTTCAAGATTTTTTTCCTGTATAGAATCAGCTCAACATAGGGCGTAGAGCCTGCTCCGGTAAGGTTTCCAGCGTTCCGATCGCCGTCGCGTCACGAAGCGGGCGCCGGAGTTACGCAGAGAATCTGTCGCAATAAAACAAAGTTGGACCTTTTTTAACCGAGAAGCATTTAATGAAGAAATCAATCCTTTTTTTGTCCGTAGCTGCAATCAGTGTGAGTGCATACGCTGCAGATGAACGTGACGCATCACGCATAGTGAAAAAATACAGTGAAACCGTAGCCTGTCAGCTTGAAGAAATTAGCGATTACCAGAAGAACCAATACAAAGCGGTCAAAATCAATCCGGGCATGGCCGATCTTGGCGGAATAGGTGCTCAATTCGTTGTTTACTGGGAGGGTGATGTTGGCTGCATGGGCGGCAATGGCACCGTTGTTCCAAACTTCACTGTGGTTGAACACAGTGGCTTCTCATCGGCAGCCCCTGTCGTAAGGACCGACTATAAGTTTCCCAATCTGGAGCTGGTACGGCTAACCAGCATCTCCGGGAAAAACGGGCAACTTCTTATCAAAGGTGTCACTTATGGCCCAAAAGACCAGCAACACTCACCCACTAAAGTCGTTTCCTACACCCTCAAACTCGTCGAAAACGAGTTCGTTAAGCAGTGAGTGGCACAAGGTCTCACACTGCGCTCCAAGGGGCGCTCCGCCTATCGGCGGCGCGCCCCTGAGCTTCGACGTTGAACGTCTGCTTTCCTCGGCGCCCGTGGTCGGCTATGGGTCCCGAGCGGCCATCGATCAGCACCCAGCGACGCGGTAAGCACAGCGATGCACCAGTGCTCGCAGCCAGAACCCGACGGCGAAGAATTCCACCCGGCGCAGCCATCGAAGCGATCCGGGTGTATGCTACCGACCTAGCTTGCCAGATGCGCGCCAGCGGTTGAACCGGGCGCTCTCGGGGCGGCAGATAAACGCTATTCGTTGGGCCGCATATGCGGGTGGCTGCTTCTAAGCGACCGAAGAAACACTAGCGGTGCCATCAGTGGGGAGATGGCCCAAACATCGAATGGCATGATGTCTGATCAAAGGAGCGTGCGATGTCGAAGACCATTGGCCAGTTTCACTACGAAGTCACCAAGATGGCGAAGGACAGTCGGATTCCTTTCGATCCGTTTGTCCATTTTTGCCTGAAGCACTGCGGGGGGACCGCGAAAAATGGTTTACCAACGATCTCGGCACAGCTTATGACCGAATGCGAGATCGACCATCATGTCCAAGAGTTGAAGAGAGACTTAGACGCACTGGGTCGTTTGGCAAAGGCAGCTCTCCAACGAGCACACGAAGAAACGCAGCGGCTTGTTAGCGAGCGCACCTCAAAGCAATAGGGCGCACAGGTGGCGGTGCGGATTAACCGTTCCATCGAGCGGACGTGCTCCAGCGGGCTTCGCCCGCCTCCGCATGCCGTTCATGGCAAACGTGTGCGCCGGGCATGGCGCGTTACTTCGTCGGTGATTCCCATAGGCAGGTATTGCCCACACGCCGCGTGCTAGCTCTTTTGCGCGGCTTTCTCCTATCCCGATTACATTGCGACATTCGGATCAAGGGGCGTTCGTGAAACCAATCCTTGCACTACTCCTCAGTTGTTTTTTCGAATTTGCGATAGCCGACACAACGACTATCAAAGACGGCTGCGTGAAGTACCTAGCGACTGGCAAAGTCTACGAAGTGGAGCTGCGGATCGTTGATGGAGGAGATCTCTGGCCTAAATACCGATGGGCTGATGTTCTCACAAAGTACGCGATCGTCTTCTGGGGCAAAGATGAAGCAACCGTCATAGACCTGGGCGTGTTTGGTCTGTTATCGGACACAGGCGTAAATGGAAAAGATCTCGAAGGCAGGAATTGGAAAGTTGCAAGGATTCCATGGTGTTGAGGGCAAGTATTCAGGTAACACCTAATGAATAAGGAAGAATTGTGCGAAGCCACGATCTGATCCGCTAACTTGGATCTCAACTTCGCTCCCGTCAGTCGCTGGACGCTGCGCGAGAAATCCGCGCAGCGCTGGTTACTTCCACGTTAGGCTTTTCAAACATATGCGCATCGAAGGTACTCTCGCAAAATGGAACGATGAACGCGGCTTCGGATTTATATCGCCTACTAAAGGTGGAACTCCTGACGTTTTTGTTCATGTCTCAGCCTTTCCGAAAGATGGTCAGCGGCCGTCTATCGGCGAATTACTTACGTTTGAGATAGAAACCGATAAGGACGGAAAGAAAAGAGCAACGAATCTGCTTTTTCCAAATCGCGTAATTCGTCTCTCCACCGGACAACGCGAACCAAGCGGTCGGCGTAAAAGTTCGAGCTTTTTTGGAAGCTTAGTTTCACTTGTTGTTGTCGTCGCCTTGGCCGTATACGGTTACGAAAAGTACGCTCATCGTCTTGCAGCACAAGAGAATCTTGCGGCTCCACAAGAAGCCGTCGCTGCTCATCCCAATGAGAACACTGTGTCGTCAGCCTTTCAGTGTGATGGCCGAACATATTGCTCACAAATGACTTCCTGTGCCGAAGCCACGTTCTTCTTGAAAAACTGCCCCGACGTGAAGATGGACGGCGATCATGATGGTGTACCGTGTGAGCAGCAGTGGTGCAATTGGTGAGCGGCCATTTCCATTGTCTTGCCCGCAAAGGGCTAACCAATCATTCCACTGGGCTGCTTTGGCAGCCGGTGAATTCAAACGTTGAGCCTGTATTGATTGCGTTCGCGTGAACGTCGGCTACGCGCCTCAGCGACTGACCGCAACGGGTCGATTGCTGCCAGTGGCCTGAGGAATCTGAACGACTGTTCTCAGTCAGATCCGGCCTTTGGCGCTCGGCCTCAGCAGTGACTGGTCTGGCTGGCCGCTTGTGGTTTGGGAGCGGCCACTGAGCTTTCGTGGTTTGGTGACGGCAATCGACCCAGACCTGCCGGTCGAGCATGTCCCGAGCGGCCATTCGCCGCAGCAACCGAGGTGGTGAAAGCTGCCGTTCGTCAGCCAAAGGCGATTTCGCTGCGTGATCGGCAACTCTGGAGTGGGAGCGGTCACTGGGTGCAGGATGGCGTCGGTCGGCAGCGGGCACTGACGCAGCGGCGAAACCGGATCGATGACCCGCTTGTCGCGGCTACAGCGGAGACATTCCGAAGGTCTGGCCTCGTGACATCCGCTCGACCGGATCGGCGCTTCTGTTCCGTTGTTGGCCATAGTCCCGCGATAACGGGTTTCTGGAAGGCTTGACCCGGGGCCCCGCACCAATCCGGTCAATGGCCGCCAGAGACCCACATCCTCGCCATGCCATGCCCGGGCATTGTCGTTTCGCGCTATCATCCGAATCGCATTGCACGACTTGACGACTGCCCATGCAATGCTTGCTTTCCGGCGAGAAAACCATCAAATGAACACCATCGAACGAGCCGCGGATCTGCTCAGACCGTTCATGGGCGAAGACCGTCGTGACACTTGGCTGACGCTGGCCTTTCACGCCGAGCATCGGGACGTATATGACGACATTCCTCAGCGCGGCGCCACGAAGGATTTCGTGGTTGCTTGCGTGCGCCGCCTGCTGGACCGCGGCCGCGTGGGTTCGCGCCATGGGCTTTCGCTTTTGCTCGAGGCGGTCTGCAGTGGAGCGGGCGACGAAAAGCAGCCCTCCTTCCGGGCGCTGATCGAAGAACTCGACAGACACTGTCTCGCCGGCGCGGACCTAGCCGCGGCGCCGGCATCCGCAGCCGCATCGCTACCCGGTTGCCCGCCAGATTTTCCGCCACCGGTCGCCCGCCAGGCCAGCATGCGTGGCCCGGTAATCTTCATCAGCTACTCGCGCAGCGACCGGGAACTCGCCGACCGTCTGCTTGCCGACTTGAAGCGTGCCGGCCATCCCTGCTGGCTCGACACCAGCGACATCCCCGGCGGCGAGGTCTGGCTGGCAGCTATTGCCGATGGCATCGAGCGGGCCTATGCCTTTGTCAGCATGGTGTCCGCGGCGTCGAACGCCAGTGAATGGGTGCGGCTGGAGTACCTGCACGCCAAAAGGCGTGGCAAGCCCATCGTGCCGCTTCTGGCCGGCGATTGCGAGCCGCCGTGGTACATGGCCGACCGCCAGCCGATCTCGATCCGTGAGGCCGACTACGCCGACGGCGTACAGCGGCTGCTGCGATCACTGCCCGCGGTACCGACTGCAGCGCAGGCGCCCACGGCTGCCGGAGCGCAGCGCGCGGCGGAACTGGCCTACCTGCACCGGCTGGAAGTCGGCGAGTTGATGCACACCGAGCTGTACACGCCGATGGCGGGTGTGGCCAGGGTGCTGGCGCGCGGCGAAGCGGTCGCCAGCTTACCGGCCATCGTCATGCGCCCAGAGTTCCGTCATCTGCACCACCTTGCGAGTGGCAAGGCGGAAACGCGCAGCGAGTCGCGCCCGTACGAGGACATCGCGCAGGCTTTTCTCCAGGTGCGCCGGGCGGTGCTGCTCGGTGAGCCGGGCGCAGGCAAGACCACCACACTGTGGAAGCTCGCGCGCGACGCACTGGAGGCAGCGTTGGTCGACGAGGCGGCGCCGATTCCGCTGTTGGTCAGCCTGGGCAAGTGGACCGAGGCCGACGAAGCCTTGCGCCCGTTTCTTGAACGCCAGTTGGGTGAGCTGGGCGCACACCTCGGCGCTCTGCTTGAGTCCTGGCGCGCCATCCTCCTGCTCGATGGACTCAACGAAGTACCCACCGCCGAACGCGCGGCCAAGGCCGCGCAGGTCAAGGCTTTTCTCCTGGCGCAGCGCAGGCTTG
>CAZPSQ010000371.1:0-4977 GCA_964588755.1 uncultured Prosthecobacter sp. | reverse complement strand
TGGGCGGCACGATGGGCTGGCGCGGCCGCTTTGCCTGCGCCTGAGCCTGCGCCTGCGGCGGGGGCTGCTGCGCTGCCTGCGCCAGGGTGGGCGGTGGTGGCATTGCTGCTGCCACGGGCGCTGGCGCGGGTGCGGACGCCGGGGGTTCGGCGATGGTGAGGGTCTGGGCGATGGTGTGGAGGAGGGTCCTGATGCTGGCGTGCTGCGGCGAGCGGTAGAGGTCGGCGGCGGATTCCTCGTCAGGCGCGACGAAGCCGCAGTCGAGGATGACGATGAGGTCCTGAACGGGGATGATGTAGCCGGTGGTGTGCATGATGCCGGCGCGCCCCTCTTTGCCCTCCGTGGGCTGGGAGACCTGGACGAGGCTGCCTGGGCGGCCCGCCAGCCGCACGGGGTGGATGGCATCCAGGCTGCCCCCCTTGGGCAGCAAGCCGCCGATGCCCTCCGCTGTGAGGAGCCGCGCAGCCATCTCCTCGGTGAAGGATTCGCCGGGGGGGGCCTTCGCAATCACGACGGAGAGTTCCACGGGGTGGCCGAGCTCTGACACGAAGGACTGCACGACGTGGTTGCTGCCATCCCGCGCCTGCCATGCGGCCGGGCGCTGGAGGGTGATGTCCAGGCCGCAGGCTTTTGGATGCCCCCTGGAGCTGTAGGGGGTGCTGCCGAGGGTCTGGAGCAGCCGCCGGCCTTCCGGGAGGACGGTGGTGACGATGGAGGGCACGGAGTAAGCGGGCGCGCCTGTGCCTGTGCCTGCGGCGCCGCCGGTGCCTGACGCGGGGCTGGTGGCAAGGCCCAGGGCGGCATCCACACGGCGCTGCATTTCCTCCGGGGAGGTGGCCGCGCCCTGGCCGAGGGCGGCGGTGGGCTGGTGCAGGCCGCAAACGAGGAGGCTGAGGCAAAAGCTGACAAAGATGCGGCGGACCTGGGGCAATGGGACAATCATCATTCGGGATGGTTCTTTAAGCGAGAGTATCAGGCAGGCATGATGTGCCAATGAAAATATGGGCGGAGGGGGGGAGCGCGCGCATGCTCCCTTCATGGGCGAGGAAAATCTGCGCGGCGGGGGTGGAAAGAGCTTGCGAGGTGGCGGCGCTGGTTATATATCACCCAACAAACCAGTAACTACCACGATGACTGACCTTGCCGCCGACGGCGCCCATGCCGCCCCCCCTGCCCCGGACACCTCCCACCTGCCGCTGATGCTGGCGCCTGACGCCGGCGCGGATGCCGCCGTGATGGCGGCGGAGGTGGAGGCCATGGCGGATGCCGGGCAGGATGCCGGTGAGGGCGGCCACAGCAGCGGCGGCGATGGTGACGGCACCCTGGAGGAGCTGCACCTGCTGCAGGCGCTGGAGGGCGCGCAGGGCGGCCTGGGCCTGCCGCCGGACAGCACGCTGGACCACGCGCTGGAGGCGGTGGACCTGGACGGCCTGACGGCGGACCAGGTGGCGGAGCTGGAAAGCGGCGACGCGGACCGCATGGCGGCGGTGCTGCAGGTGAAGGAGGCGCCGGCAGGCCGTGGCACCGGGGATGGCAGCGGGCTGAACCGCGTGAGCATCAAGGCGCTGCCACCGGCGGCGCGGCTGAAGCTGGTGGAGGCGATCTCCCGCGTGCGGGACGGCGGGGACTTTGAGGCTGCGCTGCGGGAGGCCTTCCCCCCCGCGCAGCAGGAGGAGGCGGATGCGGAGGCCTGGCAGGCGCGGGACGCCGCACACCAGGAACTACCAGCAAGCGCCCCCGCCACGCGCGGGCACGCGGTGGCGGAGGTGGAGGGCCGGCTGGAGGGGCTGCGCCTGGCGTATGAGCAGGCCAAGGCGGAGTATGACCCGCGGTCCAACGACCTGCTGGAGCAGATGATGGACCTGAAGCTGGACCTGCGGGAGGCGCGGCAGGCGGAGGCCGGGCACGCGCGGGACCAGCGGGCCAGCTATGAGCGGGCCATGCAGCAGCACGCGGACATCATCCACGCGGCGGAGTCCCCCTTCATGGATTTGTGCGACATGATGATTTCGCTTGCGGAGCGTAACAATGACCGAATTTTGACATTGCCTGACTGGCCCGAGCAGATCGCAAAGCAGGTGAGAAGCAGGTTTTTCAGAGGCACCGCAGCGGGCAGCGCGGCGCCCTGGGGAGGCCTGACGCAGATGCAGGCCCCGGTGCCGCCCGCGCCCCAGAACAGGGTGCGGCTGCCGGGTTCCCCGGCCGGGAACGGCGTGGCGGCGGGCTCGGTGACACCCGAGACGGCGCTGGCGGAGTTTGACCGGCTGACGGCGGAGGAGCAGGAGGCGACGCTGGCGGAGATAGCCAGGGCGGCAGACGGCAGACGCCGCTGATGCCATGGCGCGTTTTCACCAGTGGTAGTTTCTGGCACACTAAAGCCGTCATTCAGACAGGGGATTCCAGGGGCCGGCGGTCAGGGCGGGGCAGGCCAGCAAAGAGCAATCATCACAACAGAAACAGCAACAACAACACAGTTCATTCCACCTCAGGAGGCACACACTTATGTCAGGCTACAACAGCAACTCGATCGTCCACACCCTTTCCTCGGCCATCTCGGCGGACCCCGCCGTGGTGGGCAAGCTTTACTCCCGCCAGCTCCGCGCAGGGGCGCGCAGCGTGGATGACTTCTCCATGTTCGAAGGCCGGGAGGGCAGCGGCAAGCCCTTCGTCGTGCGCGACGACCTCAAAACCTTCGCGGGGGACGAGGTGAAGTTCACCGTGATGAGCCAGCCGCGCGGCCCCGGCGCGCGTGGCGAGACGGAGCTGCGCGGCAAGGAGAGCCGTGTGGACTTCAAGACCTTCTCCTGCGTGGTGGACTTCTGGCGCGACGCGGCAAAGTTCACCGCGAAGCAGCTGCAGTTCATGGCGGCGGGCGGCGGCGTGAAGATGGCCGTGCTGAAGCTGATGAAGGAGAAGCTGGGCCGCAAGCGCATGAACGACATGAAGATGGCGCTGAAGCTGCAGGCCAACGGCAACATCATCTACCCCAACGGGCGGAAGAGCTGGGCCGCGCTGAACGCGCTGGACACGCTGACGCCCTCCGCCATCACCAACGCGGTGCCCCAGTGGCGGCGCAACGGCGGGCGCTCCATCAACATCGGCAAGAACAAGCTGGGCAGCCCCATCTACCGCCCCATGTGCTACATCCCTGACGCGGCCGTGGCGGGGGTGAAAAACTCCAGCAGCTACGAGCAGGCGCTGATGCACGGCGCGGCACGCGGGGATGAGAACCCGCTGTTCTCCGGCCGCCTGCTGGACTGGAACGGCGTGGGCCTCTTTGAGCACGTTTCCGTGGACCCGGAGGGCGACCAGTGCGCCGACCCCCTGGCCCCGCGCGCCGTGCTGGCAGTAGGCTTTGGCTCGAAGGACGGCGCTGCAGCCTGCGTGGTGAAGGGGCACGTGGATGACATCCAGACGCCCTACACGGCCTTCTGCGGCGGCCACAAGTACGAGTGGTGGGAGAACCAGGACGACCATGCGAACTGGCAGTCCTTCTACAACGCGATCGAGGATGCGACCTACTACGGCTGGATCGTGAATCCGGACGGCAGCGTGGGCTTCGTCTCCTGGGTGGGGGCAGGCAACAATGGCAACGAGATCGCGCTGACGAAGATCCTGAACCCCACGCTGCCCGAAGACAACGCCATGACAGCGAACACGCTGGGCGACTTCGTGGCAACGGGGGACACCTGGGGCCTGAATCTTGCGGGCACCACCTACCAGCGCGGCCCAGGCGGCCAGGGCGGCACGTCAAACTGCTCCCCCGACTTCACCTGGACCTCGGAGTTTGACGCTGGGGCCTACCTCATCCCGTGCAATGCGAAGGGTGCGGTGGACATCAGTAGCCTGCTGCTGGGTGCGGACTCCGCCGTGCGCGCCTATGTGGGCGAGGATGAGCTGATCGGCGACCACGACGACTACAAGTTCGTGGAAGGCGGCGGCTACAAGACCATCTTCGGCCAGGCGCCGTGCATCCGCACGGACGGCAAGACGGCCGGCTACGCGCTGCTGCGCCACAGCGGCCAGCATCCCGGCCTGGAGGTGCCGACGCTGACGACCTGACAGAGTTGATTGGGTGACATGGAACTCATGCGGGCCGTCCGGGTGGGACCGGGCGGCCCGTGATGAGCGGAAAGAAAGCCGGAGCTGAGGTTAAGGCCGGAAATGGAAATGGAAGACCGCGGAATACCCGCGCCCCCATGCGGCCACGATCCACCAGCCCCGCCCTCAACAGGCAATTTCAAATCTCCAATCTCCATTTTTCAATTTTCAATTCTTCCCCAAAAACACCAACAACCAAGCCCCCGCGCCCCGCCCAGGCGGACGCTCCCTGACCGATAACGAGAACAACACCGGATTTGCAATCCCCCACCACACCACAAACTACCATGTCCACCCGCCCCAAGCCCCTGCCCCTGCGCCTGAACACGGCCATCCTGGCCCCCTTCTTCCAGCCGGGAGACGCGGCGGTGATTGTGAAGCTGGTGGGCGTGGGCAGCACCGCGCCGTTTGAGCTGCGCGCGGGCGGCAGCACCGGGCGCTCCTTCATCCTGGAGTGGAATTCCCGCCTGGACGGGCACTTGGTGCGCATCCCGCTGTCCCTCTGGATGGCCAACAACGCGCAGCTGGCGCATGAGCTGATGGACCACCGCCGCATGTCGCACGCGCTGGTCGTCACCTTTGAAATGCCCGCGCCGCCTCCAGAGGCCACGGCGCAGGCAGCCACGGCTGACCGCAGCGCCAGCGCCAGCACCACCAGCGGCGGGTCCCCTGCCCTGGCCCCTTCACCCACCCTTTCCCCGCCAGCCGCACCGCTGGCGCAAACGGGCGCAGCAGAAAATGATGAGACCGCCTCTATCGTGGTAGGGCGAGGCCCAGGTCCGCGCTCTGCTGCGCCCACCCCTCACACAAACACCCCCACCCCACCCCGCCGCAGCCGCCCCAAAACGACGAAGGCCGCAGCGGGAGGCGGAAGCA
>CAZPSQ010000370.1:0-4981 GCA_964588755.1 uncultured Prosthecobacter sp. | reverse complement strand
CTTCGCCTTTTGGGCCTGGCGACTGCGCGAGGGTGGGATTTGTTTATCCGTCGCTTCGTTTACCTCGGTGGCTGGAACATCAGCCCCCACCTCTCACTGGGCGCTCGAATATTCTGGACGTGTCGCGGGTCGGAGGTGGAGCGCTTGGTCCTCCAAGCTCTACCGGACGGCTCCTGACTTCTTCCCGCGGTCACATGAAGTTGGGTGCCAGGCTCAGTCCACATAGATGAACTCATTCGAGTTTAGGAGAGCCAGGCAGTAGTCGGTGAGGGCATCGCGAAAGCTGGGAGCCAGCGTGGTCTGTTGTTGCAGAAACGCTTCACCAATGGCGGCCTCCTGCTGTGTGGGCGGGCGCGTGTAGCAGCGAAGGATGGCCGCGTGGATGATCGTGGGCGCGTCGGAGCCGTGCTCCTCATTCAGGCGGCTGGCGAGGCGGCCCGCCATGCTGTGGGCGAACTCCGAATTGAGCAGCATGAGCGCCTGCGGCGCGGTCGTGGACTCATTGCGGCGGCCGCAGGTCATGAGGGCATCAGGGCGGTCGAAAAGATCAAACAAGGGATGCCGCGCGTTGCGGCGGGCAAAGGTGTAGATGCTGCGGCGCTGGTGCTCGGTCGCGTCCGGCGTGGCATCCCCCTGCTTTTTCAACAACGTGCTTTGGATTTCCTTCGGAAAGGGAAGGCGCACGCTCTGGCCGCCTGCCTTGAGGTTGATGGTTTCCGCCACGGCCAGCATCGCATCGCGCAGCATTTCGCCGGTCAGGCGCTTGCGTGGCTGGACGGCGGCACGGTAGGCCTGTGACATGACGATGATCTTGTGCAGCTTCTTGAGGCTCCAGTTTTGGCGGGGCAGCTCGGCGGCCAGCCAGTCGAGCAGTTCAGGATTGGACGGAGCCTCGCCCTGATGGCCGAGGTCGCCTGGAATGGCGGCCAGAGGTTTGCCGAAATGCTGCTGCCACAGGCGGTTCGCCATCGCGCGCAGGAAGAGGGCGTTGTCCTTGCCGGTGAGCCACTTCGCCAGCTCCACACGGCCCGCGTTTGGAGGCGTCTCGCCAAACAAGCGCGGGAAGGCAGGCTTGATCTCAGGGCCAGGCCGCTTGAAGTCGCCACGGACGAAGACCTTGCTGACGGGCACGCCTTCGGTGAAAACGCGCACCGCCGGGCCGATCTGCTTGCCGTTCTTCGTCAGCACCGTGTTGTCAAAGAAGGCGCGCAGGCGGTAGAAGTCCGCCTGGCTGACCGGGTCGAAGGGATGGTCATGGCACTGCGCGCAGCCCACCGTGAGGCCCAGGCCCACGGAGCCAATGGTGCTGGCGATGTCATTGAGCAGCACATGCCGGCGCTCCTCCTGGTTGTTCAGGTCCGGCATGTCCGGGCAGGAAAACAAAAAGCCGGTGGCTGTTTCATCCCCCGTCAAATCCCCCGCTATCTGCCGTTGTACGAATTGGTCAAACGGCATGTCCTGGTTCAGCGCCTCGATGACCCAGTCCCGATATTGCCACGCCCGGCTGCGCTCCGCGTCATACTCAAAGCCGTCCGTCTCAGCATAGCGGGCGAGGTCCAGCCACCACTGCGCCCAATGCTCGCCATAGCGCGGGGACGCCAGCAGGCGGTCGGCCAGGGCCGACAGTGACGAATGGCGAATCACGAATGACGAGCCTGAGCGGCATTCGTTGATGAAGGCAGTGACTTCTTCCGGCGTGGGCGGCAGGCCGGTGAGGGCGAAGGTGATGCGGCGGATGAGCGTGACGGGATCCGCAGATGGCGATGCGTTCCCCGTGAGATCATCGATGCCCTTTCGTTCGTTCGTGGAAGGCAAGGGTTTGAAAGCCCAATGCTCACGGTCTTTCTCCGTGATCTTCGGCTCATCCTTCACCGGATCGGCGGAGGCACGGATGGCAACACCGTGCGCCTGATGTGCCGCAAGCAGCAACATGGCAAGCGCTGTGCGGAACGTATTCATGCCAGGATGCCCTTCACCAGACGGCCCTCCACCCCCGTCAGCCGTTGGTCCAGCCCGTTGAGGCGGAAGGTCAGCCGCTCATGATCCATGCCGAGGATGTGCAGGAGGGTGGCGTGCAGGTCGTGGATGTGCACCTTGTCCTGCGCGGCGCGCAAGCCGAACTCGTCCGTCGCGCCGTGCACGTGGCCGTGCTTCACCCCGGCGCCGAAGAGCACGGTGGTGAAGCCCCACGGGTTATGGTCTCGGCCCACACCTTTTTCACTCATGGGCATGCGCCCAAATTCGCCGCCCCAGATGACCAGCGTGTCCTCCAGCAGGCCGCGCTGCTTGAGATCGCGCAGCAGGCCGGCCACGGGCTTGTCGGTGCGGCCGCAGTATTCGGTGTGGTTTTTGAGCACGTCCTCGTGCGCGTCCCAGCCATTCGTGTCGCCGGAGTAAAGCTGCACGAAACGCACGCCGCGCTCGATCATGCGGCGTGCCAGGAGGCAGCGTGTGCCGAACTCTTTCGTCGTGGGATCATGCATGCCGTAGAGTTTCTTGGTGGCTTCCGTCTCGCGGGAGATGTCCACCGCCTCCGGCGCGGCGCTCTGCATGCGAAAGGCCAGCTCGTAGGAGCGGATGCGGGCGTCCAGCTCACTGTCCGCTTCCCGCTTCGCAACATGCATCGCATTCATCTGCTGGATGAGGTCGATCGTGGCGCGCTGCCTTGCGCTGCCCTGCGGGCTTTGCAGATGCAGGATGGGGCTGTCTCCGGCACGCATGGTCGTGCCTTGATACGTCGCTGGCAGAAAGCCGCTGCCCCAGGCCGGCGGGCCCCCTTTGAGACCGCCGCCGGGGTCCGGCATCACCACGAACGCAGGCATGTCTGCGTTCTCCGTGCCCAGGCCATAGGACACCCAGCTTCCCATGCTGGGCTTGCCCATCAGGATGGAGCCGGTGTTCATCTGATAGACCGACTGCGGATGGTTCACGCTGTCGCCATGGCAGCTGCGGATGACGCACATCTCATCGGCCAGCTCTGCCATGTGCGGCAGGAAATCGCTGACCTCAATGCCGCTCAGCCCGCGCTTTTTAAAGGGCTTGACTGGAGCCAGCAGTGGATTGGTGGCCACCTTGCGCCGGGTCTCCACCGTGCCGTAGCTTTCTGGCAGCGGCTTGCCCGCGTGGCGGATAAGCTCCGGCTTTGGGTCAAACAGGTCCACATGGCTGGGCCCGCCGTGCATGAAAAGCCAGATCACCCGCTTTGCCTTGGCGGGAAAATGGGAGCAGGTGTCCGCGAGCGCATTTCCCTGCAACAGGTGCGAGATGGCAATGCTGGACAAGCCCAGGGCCGAGCCACTGAGAAGGCGGCGGCGGGAAAGGTCGTAGTTCTGGGGACCTGACATGCGGACAAGACGTTCGATCCGGGGCCGTTCTAGCGATTTCGGGACAGGGCGTCAAGAGTCCCCGATGGCTCCGGCAAAGTTCAGGGCGACTTCTCAGTCGCCTTGAGCGCTGTTGAAGAAGTCCTCCAGTGTGGAAACCAAGACTGTCAAATCACTGCCAGAGGCAGTCCGCCAGACTTGGTCCAGATCCACATCCCCGTAGTCGTGGGCGATGATGTTTCGCATGCCGCGCATTTGGCGGAAAGGCAGTCCTGGAAACAACGCCCTTGTTTCCGGAGCTAGCCGACTAGACGCCTCTCCGATGATTTCAAAACGGCGCAGCACAGCATCTTGCTTCTCGGGATTGGCCATGAAGTTCACCTCGGACACACTCGCAAGGTAAGCCTGAATCATCCTGGCTGAGTCCAGAATGTCCTGCAGCAGGCCGTGTTGTTTCTCACCGAGCATACACGATGACGGGTGCCGCGAGGATGGAGCGACGGCGGTAGGGATTGCGGCTGCGTTCCACGGCGGCCCGGCTTAGCAGATCCACTGGATGTCCGAGCCGCTGCTCCAAGTCTTCCTTTAGTCCGCCCATTTCCAGCAGGCCTGCGTTTGCCTGAGGGAGAAACTCGACCAAAAAATCAAAGTCACTTTCCTCATGGGCCTGCCCCCTGGCTCGTGAGCCAAACAGTTCCATCCGTGCAACACGGTGGCGCTGACATACATCCCTGATCGCGGCACTGATCGCCGACAGGCTCGGGATTTCTGAG
This sequence comes from uncultured Prosthecobacter sp., assembly GCA_964588755.1. Lineage (GTDB taxonomy): Bacteria > Verrucomicrobiota > Verrucomicrobiia > Verrucomicrobiales > Verrucomicrobiaceae > Prosthecobacter. The sequence goes on along the minus strand of CAZPSQ010000370.1, from coordinate 885 downwards.
GGGGGCTGGATCACGACTGAAAGATAGTCATGCTGACTCGTTGTGCAACAGGGCAGGGGCTACAGCATCTTCTGCATCCAGATCACATCCAGCCATTTACCATGTTTGTGGCCGACTTCCTTAAGGTGGGAGACTTTTTCAAAACCGAACTTCGCATGCAGGGCCACGCTGGCCTGCTGGTCCGCATCAATGCCGCCCAGCACCGTGTGATGGCCAATCTCCTTCGCCAGCCGAAGCAACTCCCCCAGCAGCAAACTGCCAAGCCCTTTGCCCTGGTGTTCATGATGCAGATACACGGAATCCTCCACGCTGTGACAGTAGGCCTGCCGCGGATGAAAGCGGCTCAGCGAGCCCCAGCCGATGATGATGACGTCGTCTTCCTCTGCCACGATGACCGGATGCTCCGGTCCATGGGCATCAAACCAGTCCTGCCGCTCCTGCACTGTGCTGGGCACGGTTTGATACGTGCAAGTGCTGTGCTCCACGTAGTGGTTGTAGATCGCGTTGATCGCAGGGAGGTCAGCGGCGGTGGCGGGACGGAGGGAGATGGACATGCGGCAACGTGGGGAGGGTAGAGGACGTCTCAAGCGGGGCGAATGACGAAACCAGAGCCGAGTGGAGCGAGGCAGACGACTGCAAGGAGCCCGGAGGGTGAGTGAAACGAATCAATGACGAATGAAGCCCGAATGCCGCAATGACCATTGGTGCTTCGACCTTTGGTCATTGATCCGTCATTCTTCATTTTGGTTTCGTCATTTTCTACTGGTCCTCGCAGACACAAAAAAGGCACCGAGCTTTCGCCCGGTGCCCTTTAAGAATTGGATCACACGTCCAGCTTGGTCCACGCCGCATTCGCCTTGCTCGACGCCACCACGGCCTCGATGA
>CAZPSQ010000369.1:0-4996 GCA_964588755.1 uncultured Prosthecobacter sp. | reverse complement strand
CTTTAAATTATCTAAATAAATAATACAAAATAAAAAGATTAATTAAACTAGGTTAATTTGGAATTTAAATAAAATGAATTAGAATTTAGAAAATAAAAAACAAAGTGCAACTAATAATTAAATATTATAATGGAGCTTTAAAAAACTGTTACGAGGTTATATTAAACGAAAAAGAGAGCAAAATACGCTCTCTTTTTTCATTTTGTAGTCCCAGCAGGACTAAAATTATTCAATCTATTTTTTATAAAAAACATTGTGAATGCTAAGATAGTCTTTATTATTCAATTACTTAAGGCTTTTAACTAACTTAATAATTATTTGAGCGAATTGAACTAAATTTAATTAAGTGGGGAATGTGTGGGGAATTAATGGGGATTTATTATTACATTTATGGCATGGCAACAATTAAGTTTTTAATTAAAGGGGATTCCAATACTTCAACAATTTATTTAAGGTTTAAAGATGGTCGAAGATTTGATTTAACGGCTAAGACTAATTTTATTGTTAATTCAAAAAATTGGAGCGTAAAAAAGGGTCAACCCTTAAACCAAAAGGATAGTAGCTCTAAAAAACTTCACAATGACCTTGTTAATTTATCTGCTGACCTATTAAGCCATTATAACAATACAGCCAATAAGTTAGAGATTAATACACAATGGTTAAAAGATTTCATTAATCCACCTGTTGAAGTAGCTGCCGTTTCTGATTCTTTAATTGGCTTTATAGATTATTACTACAGTTTACAGTCAAATAAGGTAACTAAAAGTACCTTAAAGCGGTTGACGTCTAATAGGAATTTGATTAAAAACTTTGAGGATAAAAGCAAAACTTCATTTAAAGTAAAGGATGTTAATTTAAAATTTATTGATGCTTTTGTAAATCATTGTGAAAGTAATAATTACGGTATTAACTACATAGCTAGGTTAGTGAAATTTATTAAAACGGTTTGTTTTAATGCACGATTGTTAAATATTGAGGTTTCTAATCAGATTGATGCAATAAAGCCACCAATGAGTGTAAACGTTGATAACACTTATCTAACAGTTGATGAACTTAATAAAATTGATAAACTGAAATGTGATGATGATTTACTAACCATCGCTAAAGATTGGCTTTTGATTTCATGTGAAACAGGGCAAAGAATAAGCGATTTCATGCGATTTACCAAAAACATGATTCGCTATGAAAAGAATAAAAAAGGTAAAAGCATTCCACTTATTGAGTTTAAGCAAATAAAAACTAACAAGCAAATTGCTGTGCCTTTAAGTAAAAGAGTTGTTCAGATACTTAATAAGCGTTCGGGTTGTTTCCCGCCTGTGATGATTGAACAAACTTATAATTTGAAAATTAAAGAGGTTTGTAAATTGGCTGAAATTAATGAACTAACACAAGGGGCAATAATCGAAAGTAAAAAGAAAGTTAAGCGTAAAATTAAGGGTGTTTATCCTAAGTGGCAATTAGTCGCTTCACATATTGGGCGACGTTCATACGCTAGTAATAATTTTGGTATTATTCCAACCTCATTATTAAAGAGCGTTACTGGTCATGGTACTGAAAAAATGTTTTTAGCATACATCAATAAAACCAACACCGAAAATGCCAAGTTGTTAGCTGAGTATTATTAACTTATGCTGTTTTTTTTCTATTTAAAATATCGGGTAAAGGCGGAATGTTAAGAGTTGTTTTAACTTCATTGTTTGTTTTATCTGCCCAACCGAGTTTGTTTTTAGCGTAAAATATACCTTTACCCTCATTCGCTACTATATCAATCGCTAATGCTTTAAAAATACCCTCTATTGTTTTTATAGTGTCGCACTTTTCTTTGTTAGTTTCATCATTCAACCAACGGTAGTATGTTGCTCTGCAAATAGTTGGTTTGTTTTGCTTAGGTATCCAAATCCGCAAAAAATAGTCAATAGTTGGTATTTTACGTTCTTTTAATAAAACTATTTTACCACTAGCGGTTGGATGTTCTTTTTTATACTCAATACAATCTGTAATGTATTGATACCCTAAATTTTCTAATTCAGTTAAAGTAAGTTCTGTTTTAGGTGTTGCCATATTTTTTTTACAAGTTTTTTTATTATTATATTATTTATTAAGTTATTTAATACTGTTAATTAGATACATTATTTAAGCTGCTGTTAATTTGTAGAGCTTTGTTGATTGTTTGAGCTTTTCTAATGCGAATGCCTCAGCTTGGCTCTTTTTATTCTTTAACTCTTTTTCTCTGTTTTTTTGTTTGTTAGATTCAGCTATGAATACTAATTCATTTAAAGTCATTTTTGATAACGTTGATAAGTAAAGCCCTCGCATTCGTTTGCTATAAATCAAAATTTGCCAGTTTAATTGTAACTCAATTAAAAGTTTATCCATGTGGTGACGTTCTTTGTACTTCGTAAAAATTTCGTTTAAATGGTTAGGTAGCTTATCGGGTATTTCGGAAACACTTTTAAAGCCTAGCAATCTGCTTAAAATGTGGTTTTTGTTCGTTTTAACACACTTTTTAGTTCCAAGTATAGACCTAACTGCAATGAAGCCCATAAGTCCAATTAAATCCTTTTTAGTGGTTAATTTGTTATCATGAAACTTAACCAATAAACTGACTTTAGCCATAGGCATAACATTGTTGACGTCGTTAAATGGGTTGTTAAATATCGGTTTAGCTATTTCGATACATTCATTAACACTAAGATTAAGATTCATTAAATAAATAGCTTGGTGTACTTGGTAGTATTCTTTTGCTAGTTCAAGTAATTCTTCATCTTTAATAAACCATTGTGTTAATTCTAATACCTCTGCTGTTGGTGCAAAATCCCCACTCATGAAACCATGATAATCTAAATCCATTCCCACCTCAACAAAATCAATACTTTCTAACTTTTCACTTAGTTTGATTGGTAATTTGTCTTTATAGTTTCCGTAAATGATTTGCTTGGCAATATTTTCGTGTGCTGCTTTTAAATTTTGAGCGTACTTGTAAACACCAAAACAAATCATTTTTTTTATAGTCGCCTCTTTATTTAACGGTAGCTCCTGTAATAAGTTCAAAGGAAATTGAACATAATTGTATGTTTCTTTATTCGCCATTTTCAAACAATCTAAACTGTTTATTCATCGGAAATAGTAATTCATTACAAGTGATGTACCAAGCTTTAAAACCTGTGCTTTTACAATGTGTTTTAAATAGTTCTTTAAGCAAACCAGCTTTTTCTAAGTCCCTTTTGTACCTTGTTATGTTCTTTTGCTTTATACCTGTTGCATCGCTTAACATGGACGCTGTACAAACATTTTCTTTTAAATATGAAAATATGGTTTGCACTTCGTTTTGAAAGTGGTTATCTTTGATTTGAAAGTTGGAATTTTCATTAAGGGGGTTAAGTGTATTACTCATTATTACCCCCTTTCTTTTTATCTATACACACAAGCGAAGCCTCTATTTCATCCCTTTTAAAATATACCCTGTTGCCAATGGTGTATGGTATAATTTTACCTTTGTTTTGCCAATTCCATAAAGTGCTTAAATCCACTTTTAGAAGCTGAGCCACCTCATTACGAGTTAAATACTCACTTGGTTGTTTTGGTTGAAGATTAGCTTTAATTTCAGCTAATTCTTTTCTTAGCCCATCAAACAAATTATTGAATTGTTCGGGGCTTAATTCTGTTAACATGATTGCTTTTGTCATTTGCCTATTATTTTATTAAGGCAAAATTATAGCAGCTAACCTTGAAAATTGGGTCTGATATTAGACCCAAATTGTACCCAATTTTAGTTTGTTAAATTAACTTAGCTTCCTTTAGAAACCATTCAATTAACTTTGTGTTTTTATTACTCGTGTCGGATTTTAGTTTCCTTTCTGATATTGTTAATCCGTGATAATTATTAACAAATTCGAAATATACACGTCCTTTGTTCTTAGGGATTAATTTTTTATCTATAAGAGTTTGAAAAATTACACTTATCGAAGCATAGGGCGTATCTTTATCATTGGAATTTATTAATAAATCATAACATTTTAAATAAACATTCCATACTCTAAAATCTTCTCCAAAAATTTTTTCATAACCCTTAGGTCTTAATATTGTGTTTTTAACTTCTTTAGGGTAATTTTTTAGTAACTCATCAATGCTTGAGACTATACCAGCATTGTAACCATATTCGTAAATATTTTCATAATTAATTATTGTTGGATATTTTCTTTTGTATTGAATCAATGGTTTTTTAGGAAATGCAGGCTCGTAATATAGGGTTTGAATATTTTCTATAGCTCTTGCAACATCACCTGTTGACAATTTATTAGGCGAAAATTTTAATTCATTTTCAAAATAGTATTGACCTTGTTTAAATGCTTCTATGTAGGTATTTAGATATTTGGTGCAGTCAGTTTTAACAAGTTCATTATTTTTGGTATCTCTATTTATAACCTCTAAATCTTTTGTTTGAAGCAATAGAATCGCCATTTCAGCTGTGTAAAACTTTACATCAACTCCATTTATAGTGTATTGGAATGAGCCATTATCACTAATCAAATTGTTAAAATAATTATAATCAACGTGTTTTTGAATATTCTTTATAAAATCATTTGTTAATCGATAGCGTGTATTATCCGCCTTTTGCTTTGATTTTGTCATCTTTGAAATTTAATTAGTGACTTGACTATTGATTTAGATAGTTTGATATAGTATAAATATTTAATTTCCATTTAACTAACTATAATCAAATTTAAGTAATTCGAACAATTCAGCATAAGACTGTGAATAAAATATTTATAATTAATAAGCCCCAATTATAGGGGCTTTTTTTATAGTCTATTCTTATCACATTATTACAAAATAATACTACTAATTCTCATAATATTAACTTGTGGGGATTTAGTGGGGAATTATAAAACTAAAAAAGCCCTAAACATTTGAACGTAAAGGGCTTTGCTCTTTTTACCAGTAGTCCCAGCAGGACTCGAACCTGCGACCTACGGTTTAGAAAACCGTTGCTCTA
>CAZPSQ010000368.1:0-5000 GCA_964588755.1 uncultured Prosthecobacter sp. | reverse complement strand
GATCATCTTGAGATAATCGGGAACGGAAAGGTTCAGGTCAAAACGGCGCTGGGTCTGGAGAATCTCGCCGGAGCAGACATCCCGCGAGGCGCGGGCGATGGTGCGGCAGACATGGGTGTCGTCAAACTCGGTGGCCAGCTCAAGCGCGTAGGCAAAGAGGCTGTCTCCCAGCAGCACGCTGAGGCTGCTGCCCCACTTGGCCACGGCGGTGGGCATGCCGCGGCGGATGTCCGCGCCGTCCATGATGTCGTCATGCACAAGGGAGGCGATGTGGACAAGCTCCAAGATGACGGAGAGGCGGGTGTGGCCCTCATGGGTGCCGCCGGTGGCACCACCTGCGAGCACGGCCAGGGCGGGACGGATGCGCTTGCCGGAGGTCTTGCACACATAGGCCACGTAGCCCTCCACGCCGGGATCAAAGGAACGGGCCTGCTCCAGGATGGAGGCCTCCACCTTCTCCAGATCAGCACGCACAAGGTGGAACGGAAAGACGGGATTGCTGGCGCTGGTGGCTGGGACGGACATGGATCTGTTATTTGATCCACCACGGCAGGGGCTTCGTCAAACGCCGAGGCAGTGCCTGACAAAGGCGAATTTTCAAAAGAAATGAAAGCTGCGCCCTCTCAACGGGACCTGGTGGCGAGAATGCCGCTGACGATGGCGTCTGCCAGCTTCTGCCGGTGGGCGGGCGTGGCGCAGCGGGCGGCCTCACGTTTGTTGCTGATGTAGCCGCATTCCACCAGGACAGCCGTGGCCCTGGTGTCCCGCAGCACCTTGTAGTTGCCGTGGAAGATGCCACGCATGCCGCCGGCGACGCGGGCCTTCATGGAGCGGCTGATGCTGGCGGCCAGCGTCTTGCCACGCGCGCTGCGGTAGTAAACCTCCCCGCCTGAAATGAGCGACTGGCGGCTGCCATTGAAATGGATGCTGACAAAGATGGAGCCGGGGACGCGGTTGGCCAGACGCGCGCGGTGGGCCAGCTCGACAAAAGTATCGGTGCGGCGGGTCATGGCGGTTTTAATGCCGCGCGCCTTCAGGCCAGCCTCCACACGCTTGGCGACATCCAGACAGAGCTTTTTTTCGACCAGGCCATTGCGCGCCGCGCCGCCATCGTGGCCGCCGTGCCCCGCATCAAGGACCACGGTGGAGAAACGCAGCGACTGGGCTGCCGCTGTGCCAGCCATGCCTCCCCACGCCAGCAACGCCAGGGATGCCAGAGCGATGCGAGAGAGACGGAACGAGACATTCACCGTGGAATCTTCAGCGTTTTGCCAGCACGGATCATATCGCCAGACAGGCCGTTGGCGGCCTTCAGCTTTGCAACGGTGGTGCCGTTTTTACGGGCAATGGCCCCCAGGGTGTCGCCGCTCTTGATGGCATAGGTGCCGCCTCCGCCCTTGCTGCCAGTCTTGGAAGTGACTTTGGCCTTGGACTTGGAGGAGCTGGTCGTTTTCTTTTTCGCAGCGCTGCTCTTGGAGCGGGAGGAGGCGCCACCATGGGACGACTGCCAGGAGGAATAGTCCATGCCAGCCCCCTGCCCACCTTCGGCGGCCCATGCCACATTGTAGCCGCCGTCTGGGTCAAAAGGATAGTCCGCATGTGACATCCCATGCGCCGGAGTGCTTGGGGACCCGTGGAGATTGATGATCGGCAGGTCTTTCGGCAGGCCTTTGATGCTTGAGGAAGTCTCACAGGATGCCAGCAGCAACGCGGCAGCGGCTGGCAAAAGTTTCAACAGATGCTTGGCAGGGGAACTCATGCAGGTTTGGCGGGATACTCGCGCAATTCACCCATGAATCAAATCAAGGGGTGTGAAAACGGCTGACGCGCTGCTTCACACGCAGGACGCCGTTTTTGTCCCTCTCAAAAATGAGGGTGCGTTCGTGATAATAGGAAGTCCCGCTGGCAGGGAGGCTGTACTGCCATTCCGTGTCCTCCGGCATGTTCCGTTCCATGGGGTTTTTCACCAGCTGGTAAACGGTCTGGGGAGACATGCCGGTTTTCACCAGTTTGAAGTTACGCTCGGAAAAGCCCTGGGCATAACGGGTGCCGGTGGAGCCCAAATAGCGGACCGCCTTGAGTGATTCGGACATCCCGTAGCCGTAGCTGACACTGCAATAGAGCACCAGCAATGCTGGAATGAGCACGATGGCGGCAGGTGTGAGGAGGTACCAGTTCTTCTTGAGGAAGGTCGTGTTCATGGAACAACCATGCTGGAAGAAAGCAGCCGGACAGGCAAGATAAAACACCGCAGACCAAGCCCACCCGGCACCTGCGAAGTCATCCACTTAGCGATCACATCCGCTGATCGCCGGGGACCTGGGGCACCTCCCGGCTGGAATACTGGAGCTGGCCGCCCTGAATCAGAAGGAATCTGGATGCACCCACAAGGTCCTCCTCGCTCAATCCTGGCACCACAAACAGACGCCCTTTCAACGGACCGCTGACGGGCATGTCCCCGCGCGCCAGGGCACGGACTGTCTGGAGCACATCATCGCTTTGCACAAGATTCAATCCGGCAGCCTGCGCCATCATGCTGGTGGAAGACAGTTCCTGGGCATTGCGACGATCCCGGGTCGCATAGAAAGAATCCGTCTGATACAGCATCGGCACGGCGAGGGAGGTCATCACTCCGAGAACGGCAATGAACATCAACACCTCGAACAGGCTGAATCCACGTTGGCAAGCGGCGGCGAGCGAATGGGTGACAGTTTTCATGGTGAATACCTTCTATTGAGTGGTAAATATGATAATTATCTCAGAATCGCAAGAACAAATTATTATAATTCTATAAAATTAGATTTAGGGAGTCTCGTATTCGAGAGATTTCCCGTTATTTTCCAGTCTTTGGCAGGTCGTTTTTAACTCCTGACACCGAACCAGCCGAGGTATTCCCGATTGCCATCGGTACCTTGCAGCGAGGACTCTGTCAGCCCCCGCCACTCCAGGTTCGGGGAGGACTTCACAAAGTCTTCAATCCGCGCACAGGCCTTGGCATGAAGCTCCGGCTCTCTGACGATGCCCCCCTTCCCCACTTCCTCACGTGACAGCTCAAACTGAGGCTTGATGAGCACGACGGCCTGGCCGCCGGGGCGGACGGCCTGCACGGCCGCTGGCAGCACCAGTGTCAGAGAAATGAAGGAGAGATCCGCCACCAGGAGGTCAACGGGCGTGTCCACGTCGGCAGGTGCCATGTGCCGGAGGTTGAATTTCTCCCGGGAAACGACGCGTGGGTCACTGCGCAGTTTCCAGGCAAGCTGATTGGTGCCGACGTCAAAAGCGTAAACTTTGACCGCGCCACGCTGCAGCAGGCAGTCGGTGAAGCCGCCGGTGGAGGCGCCTGCGTCCAGCGCGGTCATGCCTGCGACATCGATGCCAAAGTGATCGAGGGCACCCTCCAGCTTGAAGCCGCCGCGGCCGACGTATTTCGGAGGCGTGCGCACCACGACCTGTTCAGTGTCTCTGACAAGCCAGCCCGGCTGGGTGATGCGACGGCCCATGACGGTGACTTCCCCGGCCATGATGAGGCGCTTCGCCTGCTCACGGGAAGGAGCGGAGCCGAGTTTGACCAGAAGGAGATCCAGACGTTCGCGTGGCATGGGGGGGCGGATCAGCGGCTACTTGCGCACCGGAACGATCAACTCATCCCCCACCTCGATGCTTACTCCAGGGAGTGTGGCGGTGGGATCGATGTCCACCACGGCCTCGGTGGCTTCGATGGCGTCACTGACGATCACACGACCGACCAGACCGTCATTGCGGCGGACGTCGTAACGGCTGCCTTTTTCAAACCGTTGGTTCTTCCCGGCATTAACGACGGCGAAACCCTGGTCCTGCTGGACCTCGATGACCTTGGCCAGGGCGGGCATGCCGAGCACCTGCTTTTGCAGGGCGGTGAGGGGGGCTGGCGCGGCGGTGGGCGCCTCCGGCGTGCCAGGCATGAGGCCGCTGCCCATGAGGGGCGGTGTGACCGCCACAGGCGGGGCGGAAGCAGCCTCCGGCAAGGGGGCGATCTCTGCGACAGTGGTGGGTGCGATGGGCTTGGCAGCATCCTTGGCCGCCTGCTGCCGGCGTACCAGCTCAAGCTCCCGGCGCGCGCCCCGCGCCTCCTCCTGTGCCTCCCAGGCAAGGTAGCCGGTGACGGCAAGCAGAATGAGGGTGAGAGCCAGGGCAAAGTGGGAGAGGCGCATGTCACATGCTAGACGCAAGGCGTGCGGGGATCAACCGGGGGAGTGTACGGTTGTTTAATGTGGTTGAAGCACCGGGGAGTCACCGCATGAGGCCGAGGAGCTCGCGCATGCGCAGCTCGATGTTCAGGAGGCTGGCCTGCACCTGGGACAGCCAGCTGATGTCCGCACCTTCGGGATGGTTCTGCACCAGTTTGTCGGTGGCGTTCAGGGCGGCTGCGAACAATGGCAGGCTCTGCTCCAAATCGACGACCAGGAACTGCCCCTGCCCCTCTTCCCCGTCGGTGAATTGTTTCAGCGCATGCACCAGATGCGCCGCCAGATCCGCGACGGTGGACAGCAGGCGCAGCACCGCCGGACGGGTGCGGACCTCCTCATTGAAGACGAGCAGCCCCTGGAAACGGCGCAGTTCCTTGGCAAGGGCTGCTGAGCGGACGCAGGCGTCTTCCTTGCGCGTCCTCTTCTTCCGGCCCTCGGCGCGTGGGCGGGCCTGTTCCTGCTCCGGCGACTCTATTTTGACAGCTCCAAAAGGATCGCAGCCGGGCTTTGTGGGCTGAAAGGGGTCGTCCAGGCCCGGACTGTGCAGAGCATCGGCAGAGCGCCCGGACTGACTGCGACGCCCCAGCAAGAAATGCTTTCGACGGGCGCGGTTTTGCCGCAGCAGGGCGGCCTCCTCCTCTTTGGCAAGCTGCCAACGTGGGGCTGAAACCCGCATGTGCAGATGCCAGGACTGGATCAAAACACGCTGACGATCCTGGTTGAACCACTCGAAAAACATGAGGTTTTTCAGCCCGGGCAGCGTGGGCAAAACCG
>CAZPSQ010000367.1:0-5004 GCA_964588755.1 uncultured Prosthecobacter sp. | reverse complement strand
TGCTGCCGCATTCGGCTGCAGCGGGCGTCCCCTGATCTTCGCGATCCCCCAGGGCGTTTGCGAATGTCTCCACGCCCCCGCACCCCCCCCCAGGCCCCAGCGCGGACCAGCAGCCGCTCGCCCGCAGGCCAATGGGCCAGCGGTACCCCCAAGCCCCGCCCTGCGGGCTGGAGCAACCCCCGCCGTGTTTCAACAGTTCACTAAGCATTTCATTCAAATGTTGGCCCGTTCTCCGCCACATCGACCCTGCTAAATCTTCTGTTCCGCATCCCGGTGGCCGCATTCTCCTTTGCCAAATGCAACCTCCGCATGGAAGATGAACCCACATGTCTGAAGCCCCCGAACCGCACGAGAAAACCTGGACTGGAACCGCTGTCTCCGACGGCGTCGCCCATGCCGTGGTTCACGTGCTCAAAGACCACTTTGACGAGCCGGACGAGGACAGCATCGACCCCCTCATGGCGGAGGCGGAGATGATGCGCCTCCACGCGGCGCTGGACGTCACCCGCAAGGAGATCGAGCAGCTGCAGCGCGCCATGGGCGGGGAGGAAGGCAGCGCGGAGAGCGAGATCTTTGAGACGCACCTCCTCATCCTGCAGGACTCCACCATCCTGAAGCAGGTGGAAAAGACCGTGCGCGAAAAACACGTGTGCGTGGACTGGGCCTACTACAAGCTCATGACCAAGCACATGAACGCCCTGCGCGGCGTGGCAGACGCCTACCTCCGGGAGCGCTTTCTGGACATCAAGGACGTGACCCACCGCGTCATGCGCCACCTCCGGGGGGAGCTGCTGGTCCACCCCATGTTTGACGAGCCGGTCGTCATCGTGGCCCACGACCTGACTCCCTCCGACACCGCGCAGCTCGACCGCAGCCGCGTGCTCGGCTTCGCGCTGGAGACGGGCAGCGCCGTCTCCCACGCCGCCATCATCGCCCGCAGCCTCGCCATCCCCGCCGTGGTGAAGCTCCACGGCATCTGCGACGACCTCCACAGCGGCGACACCGTGCTGCTGGATGGGGAGGGCGGCCTGCTCATCCAGAACCCCGGCGCCGAAACCCTGGCCAGCTACCGCAGCCGGGAGGAGATGGCCGAAAAGCGGGAGGACTTCTTTCAGGGAGAGCGCCACGCCCCGGCCACCACAAGCTGCGGCCACGCCGTCTGCGTCGGCGCGAACGCGGAGTTCGTGGAGGAGGCCGGCATCGTCAGCGACAGCGGCGCGGAGGAGGTGGGGCTGTTCCGCACCGAGTTCCTGCACCTGGAAAACCCCGACGCCACCGAGGACGAGCTGGCGGAGACCTACAGCACCCTGGTGCGCTCCCTGCCCGGCAAGCGCGTGATCTTCCGCACCCTGGACCTCGGCGGGGACAAGGTGGACGAACGCCTCGCCGTGGAGCCGGAGCCCAACCCCTTCCTCGGCTGGCGCGGCCTGCGCCTCTCCCTGGGCCGGCCGGACCTCTTCAAGCACCAGCTCCGCGCCCTGCTGCGCGCCGCCGTGCATGGGCGCGTGGGCATCATGTTCCCCATGGTCTCCAGCGTGCAGGAGGTCATCGAGGCCAAGGCCGTGCTGAAAGAATGCGCCGAGGAGCTGGCCGCCGAGGGCAGGGATGTGCCGGAGGAGGTCGAGGTCGGCGCGATGATCGAGATCCCCAGCGCCGCGCTCTCCGCCGACCTCATCGCCGCGGAGGTGGACTTCCTCAGCCTCGGCACCAACGACCTCACCCAGTACACCATCGCCGTGGACCGGCTCAACGACCGCGTCTCCTCCCTCTACCAGACCACGCACCCCGCCGTGCTGCGCCTCATCGAGATGACCGTGGCCGCCGCGCGGAAGGCCGGCATCCGCGTCGGCATGTGCGGGGAGATGGCGTCCGACCTGCTGCTCACCCCCCTGGTCATCGGCCTCGGCGTCAACGAGCTCAGCGTGGCCACCACGCAGGTGGCCCGGGTGAAGCACGCCGTGCGCCGCCTCAGCATGCAGCAGTGTCAGGACCTCGCCGCCGCCGCCATGGCCAACGCCCACCCGACCGAGATCCTGAACCTCAGCCGCACCCTGGCGGAGCAATGCTACCCGGAGCTGTTTGAGTAGCCGCCGCAGGCTCGTCGTCTGGACAGGTTCTCGAAAAAGATGGTCATGGATGATCCGGTGAGCGAGCGCAGCGGCCCCAGTGGCAAGGCGGCAGCGCCGCCTGCCATGGGAACATGACAGGCCAGCGACCCACGCAGCCACTGCGGCCGCTCCACCGCCGGGAATGTGACAAGCTTTTGGAGAACCAGTCTAGCGGGGGCGGGCTTCCCCCAAAAAAAAGCAGCGCCCGCTCTGCCGTGCGGGGCACGGCAAGGCGGACGCCTGGTTTTGAGGGGGGGGGAGAGGTGATTCGGTCGTTGCGGAAAAAAAAGGGGGGGGAAGGGCAGCAGGCAGCCCTGGGGCCTGCGGCTCACGCGGCCAGGGGGTCTTTTTCCTTCGCCTTGCGGCTGGCGGGTTTCGGCTGCTTGGGCACGATGGTCGGGCGGAAGCCTTCGCCAAAGAGGTACTGACGGGCGCTGTCCACCTGGCCCATCACGCGGCGGTGCCATTTGGCGTATTCCTTGCCCAGGCGCTCCCCGGCGTCGGGGCTTTGCAGGGCGGCGTCCAGCGTCATGCGCTCCTCGCTCAGCTCCGCGTGGAAGGTGATCTCCGGGATGTGCAGCTCCACGGCCTCGAACATGTCCATCACGCGCGCCGCGTAGCTGGTGTCCCACACCTTGTCGTCCTCGTCATAGCAGCTCGTCACCAGATGGGCGATGAGGTATTCCGCGTTGTCGGAGTACACCTCGGCGGCGTCGGTCACGGCGTCGAAGCTCTCGCGGTCGGCGGTGACTGGCAGCACCACGGACACCGCGATGCCCGCCTCCGCCAGCATCTGGTCCATCTCGCAGGCCTGGTAAAACTTGTTGAAGAACTCGCCCAGCCCGGTGCCGATCTCCAGGATCGTCAGATCCTCGGCATCCACCTGGGCAAAAAACTCATCCGGCGTCAGCGAGGTGACATCGAGCACACTCGCGCCAGGGGTGGAGGGGATGCCTTCCTCCGTGAGGGAAAGCACCTGATGACCCACACCATACTGCTCCAGGTAGCGTTGGAGGCAAAGCGCCAGGGTGCTTTTGCCGGTGCCAGGATAGTCATTTTGGATGAGGATGAGTTTCTTCATATAAGTTGATATTTTTACATTTCCGTCGCCATTATGTAAATTATATAAAACATTGCAAGAATAAATATTTCATTTTTCCATAATTTTAATATTGATGGGTTTTGCAGAAAAGCGACATGCCCCACCCGCACAGAAAGCATGCAGGCTGGCCAAGAGCGAACAACGCATGGGGAACCGCGCCCACATTCCCCCCCACTCCGCCCTTGCACGCCGCGTTTGAGGCACTACTATCCGCCCCTCCTTCACCGAATGGGAAGGAGCAACAGGCTGCCTCGTGGTGTAATGGTAACACAGGAGATTTTGATTCTCTCGTTCAAGGTTCGAATCCTTGCGAGGCAACCACTGCGCGTCGTGGATGAAGAAGGCGCGGCCAGGGACACCCGCCTCAGGGGGAGGGCTGAGGTTCCATCAGAGATTCGCTGACGGGCCGCTCAGGCCAGAATCCAGGGCGTGGCACACGGCGTGGTGTGCTTCCTGCGCCGATAGCATGACATGAAGACAAACCTGTCCTTTGGCATGCTGCGCCTGGGCTGCCTCGCCCTCCTCTGCACGACTGCGGCCCCCCTGCTTGTGACCGTGACCGCGAATGCGACCGCTGCCACCATGCCGACACCGCTGGATGCGCCCCCCGCGCGGGAGATCACCGTGGGCACACGCTGGCCGCAGCTCATCGCCACCAATGGGAAGGTGTTTCGCAATGTGAAGTTCACCTTCGTGTCCCCACGGGAGGTGCGCTTCATGCACACCGACGGCATCGGCTCCCTGCCGCTGAACCAGGTCGTGGTGCCGGGGGATGTCGTGCTGCCATTGCTGGACCAGATGGCGCCTGAGCTGACCATGGGGCCGCTGGGCTCCATGATGACACCGCAGGAGCGGCAGGTCAGCGGCATCGACAAGCTGAGCAATGACGAGCAGGCCACCCTGGCGGAGTGGGTGCGCAACACCGTGCAGGACCAGATGAAGGCGGAGCTGGAACGCCGCGGCCTGCCGCCCACCTGGACCGCGCTGCCCGGCAGCAGCAGCATGGGGGATGCGGGCCTGGGGCTGAACCCCGCCTCCGGCACCCTGCCGGCTGCCGGGATGGCAGGCACCACACCCGGCCTGCGGGATGCTGCCCTGCCTGCCTCCGCCACGGTGCGGGTGCCCTCGCCACAGGTCCCGGCCCAGGCCCAGGCCCACCTGGGGCGGGGGCAGGCATGGGCGTTTGCATCCACCCCGGCCTTGCTGCCACCGGCGGGCGGCCTCCGCCAGCCGCAGACGCTGGCCCAAGTCTCCACCGGACGGCGCGTGCGGGGTAGCATCGGCGTGGTGGAAAGCAGCATTGATGGCGAGTTCCAGGGCCTCGGCTCAGGGCGCAGCTACCGTCTGGCCAACGGCCAGACATGGCAGCAGCAGGAGGGCTTTGCCCAGGGCCACATGGCCTTCAAGCCGCGCGTGACGATCTACCCCGTCAACGACGGCGCTGGTTGGATGATGGCCGTGGATGGCGTGAGCCACCCCGTGCGGGTGGTGCCGCTGGATTAGCGCGAGCTTCAAAACTGATTCCCGAATGACCCAGCGGGCGGAGGAGGCTTCGCTCATCAGTCGCTCCGTTCACCACGGCGGCTGGGGGACCAGCCGCCCTACCTCCATGCGCTGGGCGCTCGAATGTTCCTCCGGGGTAGGTAGGGAGCTTGGTCCTCCAAGCTCCGCCGAACGTCTCCTGGCTGCTTTCCGACAATCGGTTTTGAGTGACCCAGCGGGCGGGAGGAGGCTTCGCCCATCAGTCGCTCCGTTCACCACGGCGGCTGGGGGACCAGCCGCCCTACCTCCATG
>CAZPSQ010000366.1:0-5049 GCA_964588755.1 uncultured Prosthecobacter sp. | reverse complement strand
CGAAGGCGGAGGACGACGCGCTGGCCGCCGAGCTGCTGGCCGATCCCAAAGAGCGCGCCGAGCACATCATGCTGGTGGACCTGGCGCGCAACGACGTGGGCCGCGTGGCGGACTTCGGCACGGTGAATGTGAGCGACCTCATGATCATCGAGCGCTACTCCCACGTGATGCACATCGTCTCCAATGTGGATGGCGAGCTGCGCGACGACAAGACGGCCTATGATGTGATGCGCGCCACCTTCCCCGCCGGCACAGTGAGCGGATCACCCAAGGTCCGCGCGATGGAGATCATCAACGAGTGCGAGAAGAGCAAGCGCAACGCCTACGCTGGCGCGGTGGGCTACTTCGGCTTTGATGGGAACCTGGACTCCTGCATCGCGCTGCGCACCTGCGTGGTGAAGGACGGCAAGGCCTACGTGCAGGCCGGCGCCGGTGTGGTGGCGGACTCTGACCCCGCCTCTGAACATCGTGAGACGGTGAACAAGGCCACCGGCATGCTGCGCGCGATTGAATGGGCCAAGCAGCTCGGCGCCTCATGATGAATCGATGAACCGGGTTGTTCGCAGCCTGCACACACATTGATCACAGGTTGATCACACACTTGCTCACAATCTCCGCATGAACGTGAACGCTTGTTCTTTAAAACAGAGAACCCCCCGGCATGCGGAGCCGGGGGGTTCTGTTTGGCGATCCAGCAACCAACAACGATGTAGGACCGTGGCACGAAATGCTAAGCTGAGGAAGCCTGCAAATGTGGTCAGCAGGTTGCCCCACTGACGACGCCATGTTAAAAAGTTTTGTCCGTCCCGTCAACCGACCCTCCCTCCTTTTACAAAAAGAAACCGCTGAGTCGCAGTTTTGAGACCTGTTTTGTGCCGTTTTTTCTCAATCTTTTAGCAAAAGCCCGCTTGACACTTCATTTCCCAAGCCGCCCATCCCTATTCAACTGAATACTATTCAATCGAACAAAGTCCCATGCCCTCCTCCTTTCCTCTCGGCCAGCTTCTTTTGATGGGTGTTCCCGGCACCGAACTCACCCCGGAAACCGCCGCGCGGCTCAAAAAACTGCAGCCCGGCGGCTTCATTCTCTTTGGCCGCAACATCCAGAGCCCGCAGCAACTGCGCAAACTCATCGATGACCTGCGCGACATCTCCGACATCGAGCCTTTCATCACGATCGACCAGGAAGGCGGGCGTGTTTCCCGGCTGCGTTTGATTGGCGAGGAGCCGCCGAACGCGCAGGCACTGCGTGACAGGGGGGATCCCTCCCTCATCAAGCGCCACGGCAAGCTGACCGGGCAGCTCCTGCGCCACTTTGGTTTCAACCTGGACCTCTGCCCCGTGCTGGACATCTCCTATGATGACGCGGCGGACAACTCCCTCAAAGGCCGCACCTATGGCAAGAACCCGCAGCAGGTGATCGACAACGCGGGCATCTTCAATCGTGCGATGCGCAAGGAGGGCATCCTGAGCTGTGGCAAGCACTTCCCCGGCTACGGCCCTGCGGAGTGTGATCCGCATGAGTTCCTGCCGGTGATCACCAAGAGCCGGGAGGAGATGGAGAAGAGCGAGCTGCTGCCCTACTCCGCGCTGCTGCCGGAGCTGGACAGCGTGATGACCTGCCATAGCAACTACACGGCCTATGACCCGGACCGTGGCCGCTGGCCCGCCAGCCTGAGCCACAACATCGTGACCAAGCTGCTGCGCCACCAGTACGCCTTCGACGGACTGGCGATGACGGACGACCTGGACATGGGCGCCATCCTCAATGAGGTGACGTTTGAGCAGGCGATCCAGGAAGCGGTGCGCGCGGGCAATGACCTGGTGATGATCTGCCACCGGGTGGAGATGGTGGAGCTGGCGCGCGAGCACCTGGAGGGGGTGGAAGAACCAGCGCTGCACGACGCGCTCATCCGCATTGAGAAGACGAAGAAGCGGCTGGCGGAGCCGGACAGGTTCGACCTGGACCGCTTTGCCGCCATCAACCGCGACATCTGGCAGCTCCGCGTGGACACACTGGGGGAGGAGGCCGCGAAAAACCTCAGCGTGGAGGACGGGAAGCGCTCGCCAGTGGAGCTGTATTAGCAGCCCTGCAGCCTGTGGATTGCTGAGGACCTTCCGCCGCATGAACAAGCCGTGTGCTGCTGCCCACGGGCACCTGGACACATGCTGCGGCGGCGTGCCGCTGTCTGTGACTGGATGCCCCCCTCAATTTTCTGCATGGGCGGGCGCCGACGGCATCACCGCCTTGGGCTTGTGCCTGTCCGCCAGCAGCTCGCGGGCCTGCTCCACCCACTGCTCACGCTGGATGCGGTCTTTGAAGGAGAGGCGGGAGGAGAACTCGCGGACCTGGTCCTGGGTCCAGCCGGCGATCTGCTCATAGGTGTACACGCCGAGGGTTTGCAGACGCTGCTCCAGGGTGGGGGCCACGCCTTTCAGCACGGTCAGGTCGTCGCTCTCCTCGGGCCTGGACTTGTAGATGAGGCCGAGCTGGGAATCGAAGTCGAAGTCGGGCTTGATCGTGGGCGGCGCGGTCGAAATGCGTGGGCTGGGGGTGAGGGGGATTTCCGGCAGCACCAGCATGTCCTCTGCCTGCGGTGATGGAGCCTCCGTTTTGGCCGGGGCAGCCACCGTCGGCATGATGAGGGAGGCCAGCGGGGAGGCTGGCGCGGCTGTGTCTGGAGGGGGGGCTGTGTCTGAAGGGGCGGGGGCGTGGGATGTGGATGCCCCGTTGGTCCCGGGTTCTGCCGGGGCGGCGGCCTTGATGCTGGCTGGTGCCGGAGGCAGGCTGTCTTTGTCTGCGTCCGCGTTTGTGTTTGTGCTCCCGGCCGCCGCAGGGGCGGCTGTTTCCGGGGGTGGGGCCACGGGCGGCGGGCTGTCCTTTTTCGGCAGGACGATCATCTCCGTGACCATGGGCGCGGCGGGGCCGGACTTCACGGACAGCTCGCCGAGCCTGCGTTTCAGGTTGGCCACCTCCTCCTTCATGCCGGCGGCCTCGGCCCGCAGCGCGCGTGTTTTGCCTTTGTAGCGGCCCCAGCTCGCATAGCCAAACAGCAGGCCGATGAGGAAGAAGACGATGCCGAGCACCGTCACGAACGCCCCGCTTTGCATGAGCATGTAAACGAGCGGTTCGGCGGACAGGGACTGGAGGTCGAGCTTCATGCGTGCGTTCGCGGCGGGGGATTATTTGATGAGGATTTCCACACAGCGGGGGACGGCTGGAGCAAATGGCGAGCCGGCCGGCACGGGATCAAACACCACGGCGCTGATGTCGGCGGAGGGGACCCCCTGCTCGATGAGGAAGGACAGCACCGCCTCCGCCCGCGCCTTTGCCACGGCCTTTTCGGCGGCTGTCGGGCCGGCGGGGTCTGGATGGGCGCCGATCACCAGCCCCAGGGAAGGGCCTGCCGCCAGCAGCAGCGGCGCCAGCGCGGCCAGCTTTGTCTGCTCCTCGGGCGTCGGCCGTGTGGCGCCGCCCTCAAAGAGGACCTGGGTCTGGCGCAGGGCGTCGCGGATCGGCGCCAGCATGCCGGAAGGCAGCGCCGAGCGCGGCTGATAACCGGGGGCGTGCAGCTCCGACGGGAGGAGGGTGAGCTTTGCCTCCACCCTGGCCCCGCCGGTGAGGGGGCGCAGCAGGGCCAGCCACTCGCTCTCCAACTGCCGCGTGGCCATGCCCTCCAGGCGCGGGACGCCGCTGGAGCCGATGTCGAAGGAACGCGGCGGCGGTGCCTTGAAAAAGCTGCGCAGAAAGGCCGCCAGGGCCTCCTTTTTGGCGAACGCGGCGGGCACCACATGGGTGCTGGCCTTCAGCGCCGCAGGGTCCACCACTCGCGCGCCCGCCACCTCTGCCAGCGCGGCCACCAGCTCCTCCTTCAGGTCACTGGCGGGCAGCATGCCTGTCAGGGTGATGGCGTCATCCGTGGCCCGCACGTGCAGCTCCGCCGAGACCCGCAGCCTGGAAAGGATCGGCGCCAGCAGGGGGCTGCTGACGGTGAGGGGCGGCTTCATGCCCTCCGGCCAGACGACTTCGGGCGCTTGGCGCAGGTCCTGGGTGTCGATCTTCAGGTCGGGGCGCAGCTCCGCGACCACGCGCCGGACGTTTTCCACCTCCCGCCCTCCGGCAGGCAGCCAGCCGGTGATGCGCAGCGTGTCCCCAGCCAGCCCTGCCTTCATGCCGGCGGGCACATGGATGCGCACGGCGGCAGGCTTCAGCCGCAGCGGGTGCATGGCCCGGATGGCGGCCAGCGCCTTTTGATATTCGTGGGGGTCGTCGGCCTCCCCCCGGATGGCGATGTCGAAAAACTCGATGTCCACCATCGGGTTGCGCACTCCGGCCTCCTGCAGCCGCCGCAGGGCCTCCTGGTGGAGCAGCGGCAGATTCTTCTGGCCAAACGTCCACGCATGCACCCCCGCGGCCACTGGCAGCAGCAGGAGCATGAGGAAGATGAGGCTGAGACGCATGAAAAGAACGTGCGCGGAGTGGCATTTGACACGGCGGGGACGAAACGGATACTCCGCCTCCCTCCGAGTCTGGCGTACCGTTACTGGTTTGCCGCCTGGGAGGCAAGAATCAACTGCTCCAATCCCCACTCCCCTCCCCCATGTCTGTCGTCATTGCCGGTACCGTCGCCCTCGATAATGTCAAAACTCCGCAGGACGAGCAGCAGAACCTGCTCGGCGGGTCCGCCGCCTACGCCGCGCTGGCCGCCAGCATCTTCGTGCAGCCCATCCACCTCGTCGGCGTGATCGGCCATGACTTTCCGAAGCCGCACCTGGACATGCTGGCCTCCCGCGGCATCACCCTGGACGGGCTGGAGCGCAGCGACGGCGAGTCCTTCACCTGGAGCGGCGAGTACCATGAGGACATGAACAACCGCACCACCCACAAGGTGGGCATCAACGTGCTGGAGCAGTGGCAGCCGAAGCTGCACGCCGCCGCCAAGACCGCCAAGGTGGCCGTGGCCGCGAACATGAGCCCGGACAACCAGATGCAGATGCTGGACCAGATCCAGGCCGACGAAGCCGCAAAGGACGCGCCCTCGTCGCCAT
>CAZPSQ010000365.1:0-5053 GCA_964588755.1 uncultured Prosthecobacter sp. | reverse complement strand
CGAGAGGACTCGAACCTCCACGATGTTACTCACTAGAACCTGAATCTAGCGCGTCTACCAATTCCGCCACGTGAGCACGTAGGGGGTCGGGGTGACCGGGCCGAGATTGTTGACCATGCTGGGAAATACACAAGCGCTAAAACAACTTTCTGTGGCGATTTTTTGCGTGGCGGGGTAGCTGAGCCGCATGTCCTTCCGTTTAGAGATGCTGCAGGTGGCACGGCTGGCTCCGAAAGTGCTCGGAGAGTCGGCTGAATTGGTCCAGGCGTTTCTGCGCTCGCGCCTTGGCGCCACTGGCGGTTTTCTGGACCGCGATGACAAGCCGGACCTATATTACACCGTGTTTGGTCTGGAGGGCCTGCAGGCGCTGTCTGTGGACGCGGCCACCATTCCGGATGTGAAGCCGTGGCTGGCAGGCTTTGGCAGCGGGGAAGGGCAGGACTTTGTGCATTTGTGCTGTCTGGCACGCTGCTGGGCCAATGCGGGGATGGATTCATTTCCGCAGGAGGCGCGGCTGCAGCTGGCCGCGCGGGTGGAGGCCTTTCGCTGTGCGGATGGCGGCTACCATCAGGCGCCGGGCCGGGCAAAGGGCAGCGCCTACGGCTGTCTGCTGGCCTGGGGGGCGTATCAGGATCTGGGGGGGCTGCCGCCGGAACCCTGGCGGCTGGTCACATGCATGGGCGGCCTGCGGACGAAGGATGGCGCGTGGTCCAATGAGCCTGGCATCCCTGTCGGCTCCACCACCGCCACGGCGGCCATGGTGGCGCTGCACCGGCACATGGACATGCCGCCGCCAGCGGAGGCCGTGGACTGGCTGATGCGGCAATGCCTGCCACAGGGCGGTTTTCTGGCCTTGCCAGCGGCACCGCTGCCAGACCTCCTGTCCACCGCTGTGGCCCTGCATGCCCTGGATGCTGTGCAGGCGGATTTTTCCAAGCTCAAAGAACCCTGCCTCGACTTTGTGGACTCTCTCTGGAATGCCACAGGCGGCTTCCATGGCAACTGGACGGATGACACGCTGGACTGCGAGTACACCTACTACGGCCTGCTGGCGCTGGGACATCTGGCTTGAGGGCCGCAGGCTGTCCATGAGGAGAAAGGGGGCAGACTTGCCCCCAGTTTTCCGGGACTGAGCACGTGCATAACGTGCCCCGCCAAAGCGGGTGAGTCCTGACCGATGACAGGCTCCCCAGCCTTACTTCTTGGCTGCTCCTTCCACCTTCTTCAGCACCTCGGCCAGTTTCTTCGCGGTGTCCTCCGCGTTGGCATAGGCGTCCTGCAGGTCGATGACCTTGCCGTCGGCGCTCAAAAACAGGATGCTGGGCACGTTTTCGATCTTCAGCTCATCGGAGAGCTTGTCGTTGGCGTCGATGGTGATGTCCAGGTAGCTCCAGTTGAACTTGTCATGGAAGGGCTTCACCGCCGCGCTGGGGTACACATCCTTCTTCATCGTCTGGCAGAGGCTGCACCATGTGGCGGAGAAGATGAGGGCCATGGGCTTGCCATTTTCCTTCGCGGCTTTGGTCACCGCCGCATAGTCCTTGCTGAAGGGGGGGCTGTCTTTGGGGAAGTCGGCTGCGTGCAGAACGGCGGCGGTGGAAAGAAAAGCGGTGGCCAGGGCGAGGAGGGTCTTTTTCATGGAAATGTCGGGGCGGGGAAGTGGGAATTGGGATGGGAGTAAGACGCCGCTCAGGCGGGATTATTCTTCAGCCGGGTCATTTCCCTTTTAATGCCGCAGCGGCATCCAGGGCTTTTTTGATCACAGCCAGCCGCCGCCAGCAGGTCCATAGGCCGCCAAAACAGATGATCGTGAGCGCTGCGAGGACGCCCCAGCGATCCCGTCCCGCAAGGTGCTGGACGAGCTCGATCACAATGCCGGCGCACATGACGGCCATGCGGTGCTGCTTGGCCATGGGACCGCCGAAATCATGGGCACCGGTGAGGGTGGCGCCCAGCGTGCGGATGTACGCCGTCCACACGGCCACCACGGCCGCGCACCAGCCCATGGGGAACTGGTCAAAGAGCTTCACGACGCCAGGTTCGCCCGCACCGCTGTAGCCCGCGCCCACCAGGATGAGCACATCCGCCACACGGTCCGGCACGTCATTGTACAGCGCGCCCACGGGCGAGCCTTTGCCACCCTCCACGGCCACCATGCCGTCCATCAGATTGCACAGCAGGCGGAGCTGGATGCAGAGCACCGCGCCCAGCCACATGAGGAGAATGCCTCCCGTGGTGTTTTGATCCCCCGCTGCCATGAGGCACTCCATGGCCACGTAGGCGAACACCACACTGGCCACGGAGATGGCATTGGGGGAGATGCCTGCGCCCCCGATTCTGCGCGCCAAGTCATGCGCCCAGCGCGTGTTGCGTGACGTCACGCTGCGGCGGGAGGCCAGATGCTCGTCGGGAACGCTCATTCAAGGGCGGCTTGATTCAAGCCGGCATCAGCGGGGCGCGGACATCCAGCTCGTCACGCGTCCTTTGGTAAACTCCACCACGGCCTGGGTGTAGGGGATGTACGTCACCATGGGGCCGCCGCCCCAGGCGGAGTATGGCCCCCAGCCGCCGAAACCACCGCCCCAGCCATAGCCCATGCCGCCAGCCCCCCAGTAGGGGAAGCCGCCCCAGCCTCCGCCCAGGCCAAACCCCATGTTGTAACTGGTGACGGGCCTTTGCCCCACATAGGTCCAGGACTCCACCGCACGGCCTTTGTGGGTGCCGGTGGCCACACGGTCCGGTTTCCCCCAGGCCAGATACACGGCGTCCCGGGTCATGCCTTCACGAATGGAGCCGCTGGCCACCATCTGGCGGTCACGGTCGCCCAACTGACTGTAGAGTTGAGGATTGCGCTGGATGCGGGATTGCGGTGTGGCGACGCATTGGGAAAGCAGCAGGACGCCGCAAAGGCCCGCGCAAAGTTTCAAAACGGAGTTTTTCATGAGTCTTGAGGAGATTACGCGCGGCCGCCTCCCTCTGTCGAGGAAACTTGGGGCGACCGAATGAATCAGGTTTTTGCTGACGAATCACCCATGCTGGAGGGATGCTTCCTGCGGGAAGTGGACCTCCAGCAGGGGTTCCACACGGTCGCGAATCAGGGACACAAGTTCCGGTGCCATGAAGGAATAGTCGTCGGGGATGTCGAGAACCTCCACGTGCAGGTCGTGAAAGATGGTGGGAAACTGGTCCTCCAGCCGCTGCTTTTGCGCGCGATCCATCACCATCACCAGATCGGCCCAGCGCAGCAGCTTTTCCGAGACCCGCCGCCGTGCCGAGGCGCTGAGACCGGCGCTGCAGGCCTCCACCCGGGGGTCGTTTTGATAGATCGCCTCCGCTGTCGGGCTGCGCCACTGGTTGCGTGAGCAGATGAAGAGCAGTTTCATGGGGGCGGGGTTGTTGATGAGCTATCGCAGCCCAACGGGCCTTGGGCTGTGAGAAAAAGTGCCTCCAACAACTGTTCTGGATGGCGGCTGCCCATGTCCCTCCCCTTTGATCAGCAGGTGCGGTGCCCGCAGTTGGCGGACCTTCTACAAGGCTGCTTCCACGGTCTTGAACGCCTTGCCTCCGGTGGGATCATGATCCGGCCTCGGCCATTCGAAGGGGTCTGCCAGCTTGATGGAGCGGATGCGGCTGACCATGTACAGCCGCCATCCAGGCCCCTTCGTTGACTTCGGGATGGTGTGCAGGAACCATGCACGCAGCACTTGGTTGTCAGATTCCGTCCTGCCCAGCAAATGTGGCTCCACCACTTGCGGACCGGCGTCGTCACCCTGGTCGTAATAAAGCAGCACTGTGCGGCGTGCCTTGATTGCTTGCGTGATCACCTCCGCCACCGACGGGGGCGGCGAGCAGGACACCATCGTCAGCGTCACAATCATGAGAAGCAATGTAGCCAGCGTCTTCATCCTGTCAGTTGAACATGGCTGGCTGGCAGAAGTCAAGCCTTTCCCGGGAGATTGGCTGCCACCGCCACAAAGACATCCCTAACAAGAAAATGCCGTACACATTTTGACCGGCAATTTCGGCTGCATTGGCCGCCTGACGGAGGGGCCCATGCACAGGGCCTCTCATGCGCGGGTATTCGGGCTGCCGTCTGATTTTCTTCAAGTGCTGGACACAGCGCATGCCACAAGACGCTGTGTTTCGCAGGCATGGGTGCCAGCGGCACTGTTCCTGCTGGCAAGGCGCTGCCACTGAAATGGCCTCAGCCGGGAGCCTCTTCCGTTTTCAACGAGCGCCACTCGAACTCAATATCATCCGCTTCAATCAGCCAGCGTGATCTGTTGGCCCATTCGATTTCATGGAGCAGGTGCCCGCCGTCGGAAAGCCGTAGTTCGTCGTAGAGCCAGTCCCCCAGGCCTTTGTCACAGGTGGCGGTCTGCATGCTGTAGCTGAAGAGCCGGGGATAGCGGAGCAGGATGTGCCTGTCATGATAAGCCCCCAACAGCCGGATTTCGAGGCTGCACCTGCGTGGGTGCTCCATGGCCTCGGGGGGGAGGATTCGATGATGCGGCACTCCTCCAGCCAAGCGTCATGCGGGCATTGAGGAAAGGTGAAATCATGCCACTCCCGCGCGAGCGCCAGCCGCAGCGCGCCGGGTGGCATCCGGTCGCGCACAGAGTCAATGTGGCTTTCGTATTTTGCCCAATAACCAGCGACATCTGTGTGCCTGTCATGGGACAAAACAAAGGACATGTCAGGAGGAGGTGGTCCTACTTCTTCACCAGCAGGCTTTTCCCGGTCATCTCAGCGGGCTGGGCCACGCCGAGCATGGCCAGCAGGGTGGGGGCCACGTCGGCCAGCTTGCCGTTGCTGACGGTGTGGTCGCCGGAGTCTGCCGCCACGTAGATGCCGTGGACGAGGTTTGTGGTGTGCGCGGTGTGGGGGGAGCCGTCTGGATTGCGCATGGTCTCGCAGTTGCCGTGGTCGGCGGTGATGAAGAGCTTGCCGCCGAGCTCCAGCACTTTTTCGACGATGAGCTTCACGCCGAAGTCGATGGTTTCGCAGTCATGGACGCCAGCCTCCACCACGCCGGTGTGGCCCACCATGTCCT
>CAZPSQ010000364.1:0-5116 GCA_964588755.1 uncultured Prosthecobacter sp. | reverse complement strand
GGCATGAGCACAAACGGCCCAGCCAGCTCTCCGGCGGCCAGCAGCAGCGCGCCGCCATTGCCCGCGCCCTCGCGCCAAAGCCCCGCCTCCTCCTGCTCGACGAGCCCACCTCCGCCCTCGACCCCGTCATGACCGGCGAGGTGCTCGATGTCATCCGCGAGCTGGCCGAAGGCGGGCAGAGCATCATCCTCGCCACGCACGAAATCAGCTTCGCCCGCAAGGTGGCCGACTGGGTCGTCTTTCTCGCCGCTGGAAAAGTGCAGGAGTCATCCCCCGCCGCCGAGTTCTTCACCCAGCCGAAGACGGAGATCGCCCAGCAGTACCTTGAGGGTTTGTCAAAGTACCGCTGACCGTTTTCCAGGCCCGCCTCAAGGTCTGGCAAGCTGCTCAAACGGCACATCCATGGCTTCGTACTTCTGCCAGTCCGCGTCGTCGAAGTGCCACCACTCGGACTCGTAGATGGCAAAGCCGTGCTTCGTCATCACCTCCTGGAGCTTCTTCCGGTTTTT
The DNA here is from genome assembly GCA_964588755.1 of uncultured Prosthecobacter sp. Lineage (GTDB taxonomy): Bacteria > Verrucomicrobiota > Verrucomicrobiia > Verrucomicrobiales > Verrucomicrobiaceae > Prosthecobacter. The sequence goes on along the minus strand of CAZPSQ010000364.1, from coordinate 4,607 downwards.
GAAGATCTCCGGCGGCACCAGCTTGAAGTGCGCCCCGGCCTTTTCGGAGAAGTCGTCATGGGCCGTCGGCATCGCCAGCTCCTTCCCGCCGGCGTCCACCAGCGTCAGGTCCAGCGCCGCGCCCCGGTTATGCCGGCCGCCTTTCGCGGGATCTGCCACGTAGCGCGCGTCCGGCAGCGTCTTCCACATGGCGCGCTGCACAGACAGGGGGCGGTAGGCATCCCAGATTTTCAGGCCCAGGCCCTGGGATTTCAGCTCGGCCTGCACCTTCGCCAGCTTCGCCGCCGTCTGCGGTCGCAGCAGCGCACGTGCGCTCTTCGGATAAAACGCCGCCTTGAAAAAATTCTCCGCAGTCGTGTACCGCAGCTCGATGATCATCCCGTCCCCCTTGCCGATCTCCACCAAGGTTTGTGCTGCAAGGCTGGACGCCGTGGCGAGCAGCGCGAGGCACAAGGCGATTTTCATGCGAAGAGAGAACGACAACACTCAAAGAGGTGGTGCTGCCAGCCTCACCGCTGGGAAACCTTCGCGCCCTGCAGCAGCTTCTCCAGGTTGGCGTCCGGCTTCACACCTTTCTTGATCGCCTCGTCATACTCGGTGCGGGCCTTGTCCCACTGCGGCGGGTCCCAGGTCACATACAGCACGGCCAGATTGAAGTGCGCCTCGCCGTACTTCGGGTCGATCGCCAGTGCTGTCTTGAACTCGCGCTCCGCGCGCTCCAGCAGGCTCAGCTTGGTGGCGATGATGCCCATGTAGTGGCGTCCCGTGGCATTGTCCGGGCGCTTGGCCAGGCTCTTTTCAAAGTAGGTCATCGCATCCTTCCAGCGCTCCTGCTTGTAGTAGGTGATGCCGAGGGCGAACGCCGCCGGCTCGTTCTCCGGCTCATAGGCCAGCGCCTTTTGCAGGGAGACCTCCGCCTCCGCGTGCTTGTCGGCACGCTGGCGTGCCATGCCCAGGCCGATGAGGGCGGTCACATTCCTGGGTTCCGCGCGCAGCGCATCCTGGTACTGGCTGGAGGCCTTCTCAAAATCCTTGTTAAGGTAGGCCTCGTTGGCCTGGTTGATCAGCGCCTCCGCGCTCCCGGGGGCTGGCGGGGCTGCCTTCGCCTCACTGTCGGCGGACGCATTGGCTACCAGGGTCACCTTCACCCCATTGGACGCGATCAGTTCGCGGTCGGCGGGATCCGAGAAGAGCTTCTCCTCCTCGGGCGTCAGCGTCATGCGGGCGCTCTTCAGCTCCTCCACCTGCTTGATGAGGTCGGTGGAGGAGTTTTCCATCTTTTGCAGCTCGGCGATCACCAGCTCCTTCGCCGCCTGCTGGCGGTGCTGGGCGCGCAGCTGGCGCATCACAATGGCGCGCAGCATCTCGGCCTCCTGGCTGCTTTCCGGTGTGGCTGCCATTTTGGAGTCTGTGGCGGTGCCCAGCTCCTTCAGTTGCTTCGTCAGCTCGGCCACCTGGGTCTGATAGTTGGCGCTTTCCTGGCGCAGGGAGGCCAGCTCCCCCTGCAGTCCGGTGAGCTGGCCTTTCAACTGTGCGATCTCCTGGTCCTTGCGGTTGACGTCGCCCTTCAGCGTCTCGACCTGCTTCTGCGTCTCGGTCAGCTCCTTTTTGAGCCGCTCGTTTTCCGCGATCAGCCGCTTCATCTCAGCACTGCCCGTCTTGCTTTTCTTGAATTCGTCCACCTCATGCTGCAAGCCCAGGCTGCGGGCGCTCGCCGCGTCACGTTCCTTGGCCGCCACATCGCGCTCCTTCACGGCTGCATCGCGTTCCTTCACGGCGGTGTCACGCTGTTGGACGGCAGCGTCACGATCCTGGAGCATTTTGTCCCGCTCCTGCCCGATCGCTGCCACCTTTGTGGATGCCTCAGCCAGCTTTTCAGATGCCTCTTTGGCAGCGGTCTCGGCGGCGACCAGACGCTGGCCGTTCTTCCGCATCTCCAGTTCCACCGCCAGTTTCTCCTGCATCAGCTTGTCCAGCTGTCCTTGCGACGCGCGGCCTTCCTCCACATCCTTGGTCATTGCCAGAATGCTTTGCTCCATCACTGCGGCCTTCTGCGCCAGCGCCTCATTTTGCGCGCGTGCGGTCGTGATCTCGCCGGAGGCCCACTGGTACCAGTTCTGCCATTTGCCCAGGTCGATCTGCTGCTGGTTGTTCTGCGTCTCCAGCTCCAGCACACGCTTCTTGTACATCGCCTCCCACTGGCCCAGCACCTCGCCCAGGCTGGGCAGGCCCCCGCCCGCCGGGGCTGGGATGTTAAACATCGGGGCTGCCGCAGGCGGCATGGCAGGCGCCGTCGCCTGCGCTGGTGGTTGGGCGGCGGGGGCGCTGGTGGCACCGGCCCCTGTGCCGGGCTGCTGCGCCATGCGCGCCTGCAGCCGCGCGATCGAATCCACGATTTTTTGCTGCCGGCTGGCCCGCATCTCCGGCTGCCACGTCGGATAGTTCAGGGCGATGCCGTCCATCACCTCCCCCGCCTGTTTGAACTTCACCAGCGCCAGCGCCAGGTCGCCGGTGGATTCCAGCCTCGCGGCCTCGTTGTTCATCACAAACCCTCGGAAATACATGTCGGCCACCTCGGAGGAGGAGTCGTTGACCTGGGCACGCGCAACCGCCGCCAGGCAAAAGGCCGCGGCGAGCGTGAGAACTTGAAAAAAGCGGTTCATTTGGGGAATGGGGGACACCCAGTTTACCGCCTCGGGGAAGGCTTGTAAATGGTCTTGGTGCCGCCCGCCCCAAACCTGGGGCGCGTCCGCCCGCCCTCGCCTTCACGCCGCAGGCGCCTTCAGCAGCAGGCTGGCGGCGAAAAACCGCAGCGTGTCCGCCAGATGCTCCTGCCAGTACTCCCAGGTGTGTCCTCCAGAAAACTCCTCATAGACATGGGGGATGCCAGCCGCCAGCAGGTCCCGGTGCAATGCACGGCTGTGGCTGGCCAGTTCGTCCTCCCGGCCACAATCAAACCGCAGGTGGGGCAGGCGGGCGGCATTGGCCTTCATGCACTCCAGCACGCCAAGCGGCTCGGTTTCAATGATGTCGAACTCCGCCAGCGGCTCCTCCACAAAGCCGTTCATCTGCGTCACATCCGTGATGCTGCTGTGCGCGCTGATGGCGGCAAAACGCTTCGGATTCAGCGCGCCCAGGCGCAGCGCCCCGTAGCCGCCCATCGACAGCCCCCCGATGAAACGCGGCGCGTTGCGGCAGCGCGCGTCCACCTCGGCGGCAGCGTCCGGCACCTCCTCCACGATCCACGCCGCATGGTCCGTGCCGCGCCTGCGCACATAGCCGGAGCCATCCCCCCACAAACCGTCGGATGGCATGGCCAGCATCATTGGCGGCAGGTTTTCCTCCTGGATCAGCCGGTCCAGCACGCGGTGGGCGCCGCCCTTGTAAAGCCAGGCCCAGTGGCTGCCATACACACCGTGCAGCAGGATCACCAGCGGCAGCGTCTCCAGGGCCTTGGCTGCCTCAGGGATGTAAAAGCTCACATCGGCCCGTCGTCGCAGCGCGGCTGACTTGACCGTCACATGGTGGATGCCACCTCCCAGAAAGGCGGCGTCGGAAAGTTCGAGGGTGCGGAAGGACATGCGAAATGCGGACGGGCATCAAAGGTGCAAGTCAGATGCCTGCAAGCACCTGTTCCATCGCGGTTCAGCCTCTTTTCGGATTTCCTTTTATGCCAGAATATCCCGGATCACCCTGGCGCCTTCCACCCCGGTCAGCTTGGCATCCAGCCCCTGGAACTTGAAGCTGAACGCCTCATGCTTCACACCGAGTTGATGCAGCATGGTCGCATGCAGATCATGGACCGTGGTGATCTTGTCCACTGCGGCGTAACCGAGGTCATCCGTGGCACCATGGACGAGGCCGCCTCGCACACCTGCGCCCGCCAGCCACACGGACATCGCCTTGTTGTGGTGATCCCGCCCGCTGCCACCCTGGGACATCGGCGTGCGGCCAAACTCACCCGCCCACACCACCAGCGTGTCGTCCAGCATGCCGCGCCGTTTGAGGTCGGTGATCAGCGCCATGCACGCGCGGTCGATCTCCTTGGCCTTCAGCGCCACACCGTCCTTCACACCGCCATGGTGGTCCCAGTCCTTGTGGTAGAGCTGGATGAAGCGCGTGCCCCGCTCCGCCAGACGCCGCGCCAGCAGGCAGTTCGACGCGAAGGAGCCATCTCCCGGCTGGCAGCCATAAAGCTCCAGCGTCTTGGCCCCTTCACCGCTGATGTCCATCAGCTCCGGAACGCTGGCCTGCATCTGGAAAGCCATCTCATATTGCGCGATTCGTGTGGCGATCTCTGGATCGTCCACCACCATGTCATGCTGCTTGTTCAGCTCATTGATCGCCGCCACATCACTGCCCTGTCGTTCCCTGGTGACGCCCCCGGGATTGGAAAGATACAGAACAGGGTCCCCTTTGGCGCGTAACTGCACCCCTTGATATTTGGATGGCAAAAACCCACTGCTCCACTGCCTTGCCGCGATGGGCTGGTTCTGCCCGCCCTGCCCCAGTGAAGTCAGCACCACAAAACCCGGCAGATCGGAAGCCTCCGTCCCCAGGCCATACGTCACCCAGGAGCCCATCCCCGGATTGCCAAATCGCGCGGA
>CAZPSQ010000363.1:0-5192 GCA_964588755.1 uncultured Prosthecobacter sp. | reverse complement strand
TCGAGGCGCAGGAGGACTTCACCGAGGGAAAGCAGGTCGTAGGCAGGTTGGGCGGACATGGTATGGTCCTGTCAGATATGACGCGCCACACGCCGCACGCCAGCGTCATTTCATTCCATGCTGGCATTTGCTTCGCATGTGTTTACTATTGGCTGATGATGCGCTCCCTCCTCGCCGCCCTTTCCCTTTTCGCCACCTGTGCTGTTTTTGCCGGTTCTCCACCCATGGTGGCCTCAGCCCCGCAGGAGCTCCGCCCGTGGCAGGAGCACGCCATCGACTTCGAAACCGGCATGCTGTGGAAGGTGGGCGGTGACGCCACTTTCAACTACCGCATCGTGCCCTTCATGGTGTCCTGGCGCAGTCCGAAGATGTTCGGCCTCGAGTTCTCCGACGGCTCCGCGCTGGTGGTGCGCAACAAGATCACCGGCATGGCGAACTGGTTCGAGGACGGCTCGGAAAACCGCTACCTGGGCATTTCTGCCGCGCCTTCCATCGAGTGGTGGGACGCCAGCAACACCTGGAGCGTGTTCGGCTCTGTGGGCGGTGGTGTGGGCTTCACGGACTCCCAGGGTGTCCCCGGAGGCCTGGGGCAGGACTTCACGCTGAACTGGTACGGCCAGCTTGGCATTGCCCGCGTGCTGAATGAAGACTGGTCCGTGCGCGCCAGCGCCATGTTCCAGCACATGTCCAACGGTGGCGCCACGAATCCGAATCCAGGCATCGACGCCCTCGGCTTCGTCATCGGTGTCAGCCGGGACTTCTGAGCTGGCGGGCGGATTTTTCGACGCGCTATCCACCCTGGTGAGCGTGAGGTGTGAAGTCCGCACAAGGCCCGCGCGCCATCAGAGATTCACGGCCTCGACGAAAGCAAAAACTCCTTCATGGTGCTCTCACACCATGACCGCCCGCTTCATCGCCTCCTTCCTCCTGACGGCCTCGGCGCTTTCCGCCGCCGACACCTACTTTCCCCCACCGGACAAAGACGGTGGCTGGCGCGAGGCGAAGACGGAAAAAGAAATCCGCGAGCACGCGGGCATGGACCTCAGCCGTCTGGAGCCTGCGTGGAAAGTCACCGAGAAGACCACAGGCAACGGCGGCCTCGTCGTGGTGCGGAAGGGCTGGCTGGTGTTTGAACAATACTTTGGCAAGGCCAGCCGCAACGCAAACCCGGACATGGCATCCACGGGCAAGGGCTTTTGCAGCATCGCCTGTGGAATCATGCTTGAGGAGTTCAAGGACAAGATCCCCGAGGGGCTGGACACCAAGGTCTTCACCGAAAAGCATCTGCCGCAGGCGAAGCAGCCGCTGGATGATCCACGCAAGGCGGACATCACCCTGGGGCAGCTGCTGTGCATGACCGCCGGGTATTGGGGCGAGGGGCAGACACCCAGCGGCATTGTCAAAGGAGGCAAGCCGCTACAGCTCAAACCGGTGAAAGGCCAGGACGTGCGGGAAATCGACGAGTCCTCCCTCCGCGTGCCGCTGTGGTGCGATCCCGGCGAGGGGTATTCGTATTCATCCCCGTCTCCCCACATTGCCAGCATCGTGCTGCGCAATGTCAGCGGCATGGAGCTGAAGGACTACATTCATGAGCGCCTGGCCAAGCCCCAAGGCTGGGGCGACTGGAACTACTGCCTCCACCGTGGCGATGTGGTGATGCAGCACGCGAATGGCGCGGGCAGCACCGCGCTGCATGCCACGGATGTCATGCGCTTCGGCTACTGCCTGGCGCATGAGGGCAGGTGGAAGGACCAGCAGCTTGTGCCTGCGGACTACATCAAGAAATGCCAGACCTGGCTGCCCTACAACACGCACACGCCCTTCAGCCTCCAGTGGGAGCACAACGCCGACGGCCACGTGGCGGCAGCACCGAAGGATGCCTTCTGGAAAAGCGGCGCGGGTGGCTTCTGCCTTTACGTGGTGCCCTCCCTCGATCTCGTGATCTACAAGCTGGGCGGCAAGGACGGGCAGTATGACGAGAAGCTGACGCGCATCCCCCAGCCGCCGCCCACAAGCGATCGGACAGGCTGGGAACCGATCCCGAGCACTCCGTTCAGCGAAGGCAGCCTGCAGGGGAATGCGGGCCTCTATCGCATTCTGGAACTGGTCTGCGGTGCGGTGAGATTGGAGTAGGGGGAGTGGCAGTGAGGCTTGGCTTTGGGTGATCTTTGGTGCTGGCACATAAGCAGCCCGCGCCAGCCCATAAACAAAAACGGGAATGAGCCTCTCGGCCCATCCCCGTTGGATGTCATTCAGGATCGCTCAGCTCACGCCAGACGCGTGTCGATGTCCTTTTCCAGCCAGGCCCACATGCTGTCCAGCCCGGCGCTGACTTTGGCCTTGGCGGCGGCCAGCTCTTCGGCGGTCATCTTCTGGCCGCCTTCAGGCACGCTGCGGCCAAACATGTAGTACTTGATCTTCGGCTCCGTGCCGGAGGGGCGCACGGCAAAGCTGCGGCCGTCTGCCAGATCCACGAAGAGCATCTTCTCCTTGGAGACGACCTCTCCTTCCTCGTCCTTGATCTCGTCCTTGCGGAAGTCGCGCACCTTGACCACGGCGGAGCCGTCCACCTCCTGCGGGGGGTTGGAGCCGTAGCTGTCCGCCAGCTTGGCGATCTGGGCCGCGCCCTGCGCGCCTTCGAAGACCTTGCTCTGGTTCACTTCCAGGAAGTAGCCCACCTCACTGTAAACCTCATCGAGGAGGTCGGCCACGGTGAGACCACGGCTGGCGGCGTAGGCAGCCAGTTCGGCAAACATCACCACGGCGCCGTTGCCGTCCTTGTCGCGGCTGAAGTCGTCGCCCATGTAGCCGTAGCTTTCCTCACCACCAAAGACGAGGAAGGTGCTGTGCTGCAGGCGTGCGGCACGGCTTTCGGCGGCGGGCAGGTCGCGATACTTGGCCTGGATGTCGGCGGGCAGCCGTGACTCGTAGATGGCCAGCTTGGCGCTGATCCACTTGAAGCCTGTGAGGGTGTTCACGGACTTGATGCCGAACTTGGCGGCGATGGCGTCCTGCATCGGGCTGGTGACGAAGGTCTTCAGCAGCACGGCGCGGTCCTTGTTGGAGTCGTTGAGGATGCCGAGGTCGAACATCGTCTTGATGCGGTACCAGCCCATTAGGGAGCCGGTCTGGTTGCCGGTGAGCAGCACCATCTCACCCTTGGCATTGCGCACGCCCACGCCCATGCGGTCGCAGTCCGGGTCGGTGCCGATGATGATGTCCGCGCCTTCCTGGTTGGCCAGATCCACGGCCATCTGGAGGGCGGAGGCGTTTTCCGGGTTCGGGGACTTCACGGTGGGAAAGCGGCCGTCCCGCACGTCCTGCTCCGGCACGGTCAGGAAGTTGAAGCCCAGCTTTTTCAGCAGCACGGGCACCAACACGCCGCCGGTGCCATGCAGGGCGGTGAAGACGATCTTCAGCTTCTTTGCGGCCTCCTGCTTCAGCAGCTCCGGCTGCAGCATCATGGTTTCCACGCGGGCCAGGTACTGCTGGTCCATGTCGTCACCCAGCGTCGTCAGTTTGCCGCGCCCGGCCTCGGGCAGCGCGGTGTAGTTCTCGTCCTTGATGGCGTTGACTTCCTTGATGATGCCGGTGGCGTGGGGTTCCACGATGCCCGCGCCGTCGTTGAAGTTCACCTTGTAGCCGTTGTCATGGCCTGGGTTGTGGGAGGCGGTCAGCATCACGCCCGCATCGGCGCGGAGCTGGCGCACGGCGAAGGACATCTCCGGCGTGGCACGGCAGCCGTCGAAAAGGTAAACATCCGCGCCATTCTCGATGGCGATCTCGGCGCAGCGCTTGGCGAACTCCGGGGAGAAATGGCGGGTGTCGTGGGAGAAGACGATGCTGGGCCTGCCGCCGAGCTTGGCGTTGGCACGCCAGTCCTGGATGTACTTCACCAGACCACGGGTGGCGCGGCCCACATTGTAGTAGTTCATGGCGTTCGTGCCCACACAGGGGTGGTCCGGCCGCTGGTCTTCCGGCGCGCTGCCGCGCTCCGCCTTTGTGACGATTTTGCCAATCGTGCGCCCGCGCAGGCCGCCGGTGCCAAACTTCAGCGCCTGGAAAAAGCGGTCGTTCAGCTCCGCCCACTGGCCTGCGGCGGCCAGCTCCTCAATGCTGGCGGTGTAGAGAGGGTTGTCGCTGGCGGCGAGCAGGGCATTGATGTTTTCGAGGCTGGCGGGGAGAAGCTGGCCTGACTCGGCGGCGGATTTGAGGGTATCGGCAAGGGACATGGTTCGGAGATGTTAGCAAGCAGGCGCGGGAAGCAAATGGCAATCCGGTTTGGTTGCGGCTGAGGCTAGCTTTACAAAGCCGCCTCCGCATTTGCACTCGCCAACGGGCGTACGTCCCTCTAAGCTCAACACGTTTCGGTCAAAAAATAACACACCCCAAACCACCTGCTTATTCACGACTATGGGCCTCATGGACTACCTCAAGGGACAGTTTCTGGAAATCATCCAGTGGACTGATGACTCGCGCGACACCCTCTCCTGGCGTTTTCCGGACGAGGACAAGGAAATCAAGCGCGGCGCCCAGCTCATCGTGCGCGAGTCGCAGGTGGCGCAGTTTGTTTACCTGGGCGAGTTCGGCGACACCTTCGGCCCCGGCAAGCACACGCTGAGCACGGACAACATCCCGATCCTCTCCACGCTGAAGGGCTGGAAGTACGGCTTCGAGTCCCCCTTCAAGGCGGACATTTACTACGTGACCACGCGCCTCTTCACGGGGAACAAGTGGGGCACCAGCAACCCCATCATGATGCGCGACCAGGACTTCGGCATCGTGCGCGTGCGGGCCTTCGGCACCTTCGATTTCCGCATCAGCGAGCCGCGCCTGTTCCTGAAGGAAGTGGCTGGTTCTGACCACCATTTCCGCCTGGATGAGTTTGCCGACACCATGCGCAGCCGCGTCATCAGCGTCTTCTCCGACGCCCTGGCCACCGCCAAGGTGCCGGTGCTGGACCTCGCCACGCGCTACTCCGACCTGGGTGAGGCGCTGCTGCCGGTGATCAACCCCACCATGCAGGGCAAGTATGGCATTGAGATCACCAGCTTTGTGCTGGAGAACGCCAGCGTGCCGCCGGAAGTCGAGGCCGCCATCGACAAGCGCAGCAGCATGAGCGCCATCGGTAACCTGAACGATTACGTGAAGTTCCAGATGGCTGAAGGCATGGCCAAGGGCGGTGGCGGGCC
>CAZPSQ010000362.1:0-5286 GCA_964588755.1 uncultured Prosthecobacter sp. | reverse complement strand
TGGGGGTGCGGGGGAAAAAAAGTGGGCTGGCCAGTGCGGCGCTGGGCCCCGGCAATTTTCTTGTGGGCAGAAGCATTTTTATGGGGGGGGGGGCGGTGTTTCACCAGTTTCTGCGCATCGGGGATTTTTGTGTGGTCCAGGGAAATGGCAGCTTCAGCAAGGACATCCCCCATTACTGCAAGGCCCAGCGCATCAACCGGCTGACCGGGCTGAACGTCATCGGTCTGCGGCGGCAGGGGTTCAGCACGGAGGAGCGCGGGGCCATCAAGGACCTTTTTCAGCTGCTGTTCAGCTCCGGTTTGAACCTCTCCCAGGCGGTGCGGGAGGCCGCTGCCAAAGATTGGCCGGAAAAGGCACGGCGGCTGCTGGAGTTTGTGCAGGCCCCCAGCAAAAAGGGGGTCTGCCCGGTGCGTTCCGGACGTGAGGATGACTAAGGTAACGGGGTGAAAAAAAGGCGGTCTTTCTCTTGTCACCCGAAGTCCGGTAGCCTATGAAAGGCAGTTTCCCATACCCTGCCCAGGCAGGCCCTTTTACTCCCGTTCCGTGCCATGAATTTCTCCCGACTCTGTGCGACAGCTTTTCTCTGTGTCCTGGTGACAGCCGGGAGCGCGAGCGCCCAGGGTCTTCTCGACAGCCTCACCAGTGATCTGAACATCCGAGGGATGACGACGACGATGGACCCGGAGACGGGCATCGCCACGGTGACGGGGGATGTGCACATCGTCTATGGCGATGTGGAGATCCGCTGCGGCAGCGCGACGTACAACCAGACCACAGGGGAGGTGGTGGCGCGCGATGGCGTGACGGTGTGGCGCGCAGGCACCATCTACCGGGGCGACACGATCACCTACAATTCGGTCAGCGGGGAGATTTCCGGCCAGAATGTCGTTTCCGGCATGCCTGCTGGGCCGGGCATGTTCATTTACAAGGCGGAGGATTTTCAGTCCAAAAGCCGCCTGGAGAACCGCATTGAAGCCAACAATGTGACCTTCACCTCCCACGATGTGCAGAATCCGAACTTCCGGCTGGGCGCGAAGGAGCTGACGATGATCCCGGGGGAGAGCGCCACCCTGCGCACGGTGAAGGTTTATGCCGGGGACACGCCGTTTTTCTGGCTGCCGAAGTACTCCCAGGCCATCCAGAATGAGGTGGGCTACCGGGTCAGCCCGGGTTATCAAAGCCGCTGGGGCGCCTTCCTGCTGACGCAGTACTCCTTCATTCATGGGGACCACACCCTGGCCAGGTACAAGCTGGACCTCCGCAGCCAGCGCGGCATTGCCGGCGGGGTGGACTTCATCTCCCTGCGCCACATGTCGAACCGGCAGAACTTCGGCACGCTGCAGATCTATGCGGCGCATGACTCCGACCGGTCCACGAACCAGGCGGGGACGGTCCGTTTCCCGATTCCTGAAAACCGCTACCGGGTCAATTTCCAGCACCGCATCTATCTGCCCGGCCCGGACGTCAGCACGTGGTATCTGGACTTTGACATCAACAAGATCAGCGACATCCACTTTTATGAGGATTTCTTCTTCAACGACTTCCGCACCAACCGCGAGCCGGACAACCAGATTTCCCTGGTCAACACCAGCGACGCCTACGTGGCCACGTTGATGACCAAGTTCAAGATCAACAATTTCTACCGCACCACCACGCGTCTGCCGGAGCTGTCTGTGGACTTCACCCGCCGTCCGCTGTGGGGCACCGGCATCTTCCATCAGGGCACCATCTCCGCAGGCTTCTACAATGAAGTCCTGGGCAGGCAGGAGGAGGAGGAGCTGCGCCGCCTTCAGGCGCTTGGCTTCGGGGGAAATCTGGCTGCGGTGCAGGGGGATCCCTTTAATGGGGTGGCCTCCTATCTGGCCCTTGCCGGCCGGCCGCGTGATGCCTCCCTGACCGCCGCTGATGTGAACACGGGCCTGGGCGTGATCGCCAGCCGTCTGCAAGAGCCGGATTTTGCCCGTTTCCACACGTATCATGAGCTGCTGTATCCGAAGACCTACCTGGGCTGGCTGAATGTGACGCCCCGCATCGGGGCTGGCATGACCAGCTACGCCAGCATCGACGGCAGCGTCACCGGGCTGGAAAGCTTCACCCGCGGCATCCTGCACCTTGGGCTGGATGTGTCCTTCAAGCTCACCCGCAGCTGGAGCGACGTGCAGGTGGAGTCCCTCGGCATCAATGGCATCCGCCACGTGTTTCAGCCCTACCTGAACTATTCCTACCTGGACGCGCAGCAGGACATGGGTGTGCCGGCCATTGACAGGCTTTCCCCCACCACGCGCCCGCGCTCCATTGATGTGCCGCTCTTCACCGCCGTGGACAGCCTGCGCTCCTGGAATGTGGCGCGCGTCGGCTTCCGCAATCTCTTCCAGACCAAGCGTGACTACATCACGGCCAACGGCTACGGCACCTTCCTGGAGATTCCCAATGGCGGCAGCGAGCAGACCTACACCTGGGCCGGCATGAACACTTATGTTGATGTGTTTGCCCGCGATCCCGAGTTTGGCCGTGACCTGTCCAACCTCTACAATGAGATTTTCTGGCGTCCGGTGCCCTGGATCACGCTGCGCTCCGACATGCAGATTCCCATCACCGGCGGCGTGGGCAGTTTCACCGAGCTGAACAACAGCATCGTCTGGATGCCCTCGCGGCACACCTCCCTGGAGTTCGGCCACCAGTTCATCTCCGACCATCCCTTCTTCCAGGACAGCAGCCTGCTCTACACCAAGTTCTATGCACGCCTGAGCGAAAACTACGGCTTCGCGATGAACCATGTCTTTGAGGCGGATGACGGCACGCTGGAGTTCCAGAGCTACAACTTCACCCGTGATCTGAGCAGCTGGGTGGCCTCCATCGGCGTCATGGCCCGTGACAACCGCAACGGTGTCTCGGACTATGGCATTCTGGTGTCCTTCACACTCAAGGACTTCCCGCAGTTCAACTTCGACCTCGACATCGACCCCAACCCGACCGGCCGTGGCGGCAGGCAGTAGTGTGATGGCGCCGGTCCCCGCTTGAAGCGGCGTCCTGTCTGCGGATAGTGGTCTCCGCCCTGCGTTTGTCCGCCGGGCAGATCCCCAATCCCCACGCATGAAGCTCACCATCATCGGCTCAGGTTATGTAGGACTCACCACAGGCGCCTGTTTCGCCGAGGTCGGTCATCATGTGGTGTGCGTGGACAACGACGAGGGAAAAGTACAGACGCTGCTGGCGGGTGGGCTGCCCATTTACGAGCCCGGCCTGGCTGATCTGGTCAAAAAGAACATCGCCTCCCGGCGGCTGCGTTTCACCAGCTCCACGGAGGAGGGGGTGGAGCATGGGGAGGTGCTTTTCATCGCCGTGCCCACGCCACAGCAGCCGGACGGCAGTGTGGATTTGAGCTTCATCGAAAAAGTGGCGCGGGAGGTGGCCCAGCATCTGCGCAGCTACCGTGTGGTGGTGGACAAGAGCACCGTCCCCGTCCGCACGGGGGAAAAAGTCAGCCAGACCATCCGCCGCTACGCCAAGCCGGGCGTCGAGTTCGACGTCGTCAGCAATCCGGAGTTCCTGCGGGAAGGCAGCGCTGTGGCCGACCTCATGAAGCCGGACCGCATTGTCGTCGGCGGCAACAGTGACCGGGCGCTGGCCCTGATGCAGAAGATTTACGAGCCTTTTGCCGCGCCTGTCATCGTCACCGACATCAACAGCGCGGAGCTCATCAAGCACGCGGCCAACAGCTTCCTCGCGCTCAAGATTTCCTACATCAACGCCATTGCCGAAATCTGCGAGGCCACGGGGGCCGACGTGCGCAAGGTGGCCGATGGCGTGGGTGCGGACAAGCGCATCGGGCGTGCGTTTTTGAATGCCGGGCTGGGCTACGGCGGCTCCTGTTTCCCCAAGGACATCGCCGCGTTCATCTCCATCAGCCAGCAGCTAGGCGTTCCCTTTGATCTGCTCAAGGAGGTGCAGCGCCTCAACACCCATCAGCTTGACCGCTTTTTGAAAGGCGTGCGTGAGGCGTTGTGGGTGCTGAAGGACAAGCGCATCGCCGTGTGGGGCCTCAGCTTCAAGCCGAACACGGACGACGTGCGCAGCTCGGTGGCCATCACCCTGGTTGAGAAGCTCGTCGCGGAAGGGGCGGTCGTCAGCGCCTATGACCCGCAGGCGATGGACAAGGCGCGGGCGCTGCCTGTCGGCGAGTCCATCGAGTTTGCGGATTCTCCGCTGGAGGCGGCCAGGGACGCCGAGGCGCTGATCATCGCCACCGAATGGCCGCAGTTTGCCGCCGTGGACTTGGCGCAGTTGCGGGAGGCCATGCGCACACCGCTTATCTTTGACGGGCGGAACCTGCTTGACCCCTCCGTGGCCGCTGATTTTGGTTTCCAGTACCGGGGCATTGGCAAGGGGTCGATCTCCTCCGCGCTCTGAGGCTGGTGCCTCCGCAGATGGTCGCAGGGCGGTGCAGGGCAGGGGCCGCTGCTCTGCTTCCGCTGCGGTGGACGGGGCCTGTCACGGCCAGCCCTCTTCCCATGCATGCGTCATGACAGCAACAACCCGGGGAAGGATGTTCCCCGGGTTGTGCGGTCAGGCGAGAGAAGGACTCACTGACGGGCTGTCCACAGCGGACGCAGGCTCACAATCCGCCGCTTTTGGCAAGAAAGTTCAAAGTCAGAGTGGCGACAGCGAGCAGGAAAACTAACAGGGCGAGGGGCATGGCAGAGGAAGGAGGTGGTGAGGGAAAAGGCGGAGGGGGCAGTGGAGCAGGGCGGGGCAGCGCTTACGGAATGGGCTCCACCTTGAACTTGTTTTCCCACAAGCCGGTCACGGCATTTTTGGTTTCCCAGGCCTGCTTGTTGGCGGTCGGGACCATGAAGGGGGACACTCCGGTGTCATCGGACTTCACTTTGTCACCCCCGAGAATCTGGACGGCCATCAGCACGGCGGAAAACACGAAGCAGATGACGGAAAGCGGGACAAGCCCGGCCTCGGGGTCCTTTTCTTCGTAGAACTGCTCCGCGTCGGCGGCGGCGCTGCGTTTCACCGGGGCGCTGGGGGGGGCGGAAATGGAGGGGCGCTGCATCGCCTGGGTGGGCTGCAGCTTCACCGTGGCCTTGGGCAGCGGGGCTGTGCCGGCACCTGGTGCGCCAGCCATGGGGCCGGTGCCAGCAGCACCGGGGGCACGCGGAGCGGCCGGGACTGGCCTCTGCAGGGGCACGGTCGGGGCGCCGGTTTCCACGCGCGGGGCGGGGGCGGCAGGATTTTGGGCCAGCGGGCGCGTCGCGGCGGGCAGGCCTGCCACGGGTG
>CAZPSQ010000361.1:0-5286 GCA_964588755.1 uncultured Prosthecobacter sp. | reverse complement strand
GATGGTGGCGGGCACGCCGATGATCTGCAGATCACTTTCGGCAGCCAGCAGTCTGGCCCCGGTCAGCGAGCCGTCACCGCCGCAGACCACAAGCGCGCGCACGTTGAGGGACTTCAGCAGCTCGACCACCTTGTCGCGCACCTCCTTGTGGTGAAACTCCAGGCAGCGGGCGGAACCCAGGATGGTGCCGCCCTTGCCCATGATGCCGCTGACGCTGGCGTGGTCCATGTGGATGACGTCGAGCTGCTCCGTGATGAGGCCGGCGCGGCCGGGGTGGGACATGATGCTGTTTTTCAGGCGCACCAGGGCCTCGGGGTCGCCATTCACGGCGCGGGCGGTGCGCACCAGGCCGCGGTAGCCGTCGCGGATGCCCAGCACGGCCACCTTTTCGCGGTTTAGGCCCAGACGCACGATGGCGCGGAGAAAGGCGTTCATGCCTGGGGAGTCGCCCCCGCTGAAGAGCACGGCGACGGACTGATCGGGAAAGGAGGAGGTCATAACGGGCGGACTGGCTTGTCTGGCTGGGTGGTTGGGGGGCGATTGCCTTAGCGAGCGAGTCACGCCCCGCAAGCAACGGGTGAGGGGACCTGGATACCGGGCCTTGATCATCAACCTGCGCGTGTTACCGGGGGAGGGTGTCCCCAGCCCTCGCCACCACGCTGTTTCCGCTCATCGCCGCCCTGCTGTATGCCTTTGGCGCGCTGGTGCTGAAACGCTCCAGCGACCTGGGCGTGGGCCTGTGGCGTACCACCTTTGTGGCAAACCTGATCGTCGCCACTTTGTTTTCTGTGCTGTGGCTGCTTGGCGGCCCGCCGGTGGAGAGAGAGCTGCTGTGGCAGCCGGGGGTGATCGCGTTGTGCTTGTTCGTCGGCCAGATTTCGCAGTTTTTGGCCTTGGAGAAAGGGGACGTTTCCGTCGCCGTGCCTGTTTTCGGCCTCAAGGTCATCCTGGTGGCCTTTTTCACCCCGCTGATCATTGGCGATGCCGTGGGCCTGAAGCTGTGGATCGCGGCCTTCCTGAGTGTGCTGGGCATCACCTTTCTGAACCGCAAGGACGCCGGGCAGCCGCCGCGGAACCTGGCCATCACCTTCATCGCCGGGGGCATCGGAGCGGTGGCGTTTGCGGTCTTTGACGTGCTGGTGCAGAAATGGGGGCCGGCCTGGGGTGCGGGACGCCTGCTGCCCTGCATTTTTTGGATCAATGCGCTGCTTTCATTCGGCCTTATTTTCCGCTTTTCCGCGCCGCTGAGCGCCGTGCCGGGGAAGGCGTGGCCCTGGCTGGTGGGCGGCAGCGTGCTTCTCAGCGTCCAGAGCATCACCTTCGTCAGCACGCTGGCCATCTATGGCAAGGCCACCTCCGCCAACATCGTCTATGCCTCCCGCGGCCTGCTCAGCGTGCTGCTGGTGTGGATGATCGGCCACTGGTTCATGAATGCGGAGCAGAACCTCGGCAAGGTGGTGCTGCGCTGGCGTCTGGCAGGCGCGCTGCTGATGATGAGCGCGATTGTGCTGGTGGTGGTGTGAGGGAGGCTTGAAAGCGGCCAATACGGCGAATCAAGATACTGGCAGCAGGCAACAGTCTCCGACACTCCGCGCCACATCCAGTTTCGCTGTCTCCAAGAACAAAAAAGGCGGCTGGAGACCAGCCGCCTTTCGCGAACGGTTTGAATGTTGTCAGCGCTTACTCCAGCGTCAGGCACACGCCTTCCACGGTGCTGCGGGCAAAGAGCTTGCCATTGGCCAGCACGGGGTAGCTCCAGACCTTGCCTTCCAGCACGTCCTGGCGCTTCACCTCGGTGTACTTGTCCGGCTTGGCCTCGGCGATGACGATCTCGCCCTTGTCACTGGCGGCGATCAGCTTGTCACCGGCCAGGATGAGCTGCCCTGGGCCGAAGCCGGGCTCCTGCCACTTGTCCTCCCCCGTGCGGATGTCCACGCAGGCCAGCGGGCCTTTGCCATACTCTTTGAAGCTGAACATGCCGTAAAGGTAGCCGTCTTTGACGATCGGGGTGCTCCAGTGGTTGAAGCACTGGTTCTCGCGGCGCCAGATCGGCTCCGACTTCAGCTCGTTGCCGTCCTTGCTGATCTTGAACGCACCTGCGCCCACGCCGTAACCGGCGGAGCAGTAAATGATGTCCTCCCACACCACAGGGGAGGCGGCCGTGCTCACCTTGTAGGGGAAATCAGCGCGCCACAGCACCTTGCCGCTGCTCGGGGTCACGCCCACCAGGCCCTTCTGGGTGAAGAAAATGGCCTGATGCACGCCGTGGATGTCTGCCAGGATCGGCGTGGCGTGGGTCATCTTGTCGTCCTCGCCCTTCCACACGATTTTGCCGGTGTCCTTGTTCAGGCCGATCAGGGCCTGACCTTCGCCACCGCCTGCCAGCATGAGAATGTCGCCATCGATGAGCGGGGACGCGGCGTTGTGCCACTTGATCTGCACGCCCTCGTTGTCCTTCATCACATCGTGGTTCCAGAGCTGGCTGCCGCTGGTCGCGTCAAAGCAGAACACGCCCAGCATGGAGTCGATGGCATACACCTTGCCGCCATTGACCACGGGGGTGGAGCGCGCGCCGTCGCCGCCCTTGTTGTCGGGGGCGCCGGCGTCGCCGCCGCCATCGTACTTGCCCATCACGGTGAGGGGCCTGCTCCACAGTTCCTTGCCGGTCTTTTCATCCAGGCAGAGCATCGTCTCACCCACGTTGCCGTCGGTTTCGCCTGTGACCAGGGTGTACACTTTGCCGTCGGCCACGGCGAAGGAGCTGAAACCCAGGTTGGTGGGGGACTTCCACACCTCTTTCAGGCTCCATTTGACGCCTGGGACAGCTGGAAGGATGCCATTGCCCGCAGGTCCGCGGAAGGTGCCGCCGTCATTGGTGGCGGCAGACAAGGCGGTCGTGGCGAGCGCCAGACCAAGAACAGTGGTGAGGTGGGTGCGGCTCATGATGGAGAAGGGAGAAAGCACGGACAAAAGGAAACGCCTTGTGTTCAAGGCTCTTTCGCCCACTACCAAACCCTGCCACGCATCAAAAGTCAATCACTCCACCGGACGGCGGGAGCGCGGCTCGCGCTGCACCGTGTCGGGAGCACCGGCGGAGGTCACGAAAGGGCCGTCCGCCATCGGGGCCACCTTGGTGAAGCCCACGTCCGGCATGTCGCTCGGCTTGCCTTCCAGCGGGAAGTCTTTGCGCAGGGGGAAGAAGGGGTAGCCTTCCCACATCAGAATGCGGCGCAGGTCCGGGTGGCCGGAGAAGGTGATGCCCATCATGTCGTACACCTCGCGCTCATGCCAGTCGGCCGTGGCCCAGATGTCGCTGACGGTGGGCACGGGCTCATCTTCCGCTACCGCGCAGCGCACGCGCAGGTGCTGGAGGTGGCCGTAGCCATACAGCTCATACACCATCTCAAAGCGCGGCTCCTTGCCCATGTAGTCCAGGCTGGAGACATCCACCAGGTAGTCGAAGTTCAGCTCGTCGCGGCAGTACTTCAGCAGCGGCTTCGCGCTGGCCAGCGTCACCACCAGCGTGTGTTCGCCACGGAATTCCTTCACTTCCAGCACAGCATCGCCGAACTTTTGCTTCAGGGCTTCGGCCATTTGGGCAGCGTTCATGGGGGAGGTCGGCAAAAGTGAAATTAAGCGGTGAGTTCGGCGATGAGATCCTTCTTCTGGTTCACAAAAGAAGTCTCCGTGTCGATCTTGTTCTGCAGGCGCATCAGGCCTTCCAGCAGCGCCTCGGGGCGGGGCGGGCAGCCGGAGATGTAGATGTCCACCGGGATGATCTGGTCGATGCCCTGGAGCACGGCGTAGCTGCGGTACATGCCGCCGCTGGAGGCGCAGGCACCCATGGCGATGCACCACTTCGGCTCCGGCATCTGGTCCCACACGCGCTTCACCGCGAGGGCCATTTTGTAAGTCACCGTCCCAGCCACGATCATCACGTCCGCCTGACGTGGGGAAAAGCGCATCACCTCCGCACCGAAGCGGCTGAGGTCATAGCGGCTGCAAGCAGCGGCCATCATTTCGATCGCACAGCAGGCGAGGCCCATCGGCATCGGCCACATGGAGTTCTTGCGCATCCAGTTGATGGCCGAGTCCAGCTTGGTGAAAATGACGTTGCCCTCGACCTTCGAGTCGTAAGCGGCAAGAGTTTGTTCAGCAGGAGCAACCATGGTGTGGTGGTGGGCAGAAAGGGATTTTGGGACGTTGAGAATTACGCCCCCCCGGGAGGAGCGGCAAACAGATTGTGAATTTTTTCACAAGCGTGACGGCGGAGCTGTCTTCAAAGGCATCTGCGGTGTGTCGTGGGGTCAAGATTTGAAGAGTGGATTGCTCGGTCCATAGCTGCGAATTCAGCACTCTTCCAAACTGCGTGCCACAGAATGGCACTTCGCTGCCGCAACTGCGCCAAGTGCCAGCCCAACTGTGTCATATTTGGCACTTTGACACAACTCTTGACCCCTTGACCTTTGACCCCTTGGTCAGTGCAAGATGCTCATATTCAATGATAAACACCCGAAAACCCCCACTTGGCACGCCTCTAGCCAAGTAATCCCTGTCTCAGTACCCCCAAAACCCAACCTCGAACCAACCCCTTTCTTTTTTCCACTATGAGCAAAATCCTCGGCATTGACCTCGGCACCACCAACTCCTGCATGGCCGTCCTTGAAGCTGGCAAGGCCATGGTGCTCGAAAACAGCGAAGGTGCCCGCACGACGCCTTCCGTCGTCGCCTTCACCAAGAGCGGCGAGCGTGTCGTCGGTCAGGCAGCCAAGCGCCAGGCCGTCACCAACCCCCGCAACACCGTTTTCTCCGTGAAGCGCCTCATGGGCCGCAAGTTCGCCGAACTGACCGACGCGGACAAGCGCCTCCCCTACAAAGTCGTGGCCGCCAGCAATGGCGACGCCCACGTGCAGGTGGAAGTCGGCGGCGAAACGAAGACCTACTCCCCCCAGGAAGTCAGCGCCATGATCCTCTCCAAGCTGAAGGCCGACGCTGAGGCCAAGCTGGGCGAGACCATCACCGACGCCGTCATCACCGTCCCCGCCTACTTCAATGACTCCCAGCGCAATGCGACGAAGGCCGCAGGCGAAATCGCCGGCCTGAACGTGCGCCGCATCATCAACGAGCCCACCGCCGCCTCCCTGGCCTACGGCCTGGAAAGCAAGTCCGACGAGAAGATCGCCGTGTATGACCTTGGCGGTGGCACCTTCGACATCTCCGTGCTGGAAATCGGCGACGGCGTCTTCGAAGTGCTCGCCACGGATGGCGACACCCACCTCGGCGGTG
>CAZPSQ010000360.1:0-5315 GCA_964588755.1 uncultured Prosthecobacter sp. | reverse complement strand
TTTACGAAGGGCGGAGTTGGGCTTCTTCGGCGTGCGGGTCATCACCTGGAGGCAGACGCCGCGACGCTGCGGGCACTTGGCAAGAGCGGGGGACTTCGACTTCACCGCCTTGTCTTTGCGGCCGTGTCTGACGAGTTGATTGATGGTGGGCATGGTGTGAAAGAACTGAGATCCGAGGCTATCGTAGCCATCAGCGGAAGACAGTGCACCATGCTCACAGTGAGCAGGCACAGACTTTTCCGGTTCTGGCTCCGATAAATAAGGCGCGCCGTGGCGGGCCTTTGTTTACCCTTCCTCGTGGGGGAGGTCGGGCGGCGGGAGCGCGGATATTGGCGAGTCCCATCCCATGCGCAACACCTATTTCATCTTTTTGACTCCTTTTTCGGTTTTTGACGGCTTGCAGAGGCGCCTGTCGAGAAGAATTTGGCCCATGACCTTCAATCTTGTCCTCAAGTATCTCCTCAGCGCAGGCATCATCACCCTGGTGAGCGAGGCAGTGAAACGCAGCGACAAGGCAGGCGCGCTGCTGGCAGCCCTGCCGTTCGTCAGCATCATCACCTTGTTCTGGGTCCACTACGAAAGCGCACCAGAGGTGCGGGGACAGAAAACGGCGGACCACATGTGGTACATCTTTTGGTATGTGCTGCCCACCCTGCCCATGTTCCTTCTCTTTCCCACCTTTCAGCGGTGGTTTGGTTTTTATGGCGCCTTGGGCGGCAGCGTGGTGCTGACGGTCGGGCTTTTTGCGCTGCTACGGATGGTGGCGGGCAGGTTTGGAGTGATGCTGTGAAGGAGTCTTGGTGGAATGCGCGTTATGCGCGGCATGAAACGCCGCGCTTTTCTGCATTCCGCCGCCACCGTTCTGGGAGCCGCCACTGTTCACACACCGGCCCAGGCGGGCCAGTTCACGGGGAAGATCCGGAAATCCTTGAAATGGAACATGGCGAAGAAGGCAGCGGCGGGGATGCCGCTGGTGGAGGCTTTCAAAAGACTGAAGGCCTGCGGCTTTGACGGGGTGGAGGGCAGCATCCTGACCGACGTGCATGAAAAGAATGCGGACGAGTGGATCGCGGCCAGCAAAGACAGCGGGCTGATCATCGACGGCACCGTGGGAGGACGTTCGGAAAGCCTGGAGGCAGGCATCGACCTGACCCAAAAACTTGGCGGCGACTCGATGCTGGTGGTTTTGGCCTATCCGCAAGATCAACCCCTGCAAAAGACCTGGGACGAGGCTGTGGCGCGCATGAAAGCCGCCGCGCCGCATGCGCAGAAGCAGGGCGTGAAGCTGCTGGTCGAGAATGTGTGGGCCACCTTCCTCATCAGCGCCTATGACATGGCGCGTTTCATTGACGAGGTGGGCAGCCCCTGGGTGCAGGTGCATTTCGACATTGGCAACATGGTGCGCTGGGGCGTGGCGGAGCACTGGGCCCAGGTGCTGGGAAAGCGCAGCCAGAAACTGGATGTGAAGGAGTATGACCTGGACAAGGCGATGAACGAAGGAATGCGCAAGGGGTTCGACACCCCTCTGGGCGAGGGCAGCATCAACTGGGCGGCCGTGCGCAAGGAACTGGCCAAGATCGAGTTCACCGGCTGGGCGGCAGCCGAGGTGAAGGCTGGGGACTGGGACTACCTGGCCGATGTGGCAAAGCGCATGGGGAAAATTCTGGATCTGTGATGGTCAATGTGTGCGAAGAAATTTTGCCGCAGGTTTCTAGGTGAAATTCAAGACCCGAAACAATGATGATTTAAAGGTTATGTTTTTCATAGACTCGATAGTTCGGCATGTCGTCCACGACTTCGGACATGACCGCACGGGTCAGAACCTCTTTTGCAGGCACGCTGCAACGCGCGCGTGTGTCCCTGGGCTATCGGCTTGGCATGGGGCTGGTGCTTGCCGGACTGCTGCTGCTGCCGTTCCTGTATCTGGCTCTAACTTTGGGGATCGCTGGCTTGGTGGCGTGGCATTTCCAGTATCACCAAGCCTGGATGACCCAGGCCGCGCAGTGGGGCGGACCCTTCTTTGGCGGCTTGGGGGCGATGGTGGCGTGCCTGCTCTACTTCGGTCTGGGAATCGGGGGCGCCGCCTTTTTGTTGTTTCTGGTGAAGCCGTTGTTTGTGCCGCCATTGAAGCGGCGGCCTGTGGTCACGCTGGACCCTGCCGCAGAGACGACCCTGTTCGTCCTGATCCATCGCATTTGTGAGCTGATGGGCGCGCCGCCGCCCGCTGATGTGCGGGTGGACTGCTCGGTCAATGCGGCGGCAGGCTTCCGGCCCGGCCTCTCCGGTTTCCTCCAAGGCCAGATGGTCCTGACCATCGGCATGCCACTGGTGGCCGGGCTGACAGCGCGGCAGCTGGCGGGCGTGCTGGCACATGAGTTTGGCCACTTTGCCCAGGGCGGGGCCATGCGGCTGGACTACCTGATCCGCACGATCAACCATTGGTTTGCCCGGGCGGTGCTGGAGCGTGACGCCTGGGACGCGAGGCTGGAGGCGCTGGCCTCCAGCAACAGCCGGTTCAGCGTCATCGGCCGCGCAGCCACGGCAATGATCGGCGCAGGCCGGGCGATGTTGAAGGCGCTGCTGAACGCCGGCGGCGTGCTGAGCGGCTACATGTCCCGGCAGATGGAGTTTGATGCGGATGCCCATGCGGCGCGCATGGCCGGCGGCAGTGAGTATGTGGAGACACTGCTCAAAATCGAGGAGCTGATCGGCGCGCACAACCTGATGGCCCGGGAGTTCCTGGCCCTCCTCGGCCGGAACTCCCTGCCGGACAATGTGCCTTTCCGCCTGCAACGCTGCGAACGGGAGATGCCGGACGAGGCACGCCAGAAGATCCTGGCCACCGCCATGGCGAGGACCACGAAATGGTGGCACACACACCCCGCCCTCATTGACAGGCAAAGGGTGCTGCAGACCCGGCGCATTCCCGGCGTGTTTCACCTCGACTCTCCAGCCCCGGACCTTTTTTCCGACTTCGCCGGCCTGTGCAAGACCGTGTCCGTCCACTGGTACAAGGTGGAGCTGGGAGTGGACATGGAGCGGCTGCGCCTGGTGGACATGGAGGTGGAGGAAAAGGAGCAGGAGATCAAAGACGTGCAGGCTCACATGGTGCGGGAGATCTTTGGCCATGTGCCAGCCCCCTACCGCCTGCTTCCGGTACCGGCCGCAGGGCCGGACCCTTCCGTCCAGATCGCGCTGGTGGAGGCGTGGAAGGCCACCTACGCCGTGAACTGCGGCCAGGAGACAAAGCTGCGCCAGACAGTGCTGCAGCAGACGATGGCCTGCCGGATGGCCGGACTGGGCCTGCCGCTGCCGAAACTCCTCGGACTGGATGTGGACGATGACAGCCTGGAGGCCGCGCAGGCCGCCCAGGCGGAGGGGGCCAGGAGCTACCAGACCCTGTCAGCGCAGATGCAGGTCTTTGAACGGGCCGCCTGGGGGCGGATCTCTGGCGCCCTGGCCGCCCAGTATGAGCAGCCCTTCACCAGCGACGGGTGGCGGCAGCGGGTGGGCCTGCTGACCGAGGCACAGCGGGCGCTGGCCACCTGCACAGGACTTTTGATGCAGGTGTGGGTGGACGCCTCGCTGGTGGAGTTTGCCCACATGCACAAGGAGGACCTGCCTGCGGATGACAGCTTCGTCACCACGCTGCGGGGGCACGACCAACAGGTGCGCGCCGCCCTGCTGAAAACCATTGACGCACTGGCCACGGCCACAGACCCGCTGGCAAAAACGCCCTCCACACAGCGGCTGTCCGACACCATCCGCCTGCAGGAGCTGCCGACAGCAAAGACGTTCTATTCAGTGGTGTGCTATCCGCCGCTGCTCCGCGCCGTGAACGACCACGCCGACCGTATCACCCATGAGCTGTGTGTGCTGGCCCGGGAGGCGGAGGAAGCCAGGGCGCGAGCCTCTGACCTGGAGCGCCGCCGAACCACGGCACGCTCCCGGTCCCGCCCGGCGCCCCCGGACATCGAGAACAAGGCCACTGACTGGACTTCCGGCCTGGTGGCGGCCGGGGAGTGACCTCCCCCAGCAGGGCAGGCGCCGCCGGACGCCACACGGCTATTTTTTGCCCTTCTGCGTGGCTGCGGTGAACCAGTCGTTGCCGCCGCCACCACCGCCAAAGGGATTGCCCATGCCGCCGCCGGAGCTGCGGTTGCCGCCGCCGCTGGAGAAGCTGCGCTGGCCACCCCCACCGCCAGCAGGACGCGGGCCGCCGCCCCCCCCGCCCTGCTTCTTTTCAAAGTCGGGCTTGGACTTCATGCTCAGCGCGATGCGCTTCCGGGGGATGTCCACCTCGGTGACGGTGACAGTGACGCGCTGGGCCACCTTCACGACCTCGGCTGCGTCGCGGATGAAATGGTCGGCCAGCTGGCTGACGTGGACGAGGCCGTCCTGATGCACGCCGATGTCCACAAAGGCCCCGAAGGCGGTGACGTTGGTGACGATGCCGGGGAGCTTCATGCCCACCGTGAGGTCCTTCATGTCATTGACGCCTTCGGCGAAGTTGAAGACCTCAAACTGTTTGCGCGGATCGCGGCCAGGCTTGGCCAGCTCGTTCATGATGTCCTGCAACGTGGGCAGGCCGACATCCGTGCTGACGTATTTTTTGAGGTCGATTTTCTGGCGCAGCTCAGCCTTCTGCATGAGATCCGGCACGGTGCAGCCGATGTCCGCCGCCATTTTTTCCACAAGGGGATAGCGCTCGGGGTGAACGGAGCTGGAGTCCAGCGGATGCGGCGCATTGCGGATGCGCAGGAAGCCGGCGGCCTGCTCGAAAGCCTTTTCCCCGAGCCGTGGCACCTTGAGCAGGTCCTTGCGGCTCTTGAAGGCTCCGTGCTCGTTGCGGTAGGCCACAATGTTGGCGGCGTGCGCGCTGTTGAGGCCGGACACGTAGCTGAGGAGCTGCTTGCTGGCGGTGTTGAGCTCCACGCCCACGGCGTTCACGGTGCTGGTCACCACGTTGTCCAAACTGCCCTGCAGCATGTTTTGATCAACATCGTGCTGGTACTGGCCCACGCCGATGGACTTGGGGTCAATCTTCACCAGCTCGGCCAGCGGGTCCATGAGACGGCGGGCGATGGAGACGGCACCGCGCACGGTAACGTCGTGGTTGGGGAACTCATCGCGCGCGACCTCGCTGGCGCTGTAAATGGAGGCGCCGCTCTCATTGACCATGATGACCGGGATGGCCTTCGGCACGCCGATCTTGTTGACGAAGGTCTCCGTCTCACGGCTGGCGGTGCCGTTGCCGATGGCGATGGCCTCGATCTTGTAACGCTCGACCAGGTTAAGAATGAGGTTCTTCGCGT
>CAZPSQ010000359.1:0-5345 GCA_964588755.1 uncultured Prosthecobacter sp. | reverse complement strand
TCACGCTCACCCGCTCGGCTGGTGGGGGACCACCAGCCCTACCTTCCGCGTCGATACCGCATTGGCCCTTCGAGCGCCCAGCGCAAGGTAGGGCGCTTGGTCCTCCAAGCGCCGCCGCGTGCCCAGTGTGACCAAGAACGCCGCACCCCATCCGCGTGCCCACCGCTCACGCTCACCCGCTCGGCTGGTGGGGGACCACCAGCCCTACCTTGCGCCGACCAGCAGCCCTGCCTTGCGCGGGGGATACCACGGGTTGTCCCCCCAAAAAAAACAAGCCGCACAGTCTCCCGTGCGGCTCGTCGTGATCATTCCTCAGTGTCGGCTCACTCGCCCGGCATCGGCTCCGTTGGGAAAGTCTCCACCCAGGGCAGACCGTAAGCGTTCAGGTCCGCCATGAACGGATCCGGGTTGAGCTGCTCCACATTCCACACGCCCGGCTGGCGGTATTCCGCCGGGTTCGTCAGAAGCTGGCGTGCGGCGATCATGGCCGGCACGCCGGTGGTGTAGCTCACGCCCTGGCTGTTTGTTTCGCGATAGCACTCCTGATGGTCGCAGATGTTGTACACATAGTAGCGCAGCGGCTTGCCGTCCTTGCCCGTGCCTTCGATCCAGTTGCCAATGCAGGTCTTGCCCTTCGTGTCGGGACCCAGGGTGCCTGGCTCTGGCAGCAGGGTCTTGAGGAACTCGATCGGGATGATGTCCACGCCCTTGTGCTTCACCGGGTGGATGCCCGTCATGCCCACGTTCACCAGCACTTCCATGTGCTTGATGTAGGCGTCGCCAAAGGTCATCCAGAACCGCGCGCGGCGCATGGGGATGTGCTTCGTCAGGGACTCCAGCTCCTCATGGTAGAGGCAGTAGATGTTCTTCGGGCCGATGCCGTCGGGGAAGGGGAAGCTGCGCTTGATCTCCAGCGGCTTGGTCTCCACCCACTGGCCGTTTTCCCAGTAGCGGCCGTTCGCGGTCACTTCGCGCAGATTGATCTCGGGGTTGAAGTTCGTGGCAAAGGCCTTGCCGTGGTCGCCCGCGTTGCAGTCCAGGATGTCCAGCGTGTCGATCTTGCTGAAGTGGTGCTTCAGCGCGTAGGCGGTGTACACATTGGTCACACCCGGGTCAAAGCCGCAGCCCAGCAGCGCGGTGAGGCCGGCGGCCTTGAACTTCTCCTGGTAGGCCCACTGCCAGTGGTACTCAAACTTCGCCACATCGCGCGGCTCGTAGTTTGCCGTGTCGATGTAGTGCACACCGGCCTCCAGGCAGGCGTCCATGATGGTCAGGTCCTGGTAGGGCAGGGCCACGTTGATCACCACCTCGGGCTTGAAGTCCTTCAGCAGCTTCACCAGCTCCGGCACATTGTCCGCGTCCACCCCGGCGGTCTGGATCGGGCGCTTCAGCTCGGCGGCAATGCCGTCGCACTTCGACTTCGTGCGGGAGGCCAGCATGATCTCGCCGAACACGTCGGGAAGCTGGGCGCATTTGTGGGTGACGACGCGGCCGACGCCGCCGGCTCCGATGATGAGGACTCGATGAGACATGATGGGGGGAAAGGGGATGGAATGAAATCGAACGCCGGGTCAAAGCCGGATGCCGAGTCTAGCCGCAATGACGCGAATGCAAGCGACGTAAAAGGCGAACCGCCCACCGGTTGAAAACCAGCATCTTCTTCTTGCAGCCTTCCGGCGTAGTGCTTTGTGAACGCCCCCGGAATGCCAGCCAACTGCACCACAGCCGAAATCGCCGCCGCCATGCGCTCCGCGCAGCGGATCGCCGTGGTCGCGCACGTGCGGCCGGATGGGGATGCCATCGGTTCCGTGATGGGCCTGGTGCTCAGCCTCCGCGCGCTGGGGAAGGACGTGGTCGCCATGCTGGAGGATCGCGTTCCAGACAATCTCGCCTTTCTGCCCGGCAGCGGCACGATCATCCAGCCCGGCTCCGAGCCGCTGAAGCTCGACCTCGCCATCGCGCTGGACACCGCCACGCATGAGCGTGTGGGGGAGCGCACCAAGGCCCTGCTCGACGCCGCGCCGCTGCTGATCGACATCGATCACCACCCCGCCAACCCCGGTTACGGCGCGCTGAATTTCATCGACGCCGCCTCCCCGGCCACCGGCCAGATCATCTACAACATCCTGAGCGAGCACGGCTTCCCCATGGATGACGCCATCCGGCGGAACCTCTTCGTGGCCATCTCCACGGACACGGGTTCCTTCCAATACTCCAACACGAACGCGCGCACGCACCGCATCGTGGCGGAGATGATGGAGGCCGGGCTGGACACAGCGGAGCTGGCGCGCCTCGTTTACCAGTCTTTCCCGCTGCGTCATCTGGAGCTCATGGGCGCCATGCTCAATGAGATGCAGTTCCGTGAAAACGGCCGCATCGTCAGCTGGCAGCTGACGCAGAAGCTCATGGACGATGTCCAGATGCGCCCCGGCGACACCGAAGGCCTCATCGACACGCTGCGCATGATCGACTCCGTCGTGAGCTGCGTGATTTTTGAAGATATCCCCGATGGGAAGGTGCGCGTCAGCGCGCGCTCGAAGAATGAAAAAGTCGATGTCTCCACCGTCTGCGCCCAGTTCGGCGGCGGCGGGCATCGCATGGCGGCTGGCGCGCGGTTGCGCGGCCCCATCACAGAAGCAGCAGAGAAATTTTTGAAAGCACTCGAAGATGAAGTCAGACGACTCGATTAACGGCGTCCTGTTGGTGGACAAAGGCCAGGACATGACCTCCCACGACGTCGTGGCGGTGGCGCGCCGCTGCCTGGACATGAAGAAGATCGGCCACTGCGGCACGCTGGACCCCATGGCCACCGGCATGCTCATCCTTGTGCTCGGCAGCGCCACCCGCATTCAGGACCTCCTCATGAGCGAGGACAAGGAATACACCGGCACGCTGAAACTCGGCGAGACCACCAACACCCAGGACGCCGAGGGCGAGGTGAAGCTGAAGCGCCCTGTGCCAGAGAACCTGACCCTTGAGCAGGTCAAGGCCGCCTTCGACACCCTGAAGGGCGACTTCTACCAGACCCCGCCCATGGTCTCCGCCGTGAAGATCAACGGAGTGCCCCTCTACAAGCTGGCCCGCAAAGGCCAGGAGGTGGAGCGCGAGCCCCGTTTCGTGCGCGTCTACGACTACGAGATCACCCGCTTCGAGCCTCCCTTTGTGGACTTCCGCGTGGTCTGCAGCAAGGGCTTCTACGTCCGCACCTACGCCAACGACATTGGCGAGAAACTCGGCTGCGGCGCCCATCTCAGCGCCCTGCGCCGCACCCGCTCCGGCCATTTCAAGCTCCTCCCCGGCAAGCACGTCACCTTTGACATGCTCAAAGGCGGGCAGAAGGCCGAGGTGCTGTCGTCCATCCTCAGCCTCTACGACGTGTCGAAGCTGCGAGGCGCGTAGGGTGCCGGGCCGTCAAAGGTCAAGGAGTGGTCAAGAGGGCAAGTGTCGTGCGTTTGAAATCACGGTGCCGACGTCTTCGGAGCGCCAGTTTGGCAACTGGTCTTTGGATGCCGTGTCATCAAACACGATAAGCTCCTTCCCCACTCTATCCCCCGACACTTGACCTCTTGACCGCTCCATCGCGTTCAAGAGGTCAGTCAGGTCCAAGCCTTACAGCTCGCTGATCTTCACCGGCTTGCCGCCCTGCTCGGCGCTCTTGTCCGCCGCAAAGATCACCTCGAAGGTTTTCAGAGACTCAGGGAAGCTCGTCAGCGGCATGTCCTTGCCCTCGTCCAGGGCGTCAAAGAAGGCCTGGAACTGGCTCTGGTAGGGGTGGTCGCTCACGTCGCCAGAGTCCAGCATCTTCATGGAGAGCTTGCTCCACGCGCTCTTGTCCGTGTGCAGTTTCTTGGAGTGGAACTTGTCATCCAGCACGCTGCCCTGGCTGCCGCAGAGGTTCGTGCGGAAGTAGTAGGGCTGCAGGCAGTCCACCACGGCGGCGGACTTGCCCACCGCGCCGTTCTTGAACTTGATGATCGTCACGCTGGTGGTGTCGTATTCATACGGGGCGAAGATCTCGCTGCCGCTCTTCGTGGAGAAGGAGCTGACGCTTTCCACCTCGCTGCCCATGACCATCAGCAGCGCGTCCAGCGCGTGGCAGCCGGCGGTCAGCAGCGCGCTGCCACCGTCCTTCTTGCCCGTGTTCCAGCGGAACTGGCCGTACCAGGGGCCGATGCCGTGGTAGTAGTCCACTTCGCCATAGTGCAGGCTGCCCACCAGGCCTTCGTCGATCAGCGCCTTGGTGACTTCCATCTGGTTGGAGAAGCGGCACTCAAAGCACACGCAGCCCTTCACACCATTCGCCTTGGCGGCGGCGGCGATCTCCCGCACTTCCTGCAGGGTGTTGGCCATCGGCTTTTCCAGAATGATGTGCTTCTTCGCGTTCGCGGCGGCCACGGCCTGGTCGCGGTGCTGGCTGGGGTAGCTGGAAATGTCCACCACGTGGATGTCGGGATTTGCCAGCATCTCGTCCAGGCTCTGGTAGGTGCGGATCGGCGATCCATGCTTGGCGCTCACCTCCGCGTCATCCAGCTTGCGGGAGGAATAGATGGCAGTGACCTGGCCCTGGGTGGTCTTGTTGATGGCCTCGATGTGGGCGCCTGCGGCCCAGCCGTATCCGATGATTCCAACGTTGTATTTCTTCATGGCGAGAGAGTAGGGGGAACGATGCTCCGAAATGTGAAGCGCCCTGTCAATACAGCGTTCAGCAGGTGGTTTTCCGCTCTTTTTCGATGCTGTGCTGGTATTTTCGTGCCGCCAACCAGCGCGCATCCCGCACATGCACAAAAAAGCCGCCTCGCTTTCGCAGGGCGGCTTCTTTGAATCTTTGGGGATGGCAGCTTATTCAGCAGCTTCTTCGCCTTCAGCGGCGGCCTCACCAGCGGCGGTGACGGTCAGCTTCAGGGTGACGTTCACTTCGTAGCCGAGCTTCACCTCGATCTCGAAAGCGCCGGTGTTCTTGATGGGGCGCTCCAGCACGATCTGGTGGCGGTCCACTTCCACGTTGGCCTGCTCCTGGATGCCCTTGGCGATGTCGCTCGTGGTGATGGCACCGAAGGACTTGCCGCCCTGGCCGGTGGTCAGGGTGAGCTTCAGCTTCAGCTTGCGCAGCTTGCTGGCGATCTTCTCGACTTCGGCGTGCTCCTTGGCTTCGCGCTCGGCACGGACGGCCTTCAGGCGTTCGGTGTAGCGCAGGTTGCTCTGGGAAGCCTCATAGGCCTTGCCCTGCGGCAGAAGGAAGTTGCGGGCGAAGCCACGCTTCACTTTCACGACATCAGCTTCAGCGCCGAGGCCTTTGATTTGTTCTTTGAGAATAACTTGTGTGGTTGCCATAACGAACGGTCCCG
>CAZPSQ010000358.1:0-5379 GCA_964588755.1 uncultured Prosthecobacter sp. | reverse complement strand
CCGACGAAGAATCCGGCCAGACCATCATCGCCGGCATGGGCGAGCTGCACCTGGAAATCCTTTGCGACCGCCTCAAGCGCGAGCACAAGGTGGAAACCAACACCGGCAAGCCCCAGATCGCCTACCGCGAGACCCTCACGCAGGAAGCCGATGGTGAAGGCAAGCTGGTCAAGCAGTCCGGCGGTCGTGGTCAGTATGGCCACGTGGTCATCAAGGTCCGCCCTGGCGAGAAGGGTTCCGGCGTCGTCGTCGAAAACAAGGTTGTCGGCGGCACCATCCCGAAAGAATTCATCAACCCTGCCAAGGCAGGCTGCATTGAAGCCGCCCTCAATGGCATCATCGCCGGTTATCCGGTGATCGACCTCCACATCGACCTGATCGACGGCTCCAGCCACGAAGTGGACTCCAACGAAAACGCCTTCAAGATGGCCGGCATCTTCGCCGTCAAAGACGCTCTGAAGAAGGCCAAGTGCATCCTCCTTGAGCCGATCATGGCCGTGGAAGCCTCCACCCCGGAAGACTACCAGGGTGACATCATGGGCGACCTTAACCGCCGCCGTGGCAAGATTCAGGGCATGGACAGCCGCGGCACCACCGCCATCCTGCGTGCGGAAGTGCCTCTGGCCGAAATGTTCGGCTACTCCACAGCCATC
Source organism: uncultured Prosthecobacter sp. (assembly GCA_964588755.1). GTDB lineage: Bacteria > Verrucomicrobiota > Verrucomicrobiia > Verrucomicrobiales > Verrucomicrobiaceae > Prosthecobacter. The sequence goes on along the minus strand of CAZPSQ010000358.1, from coordinate 4,726 downwards.
CGCACCCTGTCCTCCGGCCGCGCCAGCTATTCCATGCAGCCTTCCCACTTCGAGCAGGTGCCGCAGCAGATCGTTGACCAGATCGTCGAACAACGCGGAGGTGCCAAGTAAGCCCTGACCCGCACGCACGCCCCGCGCAAAGAACACTTATCCCACGGACCCCACTGTCATGACTAATCAACGCATCCGCATCCGCCTCCGCGCGTATGACTATCGCGTGCTCGACAAGAGCACCGCGGACATCGTCGAAACCGCGAAGCGCACCGGCGCCCGTGTCGCAGGCCCCATCCCGCTGCCGACCCGTATCGAGAAGTACACCGTGAACCGCTCCCCGCACGTGGACAAGAAGTCCATGGACCAGTTCGAAATCCGCACGCACAAGCGCCTGCTGGACATCGTTGACCCAACCTCCCGCACCGTGGACGAGCTGAAGAAGCTCAACCTGCCCTCCGGCGTGGACATCACCATCAAGATCTAACCTGGGCAGCACCCACTCTAACAGGAGGACACAATCATGAGTCTCGGACTTATCGGCAAAAAACTCGGCATGACCAAGGTCTACACGGACAAAGGCGAGGCGATCGCTGTGACCGTTGTGGATGTCAGCGGCAATGCCCTCATCCAGGTCAAGCGCAGCGATGGCAAGGACAAGTACAGCGCGGTGCAGGTCGGCTACGGCGACCAGCCCAAGGCTGACCGCGTCACCAAGCCCCTGCAGGGCCACTTCAAGAAGCACGGCTGCGAGACGCTGAAGCGCATCGTGAAGGAATTCCGCTTCACCAGCGACGAGCAGCTCCCCGCAGCAGACTTCAAGCTGGACGCAGGCATCTTCGCCGCCGGCCAGATCGTTGACGTCATCGGCACCACGAAGGGCAAAGGTTTCCAGGGCGTTGTGAAGCGCCACGGTTTCGCCGGCCAGCCTGCCACCCACGGTCACATGATGCACCGCCGGTCCGGCTCCATTGGTTGCCGTCTGACCCCCGGTCTTGTGTGGAAGAACCAGAAGATGCCTGGTCATGACGGTGTCTCCCGCCGCACCACCCAGAATCTCGTCGTCGTCCAGAGCCGTCCTGAAGAAGGCGTTCTGCTCATCAAGGGCGCCCTTCCCGGCAACACCGGCAGCATCGTTGTGGTGCGCCCCGGCAAGAAGGCGAAAAAGTAACCAGGAGGATCTGAACCATGTCCGCTACCATTCTTTCCGCAGAGGCCGCCAAGCAGGCCAACATTCAACTGACCGAGGGCTACAAAGGCTCCCAGGCGCTGAATGACGCTGTTGTCGCCTACCGCTCCAACCGCCGCCAGGGCAACGCCCATTCCAAGAACCGCTCCGAAGTCTCCGGCTCCGGCAAGAAGCTCTGGAACCAGAAGGGCACCGGCAACGCCCGCATGGGCTCCAAGCGCTCCCCCATCTGGAGCGGCGGTGGTGTCGTCTTCGGCCCGCGCAACACCCGCAATTACAAGAAGACCCTCACCAAGGGCACGAAGAAGCTGGCCCTCCGCGCCGCCCTTACCGCCCGCATCCTGGACGGCGAGGTGCTGACCACAGGCAGCTTCTCCGTCGCCGACGGCAAGACGAAGAGCTTCATCGCCGCAGTGAACGGTCTCACCACCGCGAACAAGGTGCTGCTCATCGGCAAAGGCTTTGACGAGCTGACCTTCCGCGCCGCCCGCAATGTCCAGAACGTTCAGCTCATCTCCGCTGACGAAGTGAACGCCGAGCACCTGCTGCTGTATCGCAGCGTGGTTGTCACCGGTGAAGCCCTTGAAACCCTTGCCAAGAGGACCGCCTGATCATGAAAGACCTTCACAAAGTCATCAAAACCATCCGCCTGAGCGAAAAAGCCACGCTCCTCGGTGAGAAGAACAACGAGTACGTCTTCTCCGTCGATGTCGAGGCCACCAAAATCGACATCAAGCAGGCCGTCGAAAAGCTCCTTGGCAAGAAAGTCACCGGAGTGCGCACCGCCAACTATGACGGCAAGGCCCGTCGTGAGCGCCGCGCCGACTACGGCCGCACCAATCACTGGAAGAAGGCCATCGTCCGCCTCAAGGAGGGCGAAAAGCTCGACCTCGCATAACCCTGGCCTCCGGCCCGCAGCCAGCAGCAGCAACTTTTAACTTATCTCACCGTCATGGCGCTGAAAACATTCAAGCCTACCACGCCCACCAACCGCTACAAGGAGTGGAACTCGTTCGACGAGATCACCAAGCATTCCCCGGAAAAGAGCCTCACAGTGGCTCTGCGCAAATCGGGTGGCCGTAACAACACCGGTCGCATCACCTGCCGCCACATCGGCGGTGGTCACGACAAGCGCTACCGTCTGATCGACTTCAAACGTCTGCGTCGCGACGAGGCGGCCAAGGTCGTCGGCATCGAGTACGATCCGAACCGCTCCGCCCGTATCGCCCTTGTGGAATACAAGGACGGCCAGCGCGCCTACATCCTGGCCCCGAACAACCTGGCCGTCGGCGCTTCCGTCATGGCCGGTGAGAAGGCCGCCCCGGAGATCGGCAACGCCCTCCCGCTGAGCAAGATCCCGCTGGGTACCTTCATCCACAACATCGAGCTCACCGCGGGCCGTGGTGGTGTGGTGGCCCGCGCAGCCGGCCAGTATGCCGTCCTCTCCAACCGCGAAGGTGAATACGCCCTGGTGCGCATGCCCTCCGGTGAGATCCGCAAGATCCGCTCCGACTGCTACGCCACGATCGGCCAGATCGGCAACGTCGAGCACATGAACGTGGTCAGCGCCAAGGCTGGCCGCACCCGCTGGCAGGGCGTCCGCCCGACCGTCCGCGGCATGTGCATGAACCCCATCGACCACCCGAACGGTGGTGGTGAAGGCCGCTCCAAGTCCGGTGGTGGCCGTCAGCACCTTCTCAGCCCCTGGGGCCATGCGAAGGGTGAGAAGACCCGCCAGCCGAAGAAGGCCACGGGCAAGCTCATCGTGCAGTCCCGCCACGCGAAGAAGTAATCGAATCCTCACCTTAGTTTCCCCATGCCTCGTTCCCTCAAAAAAGGCCCCTTCGTTCAGCAAGCCCTCCTCGAAAAGGTGGACAAGCTCAACGACGCCAAGCAGAAGCGCCCGATCAAGACCTGGGCGCGTTCCTCCATGGTCACTCCTGACCTGGTCGGCCACACCTTCCTCGTTCACAACGGCAAGGACTTCGTGTCCGTGTATGTGACCGAAAACATGGTCGGCCACCGCCTTGGCGAGTTCGCCCTGACCCGTCTCTTCAAGTCCCACGGTGCTGTCACCGTCAAGGCTGCGAAGTAACCCACCCCTCCAAGCCTCTCCGCGCGACACTCCGATGTTTTTCCGGCTCTCCATCACCCGTCTCACCCTCTCGCTGCTTCTCGCGGCGGGTGTGGCTGGCGTGCGTGCGGACGACCGCCTGGAATTGCAGGAGCTGCACACCACGCTCCAGGTTGCGGCGGCGAAGATCCAGGCCCTCGAAGCCCAGATCAACGCCTCCAAGGACAAGAGCGACGCCCTGGCCCAGAGTGCTGCCGCCGCCAACGCGGAAAGCAATGAGCTGAAGGAGCGCTATGAAAAGCTGCGCGGCCTCCTGGAAGGTCTTGGCGTGGGTGCCTTGGAAAACTCCAAGGACCAGACGCAGGAACGCCTCCTGGCAGCCCTGGCCGAGCTCCGCATCATGAAAGAGCAGCGCGACGCCCTCGCCGAGGCTCTGATCGAGACTGCGGAGGCCGGCATGGGCCTCATGAATGCCGCCCCCAATGCTGATCCGGCCTCCAAAGACCGTGTCAACCGTGCCATCACCTCGGCGGATGCCGCCCTGGTGAAGATCGGCGGTGGCCAGGTCGAAGGCCAGCAGCCTGCGGGCGACCTGCAGAACGCCCGCGTGGTGAGCCTCAAAGCCGAGTACGGCATCGCCGTCCTTTCCATTGGTGCCAAGGATGGTGTGAAGCCCGGCATGCCGTTTGAAATTTATCGTGAGGACAAGCCCATCGCGAAGGTCCTCATCACTGAAGTCCGCAATTCCGTGTGTGGCGCCGTGGTCCAGGAACTGGCCAGCGCCTCCGATCCGGTCCGTGTTGGTGACCGTGGTCGTGTCGATCTCAACAAATCCCTCTAAGTAGTAAGAAGTCCAGAACCCTCCGTCTTTATGTCAGTCCGCTCCGTCCTCAAATACGCCAGGATCTCCTCGCAGAAAGCCCGTCAGGTCACCCGTGCCATCACCGGCATGCCCGTCACCCAGGCGCTGAGCGTTCTCGACTTCACTCCAAAGAAGGCCGCCTTCCTCGTCGGCAAAACCCTCCGGTCCGCCATCGCCAATGCCGAGAACAACCATGAGCTGGATGCCTCCGAGTACATCGTGCAGTCAGCAGTGGCCACCCCGGGACCCTCGCTGGCCCGCATCATGCCCCGCGCCCGTGGCTCCGCCGCTCCGATCAAGAAGCGCATGACCCACATCACCGTCATCATCGGCGAGCCAAAGGCCGAGGAAGGCGCGAAAGAAGCCAAGGCCGCGAAGAAGAACGTTTCCGCCAAGAAGCGCGCCCCGAAGGCAAAGAAAGAACAAGTTTCCGAAGAATAAACGCAACGCCACGAACCGCACCTCCTCACTTTTATGGGACAGAAAGTTAATCCGATCGGCTTCCGCCTCGCAGTCACCAAAGACTGGCGCTCCAAGTGGTTTGCCACTGGCAAGGAGTTTTCCGACTCTCTGCACAGTGACATCGCCATCCGCAACTACCTCAAGGAGA
>CAZPSQ010000357.1:0-5408 GCA_964588755.1 uncultured Prosthecobacter sp. | reverse complement strand
CAGAAGGTGCGCGGCTTCTGCCAGTTTGGCCGTTTCCATGAGATCGAGGTCGAGGACGATGTGACCGCGGTGCTGCAATACGACAACGGCACCACCGCCACCTTTGTCACCAGCACGGGCGAGGCCCCCGGCATCAACAAGCTGGAAATCTCCGCCGAGCAGGGCCGCCTGACGGTGACGGACGGCACGCGCATCCACTTCCAGCGCAACCGCCAGCCAATGAGCAAGTTCTGCATGGAGGCGGAGGCCGCCTTCGCGATGCCGGAAAGCTGGCACATGGACATTCCCGTGGAGTCCAGCGGCGGCCAGCATGTGGAGATCCTGCAAAACTTCACCAATGCCATCCTGAAGGGCGAAAAACTGCTCTCCCCCGCCGAGGAAGGCATCCACAGCGTGGAGCTGGCCAATGCGATCCTGCTGTCCACCTGGAAGGATGCCACCATCACCCTGCCGATGACGGCGGCGGACTATGAGCAGGTCCTGACCGAGAAGGGGGAGAAGTCCACCTTCCAGAAGACGAAGGTCGTGGCCAAGGCCACCTCTGACGACTTCGCGAAGAGCTTCCGCTAAACGGGGCCTTGGGCTTTGGATCACGCCGCCGCCTGGCAACGGGCGGCGGCTTTGTTTTGGGGTGACGCGGGAACTGGGGTGCTGGCGGAGGAGCTGGGGTCATCTTGCGGAGCAAGAATGACTACTATGCTCACGCCGCGCGGCGCTGCATTCAAAACGGAGAACAAGTGCTCCCAGGCAGATTTCCGCGAAGCATGGTGGCCATCTCGCTCCTGCGAGATGAGCCCAGCGCTTCCGCAGGAACCCTGGCCTCCACGAGGGGGGGCTTCAACTTAACGCGAGGCGCTGGCGTCGGAGGCCACAGCAAGGCTTTCCTTCAGGGCTTTGACGGAGGGTGGGCCGGAAAGCTTTGCCAGTGCAGCTGCCACGGCCTCGGCCAATCGGGCCCCGTTCGCATTGCCAGCGGCGTCGCGTTCCTTGGCCTTGGCCATGAGCAGGGCGCATTGATCGGAGCGCATCTTCTCAGCGGCGGCATCGGCGGCAGACTGGATGGTGATGCTCTGGCTGGCATAGGCCTGGCGAAGGCTCCTTAACAACGGAGGCCAGGTTTCGGCGGGCTCGTTCAACGGCTCGCGGTTGGCCACGTGGGAGATCTCGCTGAGCACATGGTCACGCTGCTCCGGCTGGAGGCCTGTGAGGCCCCGCTGGAGCGCGGGAATGTATTTGCCCGCGAGTTCGCGATACTCTGGGGCGGTGTCGATGTCGCCATTGGCGGACCATTCACTCTCAAAAGCGGTCACCAGTTGAGCCAGTTCGGCGTCACGCTCCTCAAGGCGGTGAATGATTTCTTGGGGAGTCTCGGGCTTCGGCGGAACAGGCGCAGGCGGCGAAGCTGGCTCTGGCACGGGCGCAGGTGTCGGCGCTGGAGCGCCGGCCATGGCGGGCGGTTCCTCCACGACGATTTCCGGCTTCTTCCGGGGCTTCTTTTCTTCTTCAGGCACCGGCTGGGGCGCAGTCTTGGAAGTCGGCACGGCAGCCACCTCTGGCTCAGCCTTGGCTTCGGAGGCACGCTTTTTTTTGTTCTTTTCCACCTCGTCGTCCGCCGCAGCTTCCTGAGCTCTCTTCTCCGCCCGCTTCGCCTTGGCCTCAGCAGCTCGGGCCGCCTTGTCTGGCTCTGCTGCCGGGGCCAGAACCATCCACAAGACTGCGCCAATGACGAGCACCGCCGCGCCGATCAAGGCCAGATGCAAGGGCTTCAGCGCGGGCTTTTTGGGCGGGTCCTCCACGACCACGGCAACGGCGACGGGAATGGCGGCCGCGTCGGACTTGGAGAGCAGGTTGGCGATGTGGGCGCGCAGATCCCGCGCGTCCATGAAGCGCTTTTGAAGATCGGGATGGGTGGCCAGATCGATCACGGTGTCCCAGCCGGGGGAGAGCGGCGCGTATTCGGTGACGGAGCGGCGTGGCGTCTTCGGCACGCGGCCGGTGAGCATTTCATACAGGACAATGCCTGCGGCGTAGATGTCCGCGCGCTGGTCCACGGTGCCTTTCCCCAGGATCTCCGGCGCGGCGTAGTCCGGTGTGCCGTAGGGGTTCTCCTCCGCCTCTCCCGTGATGGGCCGGGCGAGGCCGAAGTCGGTGACTTTCACCTGGTCCTCCTGGTTCACCATGATGTTGCCCGGCTTGATGTCGCGGTGCAGCAGGCCGTGGTTGTGCGCGTAGGAAAGGGCGTCGCAAAGCTGCATGGCCAGCGCGCCGGCCTTTTTCACCGGGATGGTGCCCTTGTGGATCATCTCATGCAGGGTGGGGCCTTCCACCCATTCCATGACGAGATAGAGGTGGCCGCCAGCGGTGATGCCGAAGTCATACACCCCGACGATGTTCGAGTGGGTGAGCCTGGCCATGGCGCGCGCCTCGCTCCTGAAGCGTTCGGCAAACTCCGGCTCCGCGCCAAAGGCCGGCGGCAGGATCTTGATGGCCACGGGCCGGTCCAGGCTTTCCTGCCGGGCCTTGTACACCGCGCCCATGCCGCCGAAGGCGGAAAGCTTTTCAAAGGCGTATTGGGGCAGAAGGGCGCCGATTTCCTGGATGCTCGGCACCTCGAACGGAGGCTGCTGCTGGGGCGTGGACGGGTTTTCCTGAGACATGAAAGAAGCGGCGGACACTACCAAAACGCTCCCAATCAGCGAATAAAATCAGGCTTGTCCTGCTTCGATGACGATGCTTCTGGCAAGAAGTGGGAAGAGGCCATTGAGTCTGCCCGATTTCCTAGCAGAATGCACGCCCTTCGTTGATTCCATCCATGCAATACATCTCCACACGCGGCCAGACGCGCCCGCATTCCTTTTCCGAAGCCGTTGAAGCCGGGCTGGCACCGGATGGCGGGCTGTTCCTGCCGGAAAGGCTGCCGAGCATCGCGGACAAGCTGCCGGGCTGGTCGAAGCTGACGTATCCGCAGCTGGCGGCGGAGTTTTTCACGCTGTTTGCCCCGGAGATCAGCAACGCGGAGTGGCATGAGCTGACGGCGGAGGCGTATGCGCGCTTTGATTCGCCTGATGTGGCGCCGCTGAAGAAGATCACGGAGAAGACCTACATTCTGGAGCTGTTTCATGGCCCGACGCTGGCGTTCAAGGACTTTGCCCTGCAACTGCTGGGCCTGCTGTACAAGCGGCAGGTGGCGAAGAGCGGCAAGCGGCTGGCCGTGCTGGGCGCGACCTCCGGCGACACGGGGTCGGCGGCGATCCATGGCTGCATGGGGCAGGATGGGATCACGATTTTTATCCTGTATCCGAACGGGCGTGTGGCGCCGCTGCAGGAGCGGCAGATGGCCTGCACCGGCGCGGACAATGTGTACGCCATCCCGGTGCCGGGCACCTTTGACGACGCCCAGCGTGTGGTGAAGGAGACCTTTGGCGACACGGCCTATGCGGCCTCGGTGAACCTTTCCGCCGTCAATTCCATCAACATCGCCCGCGTGCTGGCGCAGTGTGTGTACTACCTCTGGGCCAGCCTGCGGCTGCCGGAGGAGGCGCGTGCCACGGCGGAGTATGTGGTGCCGACGGGCAATTTCGGCAACGTGCTGGCCGGGTGGATGGCGCAGCAGATGGGCATGCCTGCGGGCGGCTTCCGCGTGGCCACAAACCAGAACGACATCCTGCACCGTTTCTTCAGCAGCGGCGAGTACCGGCAGGGGGATGTACACCCCAGCCATGCGCCGAGCATGGACATCCAGGCGGCGTCGAACTTTGAGCGGTATTTGTACTTCATCCTGGGCCAGAACCCCGGGCGCGTGCGGGAGGTGATGGGGCAGATCAAGTCCGGCGCGCCGCTGAAGATCGAGCTGCCGCAGAATGGCATGCGCTCCACGCGCATGGATGATGAGACGATCGTGAAGGTGATCACGCAGATGTGGCAGGACTGGCAGTATGTGGTGGACCCGCACACGGCCTGCGCCTTCACAGACATGGCGCCGGACCGCGTGAGCGTGGTGCTTTCCACCGCCAGCCCGGCGAAGTTTCCCGATGTGGTGCAGCACGCCACAGGGGAGGAACCGACGCACCCCACGCTGGAGGCGCTGAAGTCCAAGCCGCTGCAAACCTGGCCGATGGAGGCCGAGGTGGCGATGGTGAAGGCGTTCATCCAGGAACGCATTGGTGATGCAAGCAATCCTTGACCTTGCGGGCGGCCGCTTGGTTAAATCCTTCCAGTCCTCATGAATTTTTTTCCATCGATCCTAGCAGCCGGGCCGACGCAGGCTGATTTCTCCCCCTACCTGACCAAGGGCAGCGGCGGGCTGGGTGTGACCCTGCGCTTTGGCGACGTGGAGACATGGCTGCTGATCGGCGGGGGCGTGCTGCTGATCATCGGCGCGCTGGCATTGGTGAAGATCATGTATTCACGGCTGAAGTATTTCTCCATGGAGTTTGGCAAGAGCCGTTTCAGCACCCTGTTTCCTTATCTGGTGATGGGCATCCTGCTTTTCATTGCGGGCAGCGCCGCGTCATGGCTGGGCTGGCAGGGGCTGGGCTATTCGGTGACGCTGGACGCCACCGGCCTGACGGAGAAGTCCCGCAGCGGCCAGACACACTATCTCTGGGCGCAGGCGGAAAGCGCGTCGGAGCGGATCAAGTCCACGGAGTTCTGGATCAACTTTGTGCAGGGCAGCAAGAGCTGCCGGGTGAGCTTTCAGCAGAAGCACATTGGCGAGCTCCTCCAGGACAAGGCCATCCAGCTCACGGAAGAAGGGCTGCTGCAAAGCAAGGCGCGCCGTGTGCAGGCGGCGCAGCCTTGATGAGCCGTTGAGCCTAAAACGGAGTTGATGGCCTGATTTTCAGAGGCGCAGGGAGTTGGTAGCCATCATCTGAAAAGTGATCGCCACAAATTTCATGGTGCCTGCCGTCGCAGGTGGGCAACGTGCAAAAAAGAAAACGCTGGTGCTGTGGAGCACCAGCGTTTCCGCATTGATAGTTGTCAGGCTTACGCTGCGCCTTCGAGCTGGGCCTCGGTCTTCTTCTTCTCGCGCTGACGCTGGTTGGAGTCGAGGATGCGCTTGCGCAGGCGGATGCTCTTCGGTGTGGCTTCCACAAGCTCGTCAGGGGCGATGTACTCGATGGCACGCTCCAGGCTGAAGCGCACCGGAGGGGTGAGCTGCACGCCTTTGTCGTTCCCGGCGGCACGGAAGTTGGTGAGCTGCTTGGAGCGGGTGGGGTTCACCGGCAGATCGTCGGCGCGTGGGTTTTCACCGATGAGCATGCCGTCATAGACCTGCTCGCCAGCGCCGATGAAGAGCTTGCCGCGCACCTGGATGGTGTCGAGGGCGTAGCTGGTGGCCTCGCCTGCCTCGGTGCTGACCAGCGTGCCGGTGGCGATTCCAACGGCCAGCGTCAGGCTCAGCATGC
>CAZPSQ010000356.1:0-5442 GCA_964588755.1 uncultured Prosthecobacter sp. | reverse complement strand
GCCAAGGGCTTGGTGGCCTTCCCCGGTGGCTATGGAACGCTCGATGAGCTGTTCGAGGTGCTCACCTTGATCCAGACCAGAAAGATGCAGCGTGTTCCGGTGGTGCTGGTCGGCCGTGCATTCTGGCGTCGCGTAGTTGATTTCGATCTTCTGCTCGACGAAGGCTATGTCTCTTCATCCGATCTCGACTTGTTCACCTGCGTAGACGATGCGGAGGAAATCGTCAGTGCCCTCGAACGCTTTTACGTCAACAGGGCGGCAGGCGATGGGGCAACATGATTGGCATCGGCGGGTATCGCTGGAGCCTGCGCGGCACCAAGGTGCGGCAGCCGATGCAGTGCGTTATCTTGTTGATTGCGGGTGCATTGTTCAGCCCGATTTCTGCTTTTGGTTCCGAAGTCTCACTCTCTGCAAATCCTCCCTCCTGCTCGCCAGAGCAATCCCTGCGCTGGCGGGGCGGCACCCTGCGTCTGGAGAACGATTTGTTCACCGGCTCCGATCGCAACTACACCAACGGTGTCGCGCTAACAGCAGTCTCACGTGATCTGCAAGGCGGGCTCCGTCCGGAGTGCCTGCCTCAGCCGATTGGTTTGTACGCCCGCTTCATCGGCTGGGCTGATCCCGGGTTCTGGCGCGATTCCGGCGCCCAGACATCGTCGCAAAACCTCGTCGTGCGCTTTGGCCAGTCCATGTACACGCCCGAGAACAAGACGCGCACCGACGTGATTCCAGATGACCGACCGTACGCTGGTTTGCTCTACCTGGGTTTGGCGTGGAATCGCCGCATCCACCCACAAGCCGCCAGCTACGAAATGCTTGACGTGCGTGAGCTGACCCTGGGCGTGATCGGCCCCTGGTCGCTGGCCGAGCAATCTCAGGATCTGGTGCATCGGGCACGCGGCATTGAGCGATTTCGCGGCTGGGACAACCAGTTGCGCAACGAGCCGGCGTTTCAGATGGCCATGGAGCGCAAGTTCAAGCCGTACACGGAGGGTGCGGTCCGCCCTGGATGGGGCAGCGACGTGATCGGCAGCTATGCCCTGCGGGTCGGAAACATCGAAACCGCCGCCAGTACCGGCGTGGAGTTTCGCGCGGGCTGGAACATACCGAACGACTTCGGCAGCTATCCGATCCGCCCTGGCGCAGAGAACCGCCCGCCCTCTGGTGTTGCCGATCTGCGCACGACAACGCCGCAGTCGGTCCTGGCGCCCAAACCTGGGGCACATGTCTTCCTGAATCTGGAGGGTAAAGCCGTCGCCTGGGACTTCTCACTCGACGGAAACATGTTCCGGCATAGCCATCACGTCAGCCGGCGGCCTTGGATCGCGCAAGCAGCTCTCGGCATCAGTAGCCAATGGATCGTTGCTGGACGTGGCGTACGGCTCGCCGTGATGCGCGTTTGGAGAACCCGCGAGTTCGACCAGCAGGCGGGCCATCACGCATTCGGATCGATCGCGCTGAGTCTGGAATTTTGAGGACACCTGCAACCAATCGTTAGACCCAAAGCATTCGTCACAACATCAATGGAGAAATTCGTGAACCAGCCCTTGAAACCCAGATCGTTTTTCACCGTCCCGCTGTCCGTGCTCTTGGCAACCTTCGCCACGGCACTCGGTGCGCAGTCCGTAGAGGCGGCAAAGCCAATGGCGCTTCGTACCATAATGGAAAGACTCGGTCGCGACATGCAAGCCGTCACGGGCGCGATCTCCAAAGAAGACTGGCCGCTGGTCGCCGAGCTAGCACCACGAATCGCCAAGCATGCCGAGCCGCCCATGTCGGAAAAGATGCGCATCCTTGCCTGGCTTGGGGCAGACGCTGGAAAGTTTCGGGGTCTTGATGGACAGGTGCATGACGCCGCGACCGCCATGGGCGAGGCTGCACAGCGGAATGACGGCCAAGCAGTCATCGCGGCTTTCTCCAAAACCCAGCAAAGCTGCCTAGCCTGCCACCAGAGTTACCGTCGCTCGTTCGTGGAAAAGTTCTATGGAAGTCGCTAGCAGGGGATGGCTACACCTGCTGACGGAAGACTAGCCCCTATCCAATCGATATACCTCGACGAGTTCCAGGTTCCCAAGAAGCCACCCGTTCAGCGATCACGGGTTCCTGCTTCACCCGCCGCAGCACTCGTTGGATCTGACGTGCATGACTCCCGCATGCATGTGGGTCACACGGCACCATCGGATAACGCAGCACCTCGTCCAGTGAGATACGTTTGTGCTTGAGCAGCGGATGCCATGCCGGCACCGCGACCATGAGGGGGTCGCTCCAAAGCACCTTAGCCACGATGCCGTCACCCACTTCACCAGACTGGGCCCTAGGTCATACAGATCGTCATGCAGCCCCTTGATTTGCTGCGACAGTGGCACCTCGAACAGGCGCAACTCGACTTCGGGCTCCTCCTGCCGGCATAGCGCCAGCAAGGTCGGCAAGCGCGACGGGGTGATGCCATCGGACAGCGCAATGCGTTGCTGACCGTGAAAGCCGTTGGCCGCTGCCCTCACGCTGTCGCGGGCTTGCTGCAAGGCAGTGAAGATGCGCGGCACATGTTCCAGGAATTGCTTGTCCGCCCGCGTCAGCCGCTTGCTGCGGCTGCTCCGGTCGCAGTGCTTCAGCAGCGCGGTTACAGGTGGCGATCTCGAAGTCGCCGAACATGCCCATCGACAGTTCATCCGGCGCGATGCCCGCTGGCGCGAGCTTCAGACGCCGCGCCGCCGCCCGTGTCGACAGACCAAATCGCTCGCCCTCGGGGAGTGACGTAAGACGCCGCGACTGTCTTCCTCGGGTCGCTGCGGCCACAGAAGACTAGCCGAGGCGCGCTGGCGCGAGTGCTCTAGCCATCCGCCATGACCGCCGCCCGCGCTCAAGCAGCGTTGCAATAACTCCGGACACCATTGCCCGCGTGCTGTGAGCCGGCGACGGCAGGCGCTGCAAGACATGCCGGTCTCTTCTCCGCACGCATGCGGCTCCCTACGATCATAAGGACTGGTCACGTCACGAAGGACTGCGCATGAACTTACGTCATCTTCGCTGCTTCATTGCTGTAGCCGAGGAACTGCACTTCGGTCGAGCCGCTCGGCGGCTGCACATAGAACAATCTCCCCTATCACGCACGATCCGCAAGCTGGAGACAACTCTAGGCGTGACGTTGCTCAGTCGCACGCCGCGTGGCGCAACCCTGACCTGGGCAGGGCGAGTCTTCTTGGAGGACGCCCGCCGCGTCATGTTGAGCGTTGAGCAGGCAGTGGCCAGAGCGAAGGCTGCTGCCTCCGGTTTTCAGGGCACTTTGCGCATCGCGCTGTCGAGAGACATAGGGCGGGCGAGGCTATCAGCACTGCTTGCGCTGTGCCGCGAAGAGTCGCCGCAGGTAAACATCCGGCTCTCCGAAGTACCGCTGACCGAACTCGTGCAGGGGCTGAACGCGGATCTGTTCGACGCCGGCTTTGCAATGGTCGATGAAGTGGAGGCCGGGATCATTGCTCAGCCGTTGTGGGCCGACCCCTTGGTAGTGCTCCTGCCCGCACGGCACCCGCTTGTAGCCTTCAAGGAAGTGCCGTTGCAGGAAGTGGTGAGCTATCCGCTGGTACTTTGTGATCCACGGGCATGCCAAGGTTGCGGTCGGCAGAGCGAACGACTGTTCCGCTCTGTCGATGTCCAACCGATTGTGGCCGAGTACGCCGCTTCTCACGGGCTGATGCTGACGTTGGTGGCCGCAGGGTACGGGCTAGGTTTTTCCACTGCCGCGCACTTGGCAACTTGCCAGCCGGCGGATGTTGTTGTCCGCCCGTTGGCCGATCAGAGCGCATCGATAACCACCTATCTGTTACGAACCGAGGGTGGTATGACGGAGCCGTTGCAGCGGTTCATCGAACGCGCCGAACGTGTATGCCATCAGGACGCAAGCACATCACGCGCGATCTGACGCGGATCTATCGGAAGGTGCGCGGCTAGTTTTCTCGGATTGCGCGATTCATTTTTGGTCTTGCGGCTGACCCGATCTGCATGGCTCATGCGCTGTACTGATTCCAGTTTCGACGCAATTGCTGCGCCCTTCTGTACTCCAGCACCCGCCTGCGGGCTCGCCGCCGCGGTCATTTCACTGACGCGGAACGCATGAGCTTTTGCTGGTTGCAAACCGGCTCATCCGATTGACGCATTGGCACTTTACGCCGTTGGAATTCCTACGGAAAACTTTGACCAGGTTTCGGGTAAAGCGCGGCACCCATGCTTGATTCCAGGGGAGCGCGACCACCAAGCCGCGTGCCGGTCCAAAGGCAAAGCGCCCGCATTATGGTTGAGGAGTTTCAAGCGTAGCAAGATGTAGTTTGCCCTTGGCCGGCCGTCAGCGCCGATGCAACGCCTCCTTCCACGATGCCGGCCGGCCCTGCGCTTCATCCGGATTTCTGGGCAATCGCCTCGCCCACTTGGGCGGTGCGCGTCTGCCGGAGTTCGATCCGACGATGGGACGCACGCGACATGGAGAAATCGAGTTGCCTTGCCTTTGGCGCCAGGATCTACTACCGCCCGATCGAGGCGGCCATCCGTTGGGCGGGCCTGTTGCGCTTTGAGCCGCGGATTCTTGAAACGCTCGGGCCACGGGCCATGCCCGAGCCGAACGACTTTCCGCGCTGGCCCTTACTGCGCCTTTTTTCCGAGCGCATCTTCGACGCACTGGCACACGATGAACTTTCTTATGGCAAGGCAGGCATGGCGCAGGAATCTCAGCGCCCCGCACTCGACGATCCTGCGTTGATCGTGCGCCACGTCGACCTGAAGGCGTGGATGTCGCATTACTACCCCGGTGAGCGGCCTCCGTTCCTGTTCGACGGCATCGAGCGCGAACTGCACCCTGCGGTGAGCGTCGCCATGCTGAACGTGTTGCTGGCCGATCGCGAGGCCGCCAAGCTGCAGCTTGCCGAACTCGCACAACTGCATACGGCGCTGAAGGCGCAGCACGAAGCGTTGGCGAAGGAGCATGCCATTCGCATCCGAGAGGGCGATGCGCGTGAGCCGGGCCTGCGCAGCGAATCGACCTACCTGAACATCATCGGCGGCCTGCTGACATTGCTGTTGGGCAAGTCCCCCGCGGGCTCTGCCTACTCGTCCTTCCGCAACATGGATGCGGTGGTCAGTGCGCTACTGGCCCACCATGAAGGGCGGCCCGGCATCAGCGAGCGGACGCTGTGGAGCAAGCTGGCACAGGCGCGTCGCCACCTGGAGGCATCGCGCTGAGCCTGTAACAGCAGACTGCAATTGCAGTTGCGTGTTCTGCAGTTGCAGTGAATTCCGCAGCAGCAGCATGTGGAATGCGAGGCACTTTCTGAACAACGCCATCGAGCGTCAAGGAGTGCCTCTCATGTCTTCGCAGACCATCGCGCCGGCCTTGCCGCCCGAGCACCGCATCCTGCGCCGCGCCGAGGTCGAAGCCAAGACCGGCTTCAAGCG
>CAZPSQ010000355.1:0-5443 GCA_964588755.1 uncultured Prosthecobacter sp. | reverse complement strand
GTACTGCTGCCGCATTCGGCTGCAGCGAGCGTCTCCTGATCTTCGCGATGGCCCAAGGTGTGTGCGCGAGTGTCCCCTGACCTTGCGCGAGAGATGGCCCAGGGCGTGCGCGCGCGTCTCCCGCCCCCCGCGATGGCCCAGCACACTCAATGCCATTCATACCAGGCATTGAGTTCCTGGCCAGCATGATGGGCCCGGCCCAGGTGCCCGATTTCCTCAAGGACATGACCAAACGGTCGGTGCAAAAAAACACCCGTGACCAGCAGTCCAACACCCCCAGGCCGATGCCGCCGAACGCAAGCTCGGCCGCGCGGATTTCAAGCTGTTGCTCGACCAATGGCGCAAAAAGGCGGAGGCAGAGCGGCAGAAACGCTGATGCCGATGTCTGGCGTCAGCATCGCTTCACGCTTGACGTCTCCGGACACGCCTGGGTATCCTGTGCGCGAGGTCGGGTCGGATCGGATCCGACCCACACAGAGTCCCTCACGGTCATGCTGACGACTTTTCACGGCTCTTTGTTTCTCACCGCTGCGCTGCTGCTGGGCGCATCCGCCCTGCGTCTGCAGGCGCAGACACCGCCGCTCCCGCGTGGGCTGGAGGCAGGGCCGGGCGCGCGGCCGCAACCGTTGTTGCAGCCGCCTTCACGAGCCTCGTCGAAGTCATTGTCGGGGCCGCTGTCCAAGTCACTGTCACAGTTGCCGTCAAGCCTGCGGCGGTCGGTGCTGTCTGAGCGGGAACGCCAGCAGGCCGCCGAGGTCGCGGCAGGGGGGCAGCCCGGTGCGGACGGCGGTGGCGGTGCTGCGTCAGCCCCACGGCTGCCCGTGCCTGCCACCCTGCCGCAGGTGCTGCGCCACGTGAATGCCGAGTTTGCCCGCCTGCGCCTGCCCTGGTCCGTGCGGGTGGCGCTGGAGGAAGTGGAGGACCACCGGGACGCCGGCCGCTGGTATGCCCGTCATCTTTACCAGGCCGTGCCCAGCCCCTTTGACCTCGATGCCGCGTTGCAGGCAGGCTCCCTGCGGCGGCTCCTGGAAGGGCTGGACAACCTCCAGTGGCGCCTCTCCCCGCCGGATGAGGACGGCTGCATGGTGCTGCGCTACTGCGGCATGGTGTGCCTCGTCCCCATCGATGAAACCGCCGCCCTCAGGGAGAAACTCAACCCACCGGTGTTTTTGCCGTGAGGTTCGTGGTTCACGGTTAGAGGTTCGGGAAATCGTCCTCGTCCTCGTTCTCCTACTCCTCCTCGATCAACGTGCGTTCGCTTCGATGACGCGCGTTGTGCAAGAGCTTAGTGCTTAGTTCGGAGCATGGGGCATGGAATGAGCGTTGGGCGGCTCGACGTTCAATGCTCAATGCTCAATGCTCAATGCTCAATGTTACCCGCTTGCCACGCCGTCGAATGCCAGAAATTACCATGACGTCCTTCCGGGTTTCCTTCGGGCTTTGGGCAGGCATGGACCGCATGGCGGCGCCGGGGCGTGATTCCCTGCACTGTGGGTGTGCCACATCCCCTAGGTGTTTCAGGACGCACGAACGGGGAGGCAAACAAAAAAGCAGACCAGAAAACAAGGAAGGGCTTGCGCGGCCGCTGCTTTCGCCAGAGACGGCAGGCACCCATGATCATGCTCCGCAGCTCCCCCTCCTCTGACTCCAGCAGCCAGCGCACGCTCATCACGCCCTACCGGTCCGAAGCGGGCACGCCGGAGGAGGAGGAAGAGCTGGCGCTGCTGCAGCGGCTGGAGCAGATGCGCCAGCAGCCCCAGGAAACAGAATACCAGCAACTACCACAAAATCGGCAGGTGCACGGAGACGGCGGGGACTTGGGCGGGCCTGCGCAGGCAGCAGAAGCGCAAAGGCAGGCCGGGACCTGGACACCAGGATCCGCAGCCGCCTCAGCGCCTGGCTGGCCTCAGCCTCGCGGTCCTCTCCCGGTGGAAGATGACCCGCCGCAGGGGCAGGCGCCCGCCTGGCAGCCGGGCTACCACGAGGAGAACGCCGGGGAAGAAGCGCCAGGAAGCACCCCCGCGCCGTACCCTGCCCATGGCAGCCAGGAGGGCGCCTGGGGCTGGCATGCGGCCATGGGCGGAGGGCAGGCCCGCCATCAAGACCGGCCCACCAGCCTTGCGCAGCAGCCGGCACCGAGGCCTGCGCCCCGGCCAGCCACGCCGGCCAGCCAGCAGCCTGCGCCAGCTCCAGCACCGCCTCCTTCTCCCGGCCAGGTGCCGCCGCCTGCGGGCGGGCCGGGCAGTGGCACGCCACAGGGGCAGGAGACAGCCCCGGTGACTGCCGGCGAAGCGGGGAAACACGCCGCACGGCTGGGGAAGATCCAGCAGAATGGCAAGGTGGTGGAAAAACTGCTGCTCCAGCCGCCGCAAAGCCTGGCAGACCTGGAGGCCCTGCGGCAGGAGGAGATCCGCACCTCCCCCACCAGCGCGGACCAGGCCAGGGCTCTGGAGGTGCTGGCGGAGATGATGGACTACAAGCTTAAATGGGAGCTGAACCCCAACAAAGAGTCCACCGAGTCCACCTACAAGATTGATGAGCCAGGCAGGGAGATCACCTTCATCATCAGCCAGAAGCGGCTTGGCGGCGGCACCTTTGGCCACGAGTCGGAGCATGCCATCAAACATCTGCTGCGGGAAATGCACTTCGCGGAACAGCCGGCCATCAGGACGCTGGAGCGGATGCGGGAGATCGACAGGCTGACCACCGATCCCGTGTATGCCTACCCCGTGAGGCAAAAACCCGGCCCCGGCCCCGTTCCGAAAGATCCCAAGGCCGACCCCGAGGACAATCCGGCGGACGTCATCGAAACAGTGCCGCTGCGGATTGGCAATGTCATCACTTCGGAGCGGATACTGAATCTGCTGGGGGAAAGAAACCAGCTGGACCACGGGCAGCGGCTGGACCGGCTGGACGAGCTGTACCAGCGCTGGCCGGAGGGCGTTCGCGGCATCGAAGTGTTCAAGAACAGTTTCCTCACCGCGCATCCCAGGCTGAGCACCGCTTTTCCTTTGGGAACGGAGATTGGTCGCAGCCAGTTTGAGCGGCTGCGGGAAGACTGGAGAAAGAAGGCGGGCAGGGAAGGCGCGCCGAAGCCTTGAGCGCCCACTGCAGGCACAGCGGGGCGCTGTGATGCAGCGTGCGTGCATGAAACGGCAGGCCTCAAAATCCAGCCCATCATCCCTCTCTTCTCCCGGGCGCTCTGCCAGGCTGCCAGGCTGCCTGCCTGCCTGGGTGTTCGAATGCACACAGTTTTGGTTTGACCCGCAGACGCGGCCCGTTAAGCTGGGGCGGAGGGACATCACCCGCCCTCCGCATGCCATGTTGTCCACCTTCCGCTGCCGCCTGGTCCTGACACTGGTCCTGGGGCTTTTCATCCTGGGGGCTGCCCGGTCATGGGCCGCAGAGGAGCAGGAGGAGGGACCACCCCAGCCGCGGACCTATGAGCTGGACCCCTTTGGCCCCAAGGTAGTCCCGCCCGACCAACGGCCGGACAATCGGAAATACTATGCCGATGTCCTGGCCCGGCCGCAGGACATGCAGGCCGTGCCGCTGGCCGCCGGGGACACCCAGGCCGCGGAGCTGTGGCGGCGGCTGGAGGCCGCCCAGCCCGGCCTGCGGCTGCCGCTGCCGGTGGGAGCACCGCAGGTGCTGCGCCTGCTCAATGAGGAAATGACCGCCCAGGGCCTGGCCTGGGAGGTGCGGCTGCACCTGGACCTGGCGCCCGGGGAGCATGCCCCCCCGGCGCATGATGGCGTGCTGCTGCACGGCCTGCCGCCGCATGCGGGGCTGCAGCAGGCCCTGGCCACCGGCAGCCTGGCGCAGATGCTGCGCGCGCTGGCAGACTGCCTGCACGCCACCCTCACCCCCTGCGCGGGCGGAAAGCTCCTGCTGGTGCAGGGCCCCTCCCCGCTGCGGCTGGACGCCCCGCTGGGCACGGTGCGCCCCCTGGCGGAGCTGCGGCGGGACTTTGCCGATGTGCTGCGCATCACCAACAGGAGCGAGCCTTATGCCAGCTTCGCCCTGCCGGTGGGGGACGCGCGCATCGCCACCATGGTACGGCGGCTGCGGGAGGTGAAGCTCACCCGTATTCCGCCGCGCCCGGCGCTGCTTTCCCAGATGCTGCGCTTTCTGAATGCGGAGATGGCCCGGCAGCAGGTGCCCTACGAGGTGTGCCTGGACGTCTGGTCGGGCGAGGGTGCCAGATCCCTGGACCGTGAGCTGTATGATAAGGGCGCCTCGTTTGAACCACGGCCGGATGGGGAGGTGACGGTGGGCAGCTGCCTGGCCTGGCTGGAAAACCTCAACAAAGGCATGCTGCTGTGCACGGACGGCCGCCGCATCCTGGTCATGCAGGGGGCCGAATCCTGGTTCAATGCGGGCGAGCTGGTGGAGGATCCCGCGAAGAGAGGCCCGTGAGGGAGTTCTCGGCTCAAGGTTCAGGGTTCAGGGAAATCGTCCTCGTCCTCGTTCTCCTGGTTGATTCGTTTCACTCACCCTGCGGGGCAGCCTGGCGGCTGTCTGTTTGCCTCACTTCGTTCGCCCTGCGGGCAGCCTGTGGCTGGCTATCTCCGCTGCGCTCCGGTTCGCTGCGCTCGGCTGTCCTCGATCAACGCGCGTCCGCTTCGATGACGCGCGTTGTGCAAGTGCTTAGTGCTTAGTGCTTAGTGCTTAGTTCGCGGAGGGTTATCTGGCCTATCTGGCCTATCTGGCCTATCTGGCCTATCTGGCCTATTGGGCCTATTGGGCGCACAAGGCCTGCTCAAAGCGCCAGGCATAGGCCGCATAGGCCCCATGGGTCACATAGGCCCCATGGGTCACATAGGCCCTATGGGACCTGTTCCCAAAGGGGCCGAATGGGGGCGCGCCCTTCTTCGCACCACGTGCTCTGAAGGTCATGCTGAGCGCTGGCCTTGCACTAAGCACTAAAAAAAGGTGCCAGGCGTTTAGTCGCTTTCTTGAACGATAATGGCTTGCCCTTCGATGAGGAAGAGAAAAAGGAGGAGCCGAAGCCCCTCCCTGGCCGCTGATGCGCGGAGGAGGAATGACAGAATCATGCGGGGTGGTGGAAACATGTTCCGGAAGCCTGCATCCTGCCCTGGCATGATTTTGCCCTTTGCTCCGGCCCTTCGATGAAAACAGCCCCATGGGCAGGGGGCTCAGGAAAACTGAACACGTGCTTTCCGCTGTCCAGCCGGCGGGGTTGTGGATCCTAAAGTCACCGAGTATTTACGAGCTGCAACCACCCTGCGCGCTGCTGAAGAAGCCTCGCACGGCGGCCCGGGCCGACACCACCCTCTGGCTGCCCGCCGGTTATGGCAGCAGGGTGCCAGTCATTGTTGATTCAAGCCTGCTCTTCGTGGCTCGCAGAGCGAAGAGGCGTGCTTGGTTCGGAAGGGCCTGGCGGCGCAGGGGGGCTGAAAACTGAAAACTTTAAATGGGG
>CAZPSQ010000354.1:0-5456 GCA_964588755.1 uncultured Prosthecobacter sp. | reverse complement strand
AGGGCCACATCGACGCCGGCGCGAAGAAGGTCATCATTTCCGCCCCTGGCAAGGATGAGGACATCACCATCGTCATGGGCGTGAACCATGAGAAGTATGATGCCGCCAACCACCACGTCGTCTCCAACGCCAGCTGCACCACGAACTGCCTCGCGCCGATCGTGCACGTCCTCCTGAAGGAAGGTTTCGGCGTGGCCGAAGGCCTCATGACCACCATCCACTCCTACACCGCCACGCAGAAGACCGTGGACGGCCCGTCCAAGAAGGACTGGAAGGGTGGCCGCAGCGCCGCCATCAACATCATTCCTTCCGGCACCGGTGCCGCCAAGGCCGTGGGTCTGGCGATTCCGGAAGTGAAGGGCAAGCTGACCGGCATGTCCTTCCGCGTGCCGACTCCGACCGTCTCCGTGGTGGACCTCACCGTGAAGACGGAGAAGGAAACCAGCTACAAGGAAATCTCCGCCGCCATGAAGAAGGCCAGCGAGACCTACCTCAAGGGCGTCCTGAACTGGACCGCCGACGAAGTGGTCTCCACCGACTTCATCCACGACCAGCACAGCTCCATCTTCGACGCCGGCTCCGGCATCGAGCTGAACAGCAAGTTCTTCAAGCTGGTGAGCTGGTATGACAACGAGTGGGGCTACTCCAACCGTGTGGTCGACCTTGTGAAATACATCGTGAGCAAGGGCCTGTAATCCTTACCGAACACAGAAACCTTTCCCCAAACGGGCCGGCTCATGCGAGTCGGCCCGTTTTTTTTGCGTTCCAGCTCGCCCCCCCCATTTCCATGACACTTTTAGACTCTGCCCAACCATGCCCCTCTTCTCGCAGCTCCAGGTGCTGCCCAGGTCCTTCTGGGTTCTCGTAGGAGCGACTTTCGTCAACCGTTTCGGCGTCTTCGTGGTGCCGTTCCTCACGCTGTTTATCACCAGGAACGGCAACACGGCCGCCCAGGCTGGCTGGGCGGCGGCCTCGTATTCTCTCGGCGGTTTTTTGGCCGCCTACATCGGCGGCTGGATGGCCGACCGCCTTGGAAGGAATGTGACCATGGCGGTGGCCTCCCTGGCAGGATCGGTGTGCATGCTGGCCATGTCCCAGGCAGTGGACTGGCGCATGCTGGCGCTGCTGGCCTTTATCACTGGTGCCATCACGGAGGCGGGCCACCCGGCCAGCGCCGCGCTGGTGCAGGATCTTGTGCCGCCGGAGCACCGTGTGCTGGGCTATGCGGTGCAGCGTTTCGCGGTGAATCTGGGCTGGTCGCTGGGGCCTGCCACGGCGGGTTTCCTGGCGGAGCACTCGTTTTTCTGGCTCTTTGCCGTGGACGCGGCCACCTCGGCCGTCTTTGGCATCATCGCATGGCTTTGGCTGCCGGCGGGCACGCGCACGGCGCGGGAGCAGGCGGGCTGGGGGCATGCCTGGCAGTCCATCCGGCGGAATCATGCTTTTCTGGCACTGTTTGGGGCATGCGTATGTCTGGCCTGGTGTTTCCGGCTGACGAACACGGCACTGCCGCTGCACCTGGAGCGCAGCGGCCTGCCATTGCACCTGACGGGGATGATCCTGGCGCTGAACGGGGTCATGATCTGCCTGTTTGAGGTGCCGCTGGCCATGGGGCTGCGGCAGTGGCCGGTGCGGCGGGTGCTGGCCTTGGGCTACATGCTCATGGCAGGCAGCTACCTTATTTTTTTTGCCAGCAACACGCTCACCGCCTTTGTCGTGATGATGACGGTTTTCACGGTGGGGGAGATGTGCGCCTTCTCCCGCCAGCAGGCTTATGCGGCAAGTCTTTCCCCCGAGGACATGCGCGGCCGGTATGTCGGCTTTTTGAGCCTGGCATGGTGTGCGGGAAACACGGCCAGCTCCGCCCTGGGCATGCCGCTGTATGATCACCACCCGGGCATGCTCTGGGCGGTGAGCGCAGCCCTGGGCGTGGTGGCTGTGCTGTTGATCCTCTCCAGCCAGAAGGCGGGGGAAAGGTAGCGAGGCTACTTGGCTGGCGCTGCCGGGGCGCTGACCGGCAGCGCGGACACCCCCGGCTGACGGACGGCGCGGATCACAAGCATGACGGTGATGCCGAGGCCAACGATCGCCAGCACGGTGCCCCAGTGCACGCGGGAACGACGACGCTCGGGCAGGCCAGGGAAGGGGAGTTGGCGGCGGGGGCGCATGCCGGAAGATTGTGGGGGCCGCGCCAGCTTCAACGACGCGAAAGCATCAATGCTGACACATGGGCCGGCAGGCTCGAATTCGTCTGGCATGTGCCGCGAGGGCGGTGCATAGGGGTTCATCCATGTCCCGCCCTGTTCTGCTTTCTGACGTTGGCAAAGTGCTCATTGATTTTGACTTTAGCGTGGCCGCGCGCCGGCTGGCGGATCGCTGCCCGCACCCCGCCGAGACGGTGCTCACCCTCTTCGACGGCATCAAGCTGCCGTATGAGGACGGCCGCATGGATGACAAATCCTTCGTCGAGCAGGCGCTGGCGCTGACGGGCTTCAACGGCACGGCGCCGGAGTTCGAGGCCATCTGGTGTGAGATCTTCACCCAGAACGAGCCGATGAAGGCGACCCTGGAGGCGCTGGCGGGGAGGCTGCCGATGTACCTGCTCTCCAACACCAGCGGCCTGCACAAGGACTACTTCCTGCGCACCTTTCCGATTTTCCAGTTCTTCGACGGAGGGGTGTACTCCTACTCTGCCCAGTGCTCCAAGCCCGGGGAGGAGATCTTCCGCAAAACCATCGCCGAACTGGACCTCGACCCGGCCCGTACCTTCTACATCGACGACCTGCTGCCGAACATTGAGACGGCTGCCCGGCTGGGGTTCCGCACCTTTCATTACAGCTTTGCGAAGCATCCCCAGCTTCAGGCGGAACTGGATGCCTGGGGGGTGGAGCAAGGTCTCGGTTGAGTTTGACGGCTGCAAATACCTGTCATAACCAGTACCTGTTGTCGTTCGTATTGCGTTATAGTGGCACGAATGCAGCACAGATTGAACCCATGAAATGCGACGTTTGCGACAAGGAGGCCTCGGTCTTCCTCACCCAGATCATCAATGGTCAGATGACCACGGTGAATCTGTGCGAGGATTGTTCCAAGGCGAAAGGAGTGACCGAGGAGACCGGCTTCGGTCTGGCTGAGGCGTTTCTCTCGCCCTCGCATCGCGCGGAGGAATCCATGGAAGCCGTGTGTGACCACTGCGGTTTCACGGCGTCGCAGCTCAAAAAGATTGGCCGGATGGGCTGCCCGGAGTGCTATGGCGCTTTTCGTGAAGGTCTGGACGGGCTGCTGCGCAACATGCACAAGGGAACCCGGCATGTGGGCAAACGGCCTGGAAACGCAGGCGGGCAGGCGCCGCAACTGCTGCCCCGGCAGCGCGCTGTCGCATCCACAGAAGCCACGCCGCCGCCCCCAGCGGCACCCACGCCGCCGGCGGATGTCTCCAAGCTCCGCGCCGACCTAGATCTGGCCGTGCAGGAGGAGCGTTACGAGGACGCCGCGCGTTTGAAGGCGGAGATCGAGCGTCTGCAGCCCAAGGCACCGTCCAAATGAGACGCAGGCTTCCACCTGAGAAGCGTTGTTTCGGGTCCGAGGTATCCTTGCACGGCATTCAACGCGTATCCACTCCAGCACGTACCATACTTGTCCTCCCATGATGCGCTTTGCCACCTTGATTAAAAACCCTGCCGACTGGATGAAGGGTGCGGGTCCGCATTCCGACATCGTCATGACGTCGCGGGTGCGGCTCGCGCGGAATCTGCGCGGCTTCCCGTTTCCAGGCTTCAGCCAGGAGCGTCAGCGCGTCGATCTGCTGGAGCAGGTGCGGCCCGTGGTGGAGGAACTGCCCGAGATGCGGGACGGCTACAGTGAGGACTACACCGGCCTGAGCAAGATCCGCAAGCAGGTGCTGGTGGAGCGCCATCTGGTGAGCCGGGAGCATGCCGCGCGCTCCTCCGGCTGCGCCGTGGTGGTGGACCGGAAGCAGAGCATCTCCATCATGATCAATGAGGAGGATCATTTCCGCATCCAGGGCATCCGCCCGGGGTTGAATCTGCACAGCGCCTACGACCTGGTGAACAAGGTGGACACGGAACTGGAGGGGAACCTGCCCTTTGCCTTCGACTCGAAGCTTGGCTACCTCACCGCCTGCCCCACGAATCTTGGCACCGGCATGAGGGCCTCCGTCATGCTGCACCTGCCCGCGCTGGTGCTGACAGAGCAGATCAACCCGGTCATCAAGGCCGTGGGGAAGATCGGCCTGGCCGTCCGCGGTCTGTATGGGGAGGGAACCGAGGCGCTGGGGAACCTGTTTCAGATCTCCAACCAGCATACCCTGGGGGAGGCCGAGCCGGAAATCATCGCCCAGATTGAGAAAGTCATCGAAGGCGTGGTGCGGTCCGAGCAAACCGCGCGTGCCAAACTCAAGGAGGATCACCAGACCATGCTGCAGGACCAGGTGGGCCGTGCCTTTGCCGTCCTGCGTTACGCGCACATCCTGGCCTCCAAGGAGGCGCTCAACCTGCTGTCCATGCTCCGGCTGGGTGCGGACCTCGACCTTGTCGGGAACTGTGACCGCAGCCTGATCGACATGCTGCTCCTTGAAATTCAACCTGCGCATCTGCAGCTCAACGCGGCGCGGGAATTGTCCCCCGACGAACGCGACAGCATGCGCGCTGAAATCACCCGCGCACGGTTGCAATCCATCGACGGCCCAGGTAACTTTCCACAATCACAAACCAATTCCGGAGGCGCACCCTCCCCCCCTCATGATGAATAATTTCACCCCCCGTGCCCAACAGGTCCTGGCCCTCGCCCGCAAGGAGGCCGACCGCTTCAACCACAACTATGTTGGTACTGAGCACCTTCTGCTCGGTCTGATCAAGCTGGGGCAGGGCGTTGCGGTCAATGTTTTGACCAAGCTGGGCCTCGACCTCGAGACCGTGCGGATGCAGGTGGAGCAGCAGGTCGGCTCCGGCCCGGAGACCAAGATGGTGGGCAACATCCCCTACACCCCCAGGGTGAAGAAGGTGCTGGCCCTTGCCTCCAAGGAGGCCAAGGCGCTGAACCACAGCTATGTGGGCACGGAGCACATCCTGTTGGGCCTGCTGCGGGAGGGGGAGGGCGTGGCCGCCCAGGTGCTGCGGAATCTGGAAGTAAACCTGGACAAGGCCCGCAGTGAGATTTTGAAGGAGCTCGACCCCAACTTCACCTCCCAGGCTGAGGAGGAAGAAGAGGAGAGCGAGCCTGTGAACTCCGGCGGCAACACGCCCGCCAGCGGCGGAGACAAGAAAAAGGGTGAGAAGACGCCCGCCCTCAAGGCCTTCGGTCGCGACCTTACCGAGCTCGCGCAGAAGGGGGAGATGGACCCCGTCATCGGTCGTGCGGAGGAAATTGCCCGCGTCATCCAGATTCTGTGCCGCCGCACCAAGAACAACCCGGTCCTGATCGGCGAGGCCGGCGTG
>CAZPSQ010000353.1:0-5471 GCA_964588755.1 uncultured Prosthecobacter sp. | reverse complement strand
GCACCGGGTGGAAGAAGAGCGACCACAAGCGCAGCGTGGCAAAGCCCTTCGAGGGCCTGCTGAATGAGGTGGCGCGGCTGTATGCCAGCGCGGAGAGCGAGATGCTGCGCGCCAACCTGACGCGGCTGATGAACCCGCAGCCCTGCGCGGCGTGCAGCGGGCGGAGGCTGAAGGCGCAGTCGCTGGCTGTTCGGCTGAGTTCCAAGGTGGAGCCGCCTGCGGCGTTCTCTGGACAACTTGCAACCTCGCTGAACATCCACGAATTTACCACGCTGCAAATCCGAGACGCGTTGGGGTGGATGCAGGGGCTGGAGATCACCGAGCAGCAGCGGGCCTATGTGGGCGAGCTGCAGCGGGAGATTGTGAAGCGGACGGAGTTTTTGGAGCAGGTGGGCCTGGGGTATCTGGCGCTGAACCGGGAGAGCGGCACGCTGTCTGGGGGGGAGACGCAGCGCATCCGGCTGGCCTCGCAGATCGGCGCGGGGCTGGCGGGGGTGCTGTATGTGCTGGATGAGCCGAGCATCGGCCTGCACCCGGCGGACAATGAGCGCCTCATCGGAACGCTGCTGCGGCTGCGCGATCTGGGAAACACCGTGCTGGTGGTGGAGCATGACGAGGCCACGATGCGGGCGGCGGACCACATCATCGAGCTGGGGCCTGCGGCGGGGCCGCATGGCGGCAGGATCATCGCGCAGGGGGCGCCGGAGGAGATCATGCAGAACCCTGCGTCGGTGACGGGGCAGTTTCTCAGTGGTGCCAGGAAGATCACTGCGGCGGCCCGGACGGTGAGAAGTGAGAAATCAGAGGTTAGAGGTGCCGAAACCGCCCTGCTGCCGCTCGCCGCTGACGTCTCACCTCTTGCTTCTGACCTTCCGTCACTCACGATCCACAACGCCACGGCGCATAATCTGCGCGGCGTCACGGCCTCCTTTCCACTGGGCAGTTTCACCTGCGTCACCGGCCCCTCCGGCAGCGGCAAATCGACGCTGGTGGATGACATCCTGATGCGCGCGCTGCGGCGGCATTTTTATGACGCGAAGGACATGCCCGGCGCGCATGAGAAGATCACCGGCCTGGAGCACCTGGACAAGGTGGTGGTGATCGACCAGTCGCCCATCGGCCGCAGCCCGAGGTCAAACCCCGCCACCTACACCGGGGCGTTTGGGCCGATCCGCGAGCTGTTTGCCCAGCTGCCGCTGGCGCGCGTGCGCGGCTATGACGCGGGCCGTTTCAGCTTCAACACCCCCGGCGGCCGCTGCGAGAAGTGCGAGGGCGATGGTGTGATCAAGATCGACATGCATTTCCTGGCGGATGTTTACGTGACCTGCGAGTCCTGCAAAGGCCGCCGCTATGGGGCGGAGACTTTGGAAATCACCTTCAAGGGCAAGAACATTGCCGATGTGCTGGACATGACCGTGAGCGAGGCCGCGCGCTTCTTTGGCAAGAACAACGCCATCTCCCCGAAGCTGAGCACGCTGGAGGACACCGGCCTGGGCTATGTGAAGCTGGGCCAGAGTGGCGCGTCCCTCTCCGGCGGGGAGGCCCAGCGCATCAAGCTTGCCACCGAACTCGCCAAACGCGCCACCGGCCGCACGCTGTACGTGCTGGACGAGCCCACCACAGGCCTCCACAGCGCGGACATCCAGACGCTGCTGGGCGTGCTGCTGCGCCTGCGGGATGCGGGGAACACCCTCATCATCATCGAGCATCAGCTCGACGTGATTCGCTGCGCCGACTGGATCATCGACCTCGGGCCCGGCGGCGGGAGCGAGGGCGGTTGCGTCGTCGCCACCGGCACGCCGAGGCAGGTGGCGGGGGTTCAATCCAGCGCCACAGGACGGTTCCTGGTTTGATCAACAACCGCCCTGTTCCACATTAAGCACTTCTTTCCGTCACATCCCATGCTCCCTGCTCTCCCCCAAGATTCCAGCCCGAAACCCGCCGTGTTTTTCGATCGCGATGGCGTCATCAATGTGTCCCCCGGCGCGGGGTATGTGCTGAGCTGGGAGGGGTTTCGTTTTTCACCGGGCATCGTGGCGGCGCTGACGCTGTGCCGGGACCGTGGATATGCGACGGTGCTCGTCACCAGCCAGCAGGGGGTGGGGAAGGGACTGATGACGCAGGAGGACCTGGAGGAGATTCATGAGAACATGCAGGAGGCGCTGATGCCGCATGACGCGGCCTTTGATGCCATCATGGCCTGCACCCACCTCTCCGGCACCTGCACCTGCCGCAAGCCCAGCCCCGAGATGATCTACCACGCCCGTGATGGCCTGAACCTGGACCTTTCCCGAAGCTGGCTTGTGGGCGACCACGACCGCGACATTCAGATGGCCATCAACTCAGGCGTGCCGAAGACGATACGCATCCTGGGCGAGCATGAGCCGAAGGTGGTGGCAGGCTTCACGCTGGAGAGCACGAAACTGCTGGCCCCGCTGCTGTGGGAGCAACTGCCGAAGGTGAAGTGACTGGAGCGGCCTCAAGGGCGGGCCGGGTGCGTGGTGCTGCCAGGTGCTCAACCCAACGTGGCTCCCCTTGATGCCGTCCCCACCAGCCGCTGATAGCGCGCCAGATAGCCGTGGATGGCGGGCTTTTCCAAGGCCTGCCAGCCTGCGGCACGCGACTGCATCTCCTCCGCCGAGACCCGCAGCTCAATACGGCGCGTGTCGAGGTTGATCTCAATCGTGTCACCATTCTGCACAAGCGCTATCGGGCCGCCGGATGCCGCCTCGGGAGAGACGTGGCCGATGGCTCCTCCGCGTGTGGCACCGGAGAAGCGGCCATCAGTGATCAGGAGGACGGACTCTCCCAGGCCACGTCCGGCCAGGGCGGCAGTGGGAGCCAGCATTTCCTTCATGCCGGGGCCGCCGCGCGGACCTTCGTAGCGGATGACGACGACATCGCCCGCGACGATCTGGCTGCCGAGGATGGCGGTTTGGGCGGCTGATTCGGAATCGAAGACTTTGGCGGGGCCGGAGAACAGGCGCATTTTTTCAGCGACGGCGGCGGTTTTGACGACACAGCCTTCAGGGGCGAGGCTGCCAAAGAGGACGGCGAGGCCGCCTTTGGCGGAATAGGGGCGGTCGAGGGGACGGATGACCTCGTCGTCAAGGACGGGGTGCTGGCAGATGATCTCGCCGAGGGTGAGGCCGCTGACGGTGAGGCGGTCGAGGTGCAAGGTGCTGCCGAGGCGGTGCAGGACGGCGGAGATGCCGCCGGCGCGACCGATGTCCTCCATGTAGTGCTTGCCGGCGGGGGCGACTTTGCAGAGGTGGGGGACGCGGTCGGCGATGCGGTTGAAGTCTTCGAGATGGAGATCGATGCCTGCCTCGGCGGCGATGGCGAGGAGGTGGAGGACGGTGTTGGAGGAGCCGCCCATGGCGACATCGAGGGCGACTGCGTCCTCAAAGGTTTCGCGGGTGAGGATGTCGGAGGGTTTCCAGTCGAACTTCACCATGCGGACAATGGCCTCGCCCGCTTTTTGAAAAAGCCTTTCGCGGGCGGGATCGGTGGCGAGGATGGTGCCATTGCCTGGCAGGGCGAGGCCGAGAACCTCGCTAAGGCAGTTCATGGAATTGGCAGTGAAAAGGCCGGAGCAGGAGCCGCAAGAAGGGCATGCGGCTTTTTCGATCTCAGCCACCCGCTGGTCGGAAAGCGCGCCGGTGGAGTGTTTGCCGACGGCCTCAAAAACGGAGGCGAGATCCAGCGACTGGCCGGTGGTGGGATCAAGGCCGGATTTCATGGGGCCGCCGGAGACAAAGACGGTGGGGATGTTCACACGGCAGGCACCCATGAGCATGCCGGGGACGATCTTGTCGCAGTTCGGGATGCAGACGACACCGTCGAAGCAGTGGGCGCGCAGCATGACCTCCAGGCTGTCGGCGATGATCTCGCGGGAGGGCAGGGAGTAGTTCATGCCGCCATGACCCATGGCGATGCCATCATCCACGCCGATGGTGTTGAACTCGAAAGGAACGCCGCCTGCGGCGCGGATGGCCGCGCGGACTTTTTTGCCGACGACGTCCAAGTGCGCATGGCCGGGGATGATCTGCACAAAGGAATTGGCCACGGCGATGAAGGGCTTGTTCCAGTCGTCCTCGGACTGGATGGCGCCGGTGGCACGGAGGAGGCTGCGGTGGGGGGCGCGGGAGATGCCGCGCTTGATGGTGTCGCTTCGGGGTGGTGTCATGCGGGGGCAGATACCCACTTGTGCTTCCATATTTGAAATGCTTCATTTGGCGCAAAACGATACTGAAACGGTATGGACTATTCATTGCGTGAGATGGAATGTTTTCTGGCGGTGGCGGAGGAGGGTTCCTTCTCCGGGGCCTCGCGTCGGCTGCATCTGGCGCAGCCGCCGATCACGCGGCATGTGCGTGCGCTGGAGGGAAAGATCGGCTGCAAGCTTTTCACGCGCACGTCATCGGGTGCGCGGCTGACGGAGGCTGGGCGGGCTTTCTTGGAAGGGACGCGGGGTATTCCAGCACGGTTGACGGCCGCCGCAGAAGCGGCACGGGCGAGGCAGAACAGCGGGCTCAAAACTCTGCGGATCGGGTTCATCAGCGCAGTGATGTCGGAACGGCTGGAGACGACGCTGGCGGCGTTTCGGCAGAAGCACCGGGACGTGCGGATCATGCTCTACGATCTGCCGCCGGATGATCAGCTTCGTGCCATTGAGTCGGGAGAGCTGGACGGTGGGTTTGTGGGGGTGGCACCAGATCGCGCGGATGGGCAGTTGGTTTTCTCCACCTGGTATGCGGAGGATCTGGTGGCGCTGGTGCCTGCGGACCATGCGCTGGCGGGCCGGAAAAGCGTGCGGCTGACGGACCTGCGGGATGAGCCTTTTATCGCGGTGTCGGGAAATGCGGCGTCCGCTTACAGCAGGCTGTTGCAGCAGGTGATGAGGAAGGGGGATGTGCGGCCGCAAGTGGTGCTGACGACGCCGCGCGCGCAGGCTGTGGCCTTGATGGTGGCGGCGGGTTCGGGTGTTTCAGTGCTGCCTGCCAGTTTGGCAAAACTGGTCAGCCGGACGGTGGTGGCGGTGCCTTTGGTGGGGCGGCCGCAGATCCGGCATGCATTTGCGATGCCGAGGCATGGGGCGTCGCCGCTGTTGAAGGTGTTGTTGGGATAGGCTGCTGGCGGTTTATAGCGATTCCAATGCTGATTTCCGGGTGTCCAAGCAGGCGAGGAAGGAATTTGCTGGTCAGTCCTTCGTTCACCACGGCGGCAGGGGGCGTCTCCTGATTTCTTTCGGGAAATGGGTTTCGAGAACCGCCACGTGCCGAGGGGATTTTGGTGTGGTGGGAGAGCTGTCACACGGAGGTGTGAACAACGTGCTTAGAGCTTCTCCGTTGTGTGGAGGTGCTCGGGAGGCGGGTGGTTTTCGTCCACGTCGTAAACTTCCACGATCTTGCCGTCGTTCATGCTGGCGATGCGGTCGGCGTGGTGGAAGATGCGGTTCTTCACCCCGA
>CAZPSQ010000352.1:0-5499 GCA_964588755.1 uncultured Prosthecobacter sp. | reverse complement strand
ATCTCCCACCTTTACACCACTCCCCGCCCATTAAAAGCCGCGAAGAGCCCATTTTCAGTTGCTCCAAGCGATGTGGTAACCATATTTACTCCAAACATAAGGCCTGGACCGCCTCCTCCACCGCCGCCGGCTTGACCGCTTGATCCTCGTCTGCCGGAGCCTCCTCCTCCTCCTCCTCCTCCAATAAGTAAGGCTTTTACCATCCTGGCCGCAGTCGGGCTAGGATTAGTCCAAGTCCCATCCGCCGTGAACTCCTGCACATCCACCCCTCCCCCCCCACCCAGCGCGGCGATGGCCTCGGCCACGCGCAGCGGGGTCATCGCCTTCGTGTTGTTGGTGCCGGTCTCCGCCTCCACCTGGGAGGCATAGGCGACGGTGCCGCCTGTTTGAATGTTGAGGGATCCTTTCATTGTGTTGGAAATGGTTGTGGGTTGCGGGTGTGTCTCCTTCGTTCATCGTGCCAGGCTGCCGCGGCCCGCCCCCGCGCTGGCCCGTTGCCGCCGTAGGGCAGGTGGGTGTGTGCGGAGGTCCCGTCCGCGTGCCAGACAGCCCCGCAGCAGCCAATGACTCCCGCTGGAGGCGGCCACCAGCTGGGAAAGAGTGTCGTCACTCATGGCGGCGGTACCTCCGGCTGTCCCGCCAGCAATCCGGCGTCGATCATGTTCTGATGGCTCTTGGAACGCTCCTTGAAGAGTTGGGGAAACGCCTCCCACGGCGTCATGCGCCCGCCTCGATGGCCCTCCACCACCGCTGCCAGCGCATCAATGTCCTCCTGCGTGATCCCATGCCCGATCCACGGTGTTAGGATGTCAGCGATGGCTCCCAGTTCCGCGTCAGGATGCACATTCATCACAAACCCCGGATCGAACCTCAGCCACAGCGAGCCATCCTTTGGGTCGCGCACGTGCGGAGGACGCGCCAACTCCCACAGGGCCACGCTCAGCATTTCCGCCGCCTGTGCTGGCACGTGCCGGATCATGTCAGCCCCCCCTGTGTGGCTTGAATCGCCTGCACATCCGACTCTGAAAGGGCGGCTGAGTAGATGATCATCTCATTGATCTTGCCTGTCCCCAACACCGCGGGCCCGCTTCCGAATGATGTGCAAAACCACCCACGCACGCCGAAGGTGTTATCCAGCGGCCCACTGTCATCCTCCTGCTCAGCGCCCCCATCAAGCTGCCAGCGGCGCGTGGTGGCATTTGCCTGCTTGAACGACACGCGGCCCGAACCTGAGCCAGTAACCCCCTGAGAAGTACCAACAAATCGCGCCTCAGACCTCCATAAGGGAGCATTATAGAACAGATGGTTTTGCTCAGTTTGATCAGTGCCGCAGAAACGTGAGTTGGAGGCCACGTCATGGACAACACAAAGCACCGTGGCCGCCCCCTCAATCGCGGGCAGGGTAGAAAGCATGAACTGCGTGCCGGTGGAAAAGCTGACTCCGGGCGCTCCACCGGACATTGTCACCAGCACGCCACTTACAACGACACGCGGCTGAATCGACGGATCAGGCTGATCCATGTTATTGACTCCATATTCATCATAAACCCTCACCAGATAGCCATGACTGGCACCGCAAAACGCAAGCAGCGCCGCCACATCCAGCGCGCCGTCTGCCAGCGCGCCAAAGTCCATCTCCGCATCATCACTGCTGCGCCGCACGCGGATCAGCGGCCCCGTGTGGCTGCTCAGCAGCCGCCGCGCCACGCTCCACGCGCCCAGCAGACCCGCGGTGTGGCCATCCAGCGGTCCCACAAACGCCGCCGCAGGTGCGCGTGCGCGGCGCATCTCCATGCCGCCCCTGCGCCGGGGGGAGACCACCACGCGGTTGTCATCTTGAAAGGTCATGGAGCCATGGCGCGCACGCATAAGATAAGATAAGTTCAGAGAAGATCAGTGCTTGTTGATGATGTCATGGCCCGCCCCCGCGCTGGCCCGTTGCCGCCGCAGGGCAGGTGGATGCGCGCCATGCAGAGGCCTCCTGTCCCTGGCAAAGGCCGGGCCACCTTCATTTCCCCTGCGCTTCGCAGGCGCCGCGCCCGTCCGCGTGCCGCACGGCCCGGCGGCAGCCGATGGCTTGCACCGGACGCGGCCATCTGTTGGGGGTGGAGGTTCCGTGCTCATGGTTGCTGGTGGCAGGGTGCCAAGGCGGGGTTGTCGGGAATCAGCCTCGGCAGCGCCTCTTGCTCAATGTGCCGCTGCATCACCTGTTGCAGCAGCACGTTGCCAGTCAGCTTCGCGCAGCCCCAGGCCTCGCACAGCGTCAGGACCTCCGTGCGGATCTCAGCCGGGCTCATGCGCCACCTCCCATCTTGTCCAGCGGAGGCCGCCCCGCCTGTGTGGTGAAATCCAGGCCGCCAGCCCCAGGCAGATCCTGGGCCATGGCCTGTGTTTGCACGGGTGTGGGTGGGCGGTGCATAAATCAAGACATCAGCACCCAGCCCGTGTTGCCCGTGCCGGTGTTTTTGTAATAGGGTGGCCCGCCAGATTGATTCAGGTAAAGGCTGCCGGGGGGCGCGGTCTTCACCCCCTCAGGCGATCCCGCGCCAGAGCACACAATGGCACCGGCGGAGCCCGCATAGTCATTGTCCCCGTCACCAAAGGCGAAGGCCCCATTGCGAGGCACGCCGACTGGCGACGCTGTCCTCACCCATAAAGGCGCAAACACCTGCACCGTCGCCGCGTCTGAAAAAGTGATGTTGCCGCCGCCCCCCGCCCGCAGCCTTAGCTGGCGGTTGCCGCTTTCGGCACCGATGAGCCATGTGGAATAGGACCCTCCATCGCTGGAGATGTCGCCCGTCTTCCCCACCCGCAGCACCGTCGTCCCCCCCACGCTCACCCGCGCCACGGTGGAGCCAGCCGCGCTGTTCGTGTCCGTCACCGCCAGCTCGATCCCCCGGCACGCCGCCCCCGCGTCGTCCCACGTCTGGCTCAGCGTCAGGCCCGCCGTGTTCAGCGTGCCGGCGTTGACCGCCAGCGCGCCCGTCATCGCGTCGCCAGCCTTGGCCACCTTCGCATCCAGGGCATGGGAAAGCGCGGCATTGTCTGCCGGCACCCCGCCCAGGCCTGCAAAGGAGGACGCTCCCCCGGTCTGAATCGTCAATGAGCCGCGTTGCATAAAATCACAGCTTGATGATGTCATAGCCCACCCCCGCGCTGATCGCGCCGCCGCTGGACTGGTGGATGTGCACCGCCACCGCGCGCTGCAGCGGCCTGTCAAAGTAATGCGTGAAGTACTGCGGCGTCTCATCCCCGGCCAGCACCGGGATGCCCTCATTCACCCCGGAGGCCGCCGCCGCCGCCCCCACCCGCACGCGCAGCTCCGCCGCCGCCTTGTTCCACAGGATGAAGCCCAGCGCCCCAGCGGGCACGGTGAAGGCCGGCGTCGAGGCCGCGTTTGTCAAAGAAGCAGTCGTAGGCATAAAAAGAAAAAGAGAGAGATTATGTGTGTGTGTTTGTTTGTGATGATGAAGTCGTGAAGGAGGTCGTGTCCGTGCCCACCGCCGCCCCACCGCCGCACCGCACCGCGCGGGGAAGGGCAGGGGAGGTGAAGATCAGTTCACATCAGACCACGTCCCGGAAGCGGCAAAGGCCGCCCACTGCGTGCTGCTCAGCGCCACCAGCTCGATGCTGTTGCCCACCGTCGCCGCGCTGGAGATCGCATCCCCCGCCGCGTTCGTCAGCCCCAGGATCTGCGTGCCATCCGCCGGGTTCAGGTCCACATCCAGCGCCGCCGTCAGGCACACCTTGAAGCGCATCCCCGCCACCGGCACCGGCAGCGTCAGCACGATCGCCCCCGCCGCCCCCGTGTTCGTGACCACCCCGCCCCGGCACTCATTCGCCGTCAAAGCACCCGTCGTCGTCTTCGCCACCACCTTGATCAGCTCCACCGTCCCCCCCGCGTCCGCAAACGTCACCGTCCGGCCCGCCGTCGGCTTAGCGAAGGAAAACACCGTCTTGTGCCTGCTCCCCGCGTCCTGAAACGCCAGGCTCCCGCCCCACGCGCTCACCAGGATGCTGTTGTCCCGCGCCACCAGCGCGTGCGCCGCCAGCGCATACGGCGGCGCCGTCGGCGCCTTGTCCCGGCCAAAGATTTTGGCGATCATCCCCTCCTTCGAGTCCGCCGCCGCCGCAGGCCCCGTCCCGGCCAGCGCCCCCAGGGTCAGAATGAGAATGGCAATGTGTTTCATATGGTATTTCATGGTATTATTGGTTGTGCTTAAAGCATCTGCGCCGCCGCATCCGGCGGCAGCCCCTGCGGCGGAAAGCCGCCCTGCGGTTGAAATTGACCCTGCGGCGGCAGCCCGCCCTGTGGTTGAAGCAGATCCTGCGGTTGAAGCTCGCCCAGCATCTGCGGCGGAAGCTGCTGCTGCATCTGCGGCGGAAGCATCTGCTGCATCTGCTGCATCTGGCCCTCGCCCTCCAGCAGCCCCTTCAGCCGCTCCCCTTCCTCTGGCGAAAGCAGCCCGATGCAATCCTCAATTGTCACCATCGGCTGCCGCACGATCTCATCCGCCTGGTCAAACTCCAGCGCCTTGATCGCCTGGAGGAAGAGCGGCCTCACCGCCGCCTTCTCCGCCTCCGGCACCTGCAGCCACTGGCCTATCAGCCCGCTGGCCACCTGCGCCCCCTCCAGCTTCGTCTGGTTCTGCTCCTGCGTCAGCAGCATCCGCACATCCAGGTCCAGATTGGCCACCTTCTCCGGCGTCATCCGCACCAGCTCCGCGTTCTGCCCCTCCCCCCACACAAAGGCCTCCTCCCGGTCAAAATTCGCGTAGAAAAGCTTCACCGCATAGCTGAAGGCCCGGCCCTTGCTGCGCCGCATCCGCCGCACCGGCTTCTTCAGCAGCACCGCCGCCCGGCTCATCAGGCTGCGGATCCCCGTCGCCGTGTTATTTTCTGGCACAGCGGAAAGGTCCCCCTGGCTGGCGGAGGAGATGCCGCTGCGCAGCTGCGCCAGCTGCATCCCCACCTGGAACAGCTCCATGCTCCGCCCGTCCAGGTCCGGCAGCCGAGCAAACTCAATGCAGTCCTCCAGCTTGTTGCCCCCCTTCGGCGTGATGGAAAGGCCCGGCCGCAGCACCAGGTCCCCGTCATCCTCATCCCGCTCCAGGTTCCCCGGCCGTATCGCCGTGATCGGGTTCGCATGCATCGCATTGCGGAACTGCACCTGGTTCCACAGCTCATCGCACCCCGTCTGCACATACGCATACTTGCCGAAGAAGCCGCGCCCATACAGCTTGTGCGGCACCGGCTCCCACACCTCCACATGCACCGGCAGCTCCGCCCCCGGGCTGATGTTCGCCAAGTAGTCCGCCCACACCACCCAGTCCTCCTGCGCCGGCGGGAACACCACACACACACGGCTCATCCGCCCCGTCCCCAGCGCATCCGTCAAAAGATACGCCTCCACCAGCCGCACCCGCGTGTTCAGCATCCGCTCCAGCTCATCCTCCCCCGGCATCTCCTCATCCGCCCCGTCCGCCGGGCACACCGCCG
>CAZPSQ010000351.1:0-5534 GCA_964588755.1 uncultured Prosthecobacter sp. | reverse complement strand
GGAGCTGCTTGTTCTCCAAAACGGTGAGGTCCAGGTCGCGACGCAGGTTGTTGGACGTGCGGGTGACGAACTCGTTCTTTTTCACGATCGTCGGGATCTGCTCGAACATGGCCTCGCACTCATGCGGGTTGATGCCGAGGGAGGAGATCATGTAGAGCAGGGAGTCGGCATGGATGTTCTCCTCATGCGCGTGACGGCCCAAAACGAGCTTCAATTCCGGCGCGGTGACGAGCTCCCGCACCACATGCTGCACGTTGTCGCCCACGATGCCTTCGGCGGCGCTGAAGTAGCCGATGCCCATCATGATGATCCAGCGTTCGTTCTGGGAAACATCATTGGAGCGCCATTGTTCCACATCCTTCTGCATCTGGATGTCTTCCGGCTCCCAGTGGTTGGCCTTCATGATCCGATACAGGTCGTACGCCCATTGGTACTTGAGCGGAAGCAGATTGAAGGTCATGCTCTTTCGACCATTGATGACCTTCTTGTCCGCGAAAGCTGACTCGGCTTTATCTTGATCGAGAACAAACTCACGGTTGCCAATCTTGTAAGTCTTATCCATGACAGTATCGTTGCGGAAGGAGGGTGAGTTTTGTCTAATTTTATGAAAGCAGGACAGTTGCCAGCCAACACCATAAATACCAGATGAAGTGGCCCCAGAGGCGAATGATGCACAAGATATTGTGCCCTGGCGAGGTTTTTTTCCCATCCATTGTGTCGAAACGCGTTTCTCATCGCAAATACAAGGGTTCCACGGCGAAAAAAAACTCCACGCGTCAAAAGAGCAGGTTCAATGCTCAAAAATGAGAAAAAAATCCACCCTGCACACTTCTCTGAAAACCAATGACCCGCCGAATAATCGTGCAAAAAGCAGGTCCAGGCAGTGCTCCGGCCGCGATGTTGTCACGCAATCTGCTAGTTCCTTTAATAAGATGAATTTTCGCCAAAAAATCACCCGGTTTGGACTCGCCTCGGTGTTGCTGCTTGCGTCCTGCGCTGAAATCGCCCCACGTTCCACAGCCCCTGGGGTGACGGTGGATCTTGTTCCACGGGGCATGTATGCGCGTCGGGTCCACCGGCCCATGACGCCGCGCTACATCACGATTCATGCGACGGAGAACCGCAGCCGGGGGGCGAACGCGTGGTCGCACGCGCAGATGCTGAAGCGAGGCGCGCTGAAGGGCCGCCACAACGCCATCGGCTACGTGTCCTGGCATTTCACCGTGGACGACCACTCCACCTACCAGAGCCTGCCCACCAACGAGCGCGGGGAACATGCGGACTACGACGGCCCAGGCAACCGCACCTCCATCGGCATTGAGATGTGTGAAAACCGGGGAAATGACCGCGGCCGCACCCTGGACCGCACCGCGCGGCTGGTGGCGTGGCTGATGAAGGAGCACAACATTCCGCTGAGCCACATCGTGCCCCACCAGCACTGGCGCATGATCCGCCACGACGACCGGCGGGACCTCGGCCACAAGAACTGCCCGCATTTCCTGCTGGACCGGGGCCGCCTAGGGCCGAAGTGGCAGGCCTTCCTGGCGCGGGTGCAGGCGTACCGCAGGAGCATCTGACCCCGAATTCATCACCATCCCCCTGCGCCTAATAAGTGTACACCAGCGGTCGGCCGTTCACGATGATATGGAAGGTTCCCGCAGTGGGGGATGCAGGCCGGAGTTCTGTCAGCACCTTCCGCAGCGGTGAACCGGGGGCGATCAGGTCGGCGCTTGAGGCGTTCTCCAGCCAGCGCTTTACCTCCCCGGGGCGGTTGCTGTGCCATTCAAAAAGCAGATTATTGACCAGCCTGTCTCGTTCTGCGGACTTCGGATAGCCTGTCACCACGGCCAGGGCCTCAGCGGGCCGGCTTTCCCCGAGTGTCCGGGTGGCGGGATCCAGAAGGTCCGGCGTGATAGTCCCCATGTTCTGCCGGATGTAGTCCAGCGCCTGCCCGGGGGCACTGGCGGCCCAGGTGCACAGGGCGCTCTGCCAGGCGGCGCGCGCGGCCGTGTCATCTGGCAGCTTTCCAGCCTGCTCCAGAGCGGCCTGTGGATCCTGCCGGGCGTGATGCGCGGCCAGCGTGCTGCTGGCCTCACGACGCAGGGTGGCATCGCCGATTTCTTCCAGCATCGCCGCGGCAGCCCGTGGATCTTCCGCGCTGGCGGTGGCAAGCAGGTCCTTCCAGAGCCTGTCGCGCAGGCCGGTGTCCGCCACGCGGCGCAGCCAGGCGAGGACGGCCTGGCGCCGCTCCGGCTGGCTCCACAGCGCGCTGACTTGGCGACCCATAAAGTCTGGGAAGGACGAAAAACCGGCATTGATCCGCAGCAGGCTGTCCAAATCCTCCAGGGTACAGGTGCCAGGCCGGTACACCAGATTGGAACCGTTGAGATACCGCGCCAGGTCCAAATCCGCCGGCTGAGCGTGAAACCAGGCGGCAAAGGTGCCAGGCTTTTCCATGAGCCATTTGGACAGCACCCACTGCAAAAACGCGGGGCGTTGGAGCGGATCGGTCAGGGTGAGCCCGAAGGCGGCGGCCTCAGCCGCGTCCTTCTCATACCACGCCTGGGCCATGTCCCTGACCTCCTTACGACTGACTGGCAGGCCAGACACCATCAGCGCCTGCCAGGCGCGCGCGGAATCGGCCTGCATCATCCGCTTCAACAGTTCGCCACGCAGGTGGAGGTCCGTCAGCGTGCCTGCCTTCAGGGCGGCCTCCCATTCGGTGAACGGGTCGCCCACTGGCGCCTCCGTGGGCAAGGCTGCCACAGGGGCGGGAGTGGTGTGGCCAGCTTTCACAGGCGGCTTCGATGCGCCTGCCGTGCTCATCTTGGCAACAGCGGGCTGCACACCGCCTGTTTCAGGCCATGGCAGGACCACGCCAGCCCCCAGTCCCACAAGGAAGGTGAGGCATGAGATCAGGAGGGTTTTCATGGGAATTGGCTCAATACACCACGATGATACCGTCATTGGAACGCCAGCGCGGCCCCCGCTGCTGCCCTGCCGCAGATTGCACAGCGGCGCTGAGGATCTGCCGTGTGCCCGCATCCAGGGTGGCCTGCTCCAGCCATCCGGCGGCACGGCTGTTGTCCGCCTGCACCCATAGCGCAAAGCAGTTCTGCAACGTGCGCTGCCGCAAGGCAGGGTCGGCAATGTTGCCCGCCCAGGCGAGCGCGCCGTCCGGCTCGGAATGGATGGCGGCGTGGGCCAGCAATGCCACGGTCTGGTCCCGCTGCTCCCCTGCGGGCAGGGCGCTGACCCAGCCGGAGGCGGCGTAGGGATCCTGGCCAACCCACTGCCGCATGGCGGAGCTGAGCAAAGAGTCCGGCCTGGCCTGGTTGGGGTTCTGCGGCTCATGGGCCAGCGCGTAGGTGGCCGCGCCCTGCGGGTCCAGCTCCGCCCATTTGCGGCCGAGCTGCTGCCGCACGACGATGAAGGCGTCATCCGTGGCCAGTCCGGACTCCAGCGCATAACGTGCAGCCGCGGCCGGGTCATTTTCGGACCACGTGGTTAAAGCGCTCTGCCGGGCCAGCCGCCGCGACGTCTCATCCGCGAGTGACTCCGCGTAGGCAAAGCCAGCCGCCGGGGAGATGGCGGCGCGGTAGGCCGCCGTGGCGCTGGTAATGTGCTGCCGCAGCCGCTCATCGCCGATCTCCGGCAGCAGTGCCAGGGCCTTCTCCGGGTCCGCATGGATCAATGCGCGGGCCGCTCCCGCGAAGAGCGCCCGGCGGGAGGCTTCGTCCGTCACTGCTTGCAGCCAGTCCAGCCGTGTGGCCCAGCCATCCTCCACCGTGGTGCCAAAGGAATGCCCGGAATCCAGGGTGCCATCGAGCACGCCGGGCGGCACCACACGGACCATCGCCAAAAAGTCCTCCTGCGTGTCGAACCGCATCTTTCCCCAGGGCACCTGCAGGCACAGGCTCCCCGCTTCCGCCTGGGTGCCCAGCCATGCCACCAGACCGCGCGCGTCACTCTCCGCCCAGCCTCGCAGCACGGTGCGCTGGAACTTCTTCTGCTCCTTGCCTTCCGCCAGCCGTGCGGCCAGCTCCATGCCCTTGCGTGGATTGCTTTCGCCGCAAACGCGGGCGATCGCGTCCAGTGCTGCGTTGGTGAACTTCGCCCCGGCCGCATGCGCCTCCCGCCAGGCACGCTCGGGGTCCGCTTTCGTACAAAGGCCGAAAACCGCGTCCAGCGGCGGGCACGCCTTGCAGTACTGCGGATGCCGCAGCAGCACATCCATGGCAATCCCGCCCGCGTGTGCCGGCAGGGTCTGCACCAGCTTCATCACCAGCTCCCATGCGTCGTCTCCCTTCAGAGACATCGCCAGCTCCAGCGCGCGTTCCGGGTTCACGCGCGCATAGGCCGTGAGGGCCTCCAGCGTTGGCGCCAGGCCCGCCGTCTGCCAAAGCTGGCGGGCCTCCTGCTCCCGCACTGTCTCCTCCGGTGTGGGCTGGCCGTGGGCAGGGTCGGCGGAGGCTTTTGACGGCGGGCTTGCGCGGGCCAAGGCTGGCACCTCGGGCTGTGGCCCAGGGCCGGGGGCATGCTTTGGCACCAGCGCGCCGCCGAGCAGCAGGCCTCCGGCTCCCGTCGCAGCAGGCAGCAACCGGCGAAGGATTCTCGTCATGGTGCCGCCAGCATAGGGAGGTTCCACGCGTCATGGCAAGACTTCTTGTCAAGAGCCGGGCGTAACGGCTGGATAATTCCCTTGCCAGCCCATGCCGCCCACGCTGGAGTCTCCGGCATGGCCCAAAACCTTGACGCGCTCCGCCTGGCCCTCCAGCACTCGCCCGACAACGCCCCGCTGCTGATGCTGCTGGCGGAGGGCTGCCTGGAGGACGGGCTGGTGGAGGAGGCGGAGCAGTGCTTCCACCGGGTGCTGCAAAACGACCCCGCCCATGCGGATGCCCGCCTGGGCCTGGCACGTGCGGCCTTCCTGCAAGGCAAGACCTCCCAGGCCGCCGTGCGCGCG
Organism: uncultured Prosthecobacter sp.; assembly: GCA_964588755.1. Taxonomy (GTDB): domain Bacteria; phylum Verrucomicrobiota; class Verrucomicrobiia; order Verrucomicrobiales; family Verrucomicrobiaceae; genus Prosthecobacter. The sequence continues at coordinate 568 of CAZPSQ010000351.1, read as the reverse complement.
GAGCAGGTGCTGTCAGACACGCCCGCCTGCGCGGCCGCCTACCTGCTGCTGGCGCGCATTCATGTGACCGAAAATGATCTGGCCCGCGCCAGGGCCATGTATGACAAAGGCGTGGCGCTGAACGCGGCGCTGGCGGACCCAGGCATCGAGAAAGACCTGCGCGGCATCAAGCCGGCCGGCAATGGTGACACCGCCCCCAAGCGCGGCGCGATGACCTCCGGCGGCGTCTTCCTGGAGTCGGTGCATGAGGACAAAAATGACGATGATGACGGCCACCCACGTGGCGGCGTGGCCTTTGACCTGGGACTGGCGGACTTCGAGAAGCCCAAGCTGAACTTCTCCGGCGTGGCGAGGTTGAGCGATTTCTGTTGCGCAGCCGCGAGACGGCTCGTACCCAGGAGCGGTGCGCTCAGACCACGCGCGACGGCTGACCGCAGAAAGCTGCGGCGGGAGGTCGTAAAGGTCATGGTTCAGGTGCGGAGTCGAAGGGCCGGGCGCAACAATAGCCCAGGTATGGCTCCTAGCGGAAATTTCGTACGAGTCCGATCACCACGCCCTGGATCGTCAC